>NZ_JAOVFN010000014.1:0-90830 GCF_034650275.1 Acinetobacter sp. IRS14
GTGGTGTTGCGTACTGCCCACACTGTGATGGTCCATTGTTCAAAGGTAAACGTGTAGCGGTGATTGGTGGCGGTAACTCTGGTGTTGAAGCTGCAATTGACCTTGCAGGGATTGTTGAGCATGTGACTTTGGTTGAGTTCGATACAAAACTCCGTGCTGACCAAGTGTTGCAAAACAAACTGCATAGCTTGCCGAACACAACTGTGATTATGAATGCCTTAAGTACAGAAGTGTTAGGTGATGGCTCACAAGTGACGGGTCTTAAATATAAAGACCGTGCGACTGATGAAGAGCATGTAGTTGAACTTGCAGGGATCTTTGTACAGATTGGTTTATTACCAAACACTGACTTCTTAAAAGACAGTGAAGTTGAGTTAACCAACCGCGGTGAAATCATTGTGAATGACCGCAATGAAACCAATGTCAAAGGTGTATTTGCTGCTGGTGACTGTACAACAGTGCCTTACAAACAAATCATTATTGCCACAGGTGAAGGCGCTAAAGCCTCACTCTCTGCGTTTGATTACATCATCCGTTCTGGGCAATAAAATTCAGTCCAACCAGTATGATTTAACCCAAGCCTAGCATTACAAAATGCTAGGCTTTTTTAATATTAGAGTTACAACTCTTTAACAATTTTCGATCTTTATTAATCAGTTAGTTTATGTTTATATTTTATACATCCATATTTGGATGCTATGAATTAGAAGGAAAAACACAATGAATAAATTACTTGTTGCTTTAGGTCTTGCTGCGACCGTTGCCCTTGTTGGATGTAATAAAGATAAAGCTCCAGAAACAGGTGCGACAACGGGTGAACACTTAGAAAATGCTGCTCAACAAGCAACTGCAGATATCAAATCGGCTGGTGACAAAGCTGCAAGCGATATTGCTACTGCAACTGATAATGCTACTGCAAAAATCGATGCTGCAACTGACCATGCTGCTGACGCAACCGCTGAAGCTGCTGCAAAAACTGAAGCAACTGCTCGTAAGGCAACTGCTGATGCTGCCCAAGCTGTTGAAAATACTGCTGCTGATGTGAAAAAAGATGCTCAACACTAATCATCTTTAATATAAAAAAAGCCCCTGTATGAACAGGGGCTTTTTATTAAAGTCTAAAAAACTGATTAAGAAATTAGACCTTCATCACGCATCGCAATTTGTACAGATTGACGTTCTGCTACCTTATTACGTAGAGCAATAATATGTTTATATGGCGTTAAATCATGTTCAATTGAGTTTGACCAGTTTGTTAAAACAAATAGATAAGCATCTGCTGGACCGAAATTATCATTTACCAAATAATCATAATCAGACTCAGCCAAATAGTTATCGATATATTTTAAAAGACGATCAATTTCTGCATAAGCTTTAGTTTTTTCATCAGTCGTTAACGGCGCCCCAAAGAAGACTGCATATGCATCATGTAATTCAGAGTTCAAATATCCCAACCATTCCAATACTTTCGCACGCCCCATCCCTGATGGAGGAATTAAGTCTTGTTTAGGATCATGCTGAGCAAGGAACGGTAAAATCGCAACGTTTTCAGTTAACATTAAACCCGGATTAATTTCTAAAGCTGGTACATATCCTTTTGGATTAATCTCGTAATAATCTGCGCCTTTTTCTGTTTTATGAGTTTTTAAATTTACCCGTTCTAAGTCAAAATCAACATTAATTTCATTTAAAATAATATGTGCAGCTAAAGAACATGCGCCTGGCGAATAATATAATTTCATATCTGATCCTTGTTATCTCATATTAACGTTTTAAATTGCTTCTAGAAAACCTGCAAGGTTTGCACAATTCTTTAATTGTAAAAAAGCGTAAACTTATAAAATACTTACGCCATCTAATATTCTTCAAAAAGTCATTCCTTGCAAGTTGTCTTGCGTGACGATTGTTTAAAATATGATAAAACACATTTGCGTCACGCAATTTTTCCGTTAATTACGCTTAAAAAGCTGGCTAAACCAATTCACTAATTCAGTTAAGAAATCAAAAATCCCATTTTTCTTATCATCGTCAGAATGACTTGAGTCTTTTCCATTTAAATCTAGATCGACAATTACAGGGTCATGATCCGAAGAACGATAAGCATCTTCACCATAGAATAATGCCTTTTGCTCATCCGTTTTATATTCTTCGTTGTAATCTAGAACCGTTGGCTCATCTGCATTGATATGCCATGCAAAGGTTCGAACCACTTTTGGATATAAAGCTGCATCAGCAATTGCATGATCTAAGTTACCTGCTCCACCATTGCCATTGGCATCACTCGCAACACCATACACATAGCTATACGCCTGAGTACCCTGACCGACCTTAGTGTCATTAAGTAAAACTTTATAATTCGCTTTCTCAAATGACAAAATGGGCTCTTCTTTTGCGTAACTATTCATATCCCCTACAAGTAAAGCATTTTGCTTTTGCACTTGAGTTGGATTTTTCGCGAGCCATTGCACAATTTGATCAACGGCTTTCACACGAGTTGGGTTCCAACAGCCTTGACCATCTTTTTGGTCTGCGTCAGTAGAGCTAGCATCGACCCCACTACAGCTTTTTGATTTCAAGTGGTTTGGAATAACAGTAAACGTTTTATTACCACGAACTGCTTGGAAACTTTGCGCCAAAGTTGTTCGGTTCTTGACGCCTAAATCAAGCACAACAGGTTTATTTAAAGGCTTAACACGTTTGCTGTTATAGATAATAGCAACTGCGATTGCATCACCACCTAAACGATCTAAGTTTTCAGGAACCACATATTTCCAATCGCTACCTAAAGCTTTGGTCAAATTGGCAATTGCACTGTTAGGCCCATAACCATTGTTGGCAATTTCCATTAAACCGTATACATCGGCATCAATCGCTTTTAATGCACTCACAATTTTACGATGCTGTTTATCAAACTCAGCTTGTGTTGTCGCACCACGCTCTGTTGGAAAACCCGTTGCACCATTGTCATAGTTCAAAACGTTAAATGAAGCTACACGAATGTGATTAGCATTTTTAGTAAGGACGTTTTGACGCGGGTTTGTTTGAGTAATAACTTCAGGCTGATTACGTCCAAGCACAGGTTGTACACGCCAACCATTAAAACGATATTCTAAAATACCTTCAGCATTTTTAAGTTGATAACCCGAACGTAGCGTATTGGCAGCACTAAAATTGCTTGGTAGCCACGGTGTACGGTTTTGATTGTTATAGCCATCATCAAAAATAATTTTCGATAATAAATTTTTCTGAGCTAAAGCTTTAGCTTCAGGAGATAACGCTGGATATAAATTAGTTGGAATATATAAACGGCCTAAACTTAGCGATAGTTCGCCATAACGACCATAATTATAGTTCTCACTCACCGTTAAAGTCTGAGGTAGTTTGACCAACATACCTTGATAACGCTGCGGTGAATTAATTGAGCCACCCGTTAAACTAGCAAACGGGAGTTCAAGGCTAATTGGCTGAACCTGATTTGCCATATTGCTATTACAGGTTTGAATATCTTGTTGTAATTGATCTATTTGTAGCTGATTTTGATAAGACGTTAAACGACCACGTAAAATAACTTCATCGCCAACTTGCCCACCTTTTACCGCACTACTATTTGGAATATAAACAAAAATAGCATTACTGACATTTGCGCGTGCTTTAGTGTCTGGCGTCTGAACATAAAAACCAGAGAAACCATTGGCATAACGATAATCAGCTGTAATCACACCACGCACAGTATAAGTCTGGTCTTGAGTTGCTGCCGCCAAGTCAGCAATTGGTGTATCTGAACTTGAACAACTTACTGTTTCAACAGGAGGCTGAGTTGTAGAACCCGATAAATTTGAAAAGTCATTTCGGTTCGCCCATGCCGACCATGAATGATCCAAATCAAATGCTGCAGTTGCATCAACACTTAAAGCTGGATTCTCTGTTTCAATACGCTTAAAACTATTTCCGAGGCTTGAAACTGCCGTCCCCCATCCCGCTGCTGGGCGTTCACCAATACGGCCAAAACGGTCTACAGGCGTACCTTTATAAACGAGTATAACCGCATCGTCTCCATTAAAAGATAGTGCTGCCACCTGATTAACTTTACTTCCAAGCTCAGTTTGTAACTCTGAGCGCCCCACTAAAAACTTCTGCTTACTCGCGAGCGTGCCTTGTAAACGAAAAGCCACTGTCTTTGCTGTACCACCATTATTAAATTGTTGAATCTCATAATCGGCTAAATTAACTGTAGCGCCATCTGGATTATAAATTTCCAAGCCTTTTTTATTGCTGCTCCCATCCACATATTGGCTAAACATGAGCTGCGCTTGAGCAACTGAGCTATATGAAAATGCACCTAATGCACTTAAAAAGACCGAAAGTGTTCTTAATTGAAAAGTTTTCATGAGTAAAAGTGTTCATATGAGTTTTAATTAGTCTCTTAGAGTAAATATTGATCATGACATCTACATGAAGAAAAACACCGAAACATTTGACTTGATCCCATGAAGACTTAAAATACTGCATTTGAATTTCAATATTGCCAAGGTTATGTCGATCGATCAGTTAGAAACGCAAATTGCAGACTTAGACAATTTGCCTGAACACCGTGAAATTGTGACGTTTATGCGTCGTTCAGCACCACTTAATACGTCTCAACGCACGGCATTAGAACAACATCGCGATTTAATTTTGGAATATCCTGTTGGCGACTTACGTCAACACTTCGAACACCCAGAGCGTCCATTAACTGTTGAAATCGGTTTTGGTATGGGTCGTTCGTTAGTACTTATGGCAAAAGCAAACCCTGAACGTAACTATGTGGGTATTGAAGTCCATGTACCTGGTATTGCTCAATGCCTATATGAAGCAGGTATAGCAGAAGTTAAAAACTTACGTGTACTTGATGCAGATGCAATTCAGGTTCTACGTGAAATGCCAGACAACAGCATTAACTGTGTACAACTTTACTTCCCAGACCCGTGGCAAAAGAAACGTCATTTCAAACGCCGTTTTGTTGCTCATGAGCGTATGCCATTGGTTGAACAAAAGCTTGAGCTTGGCGGTACATTCCATGCTGCAACAGATTGGGAACCGTACGCAGAATGGATGCTAGATGTATTAGACAACCGTCCAGACCTTGAAAACTTGGCAGGTAAAGGCAACAGCTACCCACGTCCAGACTGGCGCCCAGTGACTAAGTTTGAACGCCGTGGTATTGAGTCAGGTCATAAGATTAATGACTTTATCTTTAAGAAGGTTAAGTAAAATTTAACTACTAAAGACAAAAAATAAAGGCATTAAATATTAGTATTTAATGCCTTTTAAAGTTTCTTTAAGATTAAAAAAGAAAAACAAATTGATGGAATATAAATAAAGAATAAAAAATAGAAAATAAATTTTTTATTTTCCTTATATAATTCTATTAATTCATTTTCCCCAATATTCAGATTTTTGCTTTCAAATCTATAAACTACACTCATATTTTTTAACGGATAGCTATTCTCTTGTTTTAATTTAACAATTGCTTTCACTCCTTTTAAACTCCCTAAATCACACTTAACCCTAGATATTAAGTTGCATACCATTACATAATTTATTCTTTTATCCTCTCTATCCTCAGCATAAGCCCAAGTGTCTCTTCCTTGTTTAGAGGTTCCCGTTTTGAAATAACCTGCAACTTCAACTTTATGAGTTTCTGATTCTCTATAACCTTGCTCAATATTATAAAAAATAAAATTGATATTTTTTCAGGGAGCCCTGTAACAAAAGGAGCTAAAAAAAAGACCATTAAAAAAAATTCACTTTATAACTTAAAAAAATTGAATTTAAATTTACAATCCATATCATCACAATGGACCATATAGATAAAAATCTTATTCCATAAAAACTCTTATTACTTATTACCCAATAGAGGACTCCTACTGAGTAAAAAATTAAAAATAATAAGTACAAGCTCTTAGAGTTTAGGTTTTTCATTTAAAAATCAACCGACAACACATTTAATTAATATAATTTATTTCTTTTTCTCAATGAAATATCTTCGCCACTTTGAGTTTCACTAGAGTTAAATACTTGCTCTTCTTCTGAAATAGTGCCACATGCAGTTACCAATATTCTCCTAACAAATGGATATATATCTTTTCTTAGAGAAGCCACACTCATACGTATCCCATATCTTTGGATTTGTTCTGGCTCATTAAGTGCTAAATTTTCATATAACTTCATAATATAAATATTATCAATATTTTGACCATCAATTTGATCCAAATTTAAATCAGGTTCTTTGGTGCTATAAATTTTTTCACCTTCTTCCATTCTTTTCATATTCCTTATCATTTTTAAATCGATTGTTTTAATCGATTTAAGGATTTCTTTATTATCACAACAAAGCTTATCAATAGAGTATTCTTCTATACTATAATTACTGTTACTTATTTTCTTCAAACTTGAAAGTGGATAAATTGTTCGCCCATAAGTTATTACAGAATAGTTCATTGGCAAGCTTTTCAAATAATCAATATCCACACGATTATCTTTTGTCCATAAACTTTTTAAATTATTCTTATTTTCGTTTAAATCTTTGCATCTTCTTTTATCTTTCTTACAATCTTTATTATCATAATATTCCTGCATTGTTGCCACTGCTACAATACCCATATTATCTTCGAATGTTTTATCTAATTTTGCAGTACTTATCACTTCAATAATTTTTTCCTTATTATTAAAATTAAATTTAGAAACATACATCACATTATCATCCACATTAAATCCTTCACGACCATCTCTAATCCAATGTTCCATTTCTATAGCCAAAAAATCTGCTTTTAAATTTATTAATTTTTCTTCGTCAGTAAGATATTTATTCTCACTTGTACAAAATCCTTCTTCTTCATTTTTATTAATTATATATTCGTAATATTTATTATTTAAAAAATCAAATATTACGAAAAACACCAATATAGCAAAAAACAATATTTTATATTTCTTCATTTTAATCCCCATTCAAGCCCAAACAACCTTCACGCTTCACAATTAATCAAAACCTTAAAACTAACATCAAGACAATAATTCATAATTTTTAATATAAACTATATCACATATCATTATTTAGCCTAATCCAACTTCAATTAACATTCAATCTTTCTACAGGAAGATAAACATTAAAAGAAACCCTTCCACATTCATCAATAGGATGTGCCTGAGATTCAATATAAATTTCTTTAAGTGGTATATATTTCATGTCCTTAATAAATGTATTAATTTTATATCTATAATAAGAAACTATTAAATAATATTTAGTTATTTTTTGCTTAGAAAGATGACTAACCCCCTTATTATTAATTAAATTATCATAATTAATAATACTACAGCAGTTATAGGGATAAAAATTTTGCAGATTGGCATCACCATCTGATGAAAATGTTAATAAAAAACTATTTTTATTATTGAGTTGCTGATAAAAATTTTTATTATTTACGTCAATATTGTCTCGTATTTTTGAAAACCCTGTTAAAACCACAACACCACCATGAGAAATACCATCTAATACCAAATCCTCATCAAGTATTTTATTTCCTCTTTTTCCTACAGTAACTTTAGAATTAATTGTATTATATGGATTTTCAATTTGACTTTTAAAAGCATTTTGCAAGTCATCAAGATTACGAATATTTTCTTTTAAAAAAAATAGATTATAAGTAGCATTATCACTTTTTTCATTATCATCTACTTTATCTTTCGATTTTTTAAAAATGATATCATCTTTATAACTCTGAAAATAACTTGCCATTGCTCTTTCATACAATTGATTTGTATTAAAATTTTTAGCTTGCAAACAAAAAATTTTCTCTATTTTTCTTTGTTCATAATTTTTTACAATAAAATAGCTACCCAAAATTAAAAGTAAAATTAAGGATAATCCTAGAAAAATATACTTTGTATAGATATTCTTAACCACAAGAAGAAGAAATTTAAAAATTAACCATAAGAGTAAAAAAAATCCAAAAAAAATTGAAAGCCCCATTAATAATAAATTAAACATATAAAATATTTTTCTCTATCTAAAATACTATTTTAAATTCTCATACAAAACAGTGTAATTTAAGTTGGAGAAAACGACTCGCCGACTTGGCATGCTTGGATTACGTCTTCCCCTATGATCTTGTCTTGATCATCAATTGTAAAATTAAGATACATTCAGAATTTATATTTTCAATACATTATTTTAACACTTACTATACAAAACTGTCTGTATATTTTCACCACAAAAGAATAATAAATATCAAAAAAATTATGCTCTTATAGCTAGTATTTGTTCTGCTATCTTTTTTATTATTAAATCTTAAAAAATTAAAGAATCTGTATTACATTCAATTTACTTAAACTCACGAAAAGTCAGAAAACAATATGTTAAAAATTTTAGGGCGCGATAACTCAATTAACGTTCGCAAAGTCTTATGGCTGTGTGAAGAATTAAATCTTGAATATGAAAGAGAAGACTGGGGTCGAGGCTTTCGTTCTGCTCAATCAGCTGAATATTTGCAATTAAACCCAAATGGTCAAATTCCTGTTGTTTTAGATGGCGATTTAGTCCTTTGGCAATCCAACAGTATTATCCGTTATCTCGCCAATGCTTACGATAAAGAGCATAAACTTTACCCTACTCAAGCAAAAGAAAGGTTCTTTGTTGACCAGTGGATTGATTGGCAAGCGATCGAGCTAAATAACAGCTGGACTTATACGATTATGTCTCTACTTAGACATTCTCCAGATCATCAAGATCCAAACTTATTACAACAAGGTATTGAGAACTGGAATCATCATATGCAGATTCTCGATCAACAACTTGCAAAAACTCAAGCCTATGTTGCAGGAACTGAGTTCACTCTAGCGGATATTCCAATTGGTCTATCTGTACAACGCTGGAAGGCCACTCCTTTTGACCATCCAACGCTTAAACATGTCGACCAATATTTTGAACGTTTAAATCAACGTGCGGGTTTCTTAAAATGGGGAAATAACGGCGAACCTTAATTTTAAATAAGCTTTAAACTGAGTGATGGCGCTTCACGATGCCATCACTTAAAAGTTGATAGACCTGTTTTAAATCATCCCGTTCTGCTTGGGCTAATAACCTCTGATGCATTGCCAAGATATTCTGATCTCCCCTTACCGCAGGCCCAGTTTGCATTTGTTTCGGATCATTTTCAGTGGTTTTTTTTGCTGTTTCCAAAATCAAAGGATATAGCAAACTAAAGTCCACCTGCTCTTTATCTACAACCTGCTTTGCCATATCAAAACAGTAATTACTAAAATTACAAGCGAACACAGCCGCTAAGTGTAAAGTTAAACGTTGTTTTGAGGTGTATTGATATACTCGGTTACTTAGGCTATTTGCTAAATCTGAAAGTAGTTTCTGATCGACATTTGTTACGGCTTCAACAAATAACGGCGTTGCAGACCAATCAACATCTCTTTCTAAGCTAAAAGTTTGTAATGGATAAAACACCCCTGCTTTTTCATGTACATGACTGATGACTTCAATATCAGTACTACCCGAGGTATGAACAATAAGTGTGTCAGGAAAGAATTCATGAACTTGTTTTACAAGCTCTGCAATTGCACTATCTGAAACCGCTAGAATGATAAGATCGGTTGATTGGAATTCTTGAAGAGACTGGCATGCTTTTGCTCGAATTTTCTCTGCAAATTTTTGGGTTTTATCAAAATCACGCGCATAGACCTGTACGATATTATGACCTTGGCCCAATAAAGCCTTTGCCAAATGAAAGGCAACTCGCCCACTTCCAACCAAACTGATTTTCATATCAATCCAACATTATTTGTCTCAACAAAAAAGCTTCTCAAAATGAGAAGCTTTTTTCAAATTAAAATAACTAATTTTTCATAAATCAGTCGATTATTGGGCTACTGAAAACTCGATACGACGGTTTTTAAAGCGACCTTCTTCTGTTGTGTTTTCTGCAACTGGCTGATCAGAACCATGGCCTTCTGCAACTAATTTAGAAGCATCCACACCTTTAGATTTTAAATAATCTACAACTGCTTGAGCACGGTGTTGAGACAAAGCTTTATTTGCAGCAGCGTTACCTGTTGAGTCGGTATGACCACCCACATTTAATTTGACGCTAGACACTTTATTTAAAAGCGTTGCAGCTTGGTCAAGAATGGCTTTGTTATCGGCAGGTATGTCACTTGAACCACTGGCAAAATTAATAATTTGCAAGTTAAGTGCTTTCACCAAAGCATTTACATCGACATTGTTCGGGTCAATTGAGCCTAGAGCAGTTTGTGAAGCAGTTAAGCTATTGCTTACAGATTGCTCAGCTGTTACTGGTGCTGTACCGACCACCTCAGTATGTGGCACCAATGCTTTTACTTTTGCAGTTAATGCTTCTAATGCTGCCGCATCACCCGCTTTCAAAGTAATTTTGTCGCCTACCCATTCTAAAGATGCATTTGGTACACCTTTTAATGCACCTAACACACCTGCAAGTGCATCTTTGTCTGTAAATGAAGCTGCATAAGTTTGACTCGTATCCACCTTACAATCTTGAGTTGTCGAAAAAATCTTTTTAACGTTGGTTTGTAGCGTTGCCAAGAAGCCTTGATCGCCAATTCCAGCCTGACACTCACTCACTGTACCTTTATCATCGGTACTTAAAGTTAAGCTAGCAGGTGCAGCAGCAGCTTCAACACCACTGGCAGCGGTCGGTTCTGGTGCTGGTACAGCCTCTTTATGCTGACAAGAACGCCATAACCAAGCAATGATAAGACCCAGAATAATAAGGGCAATAATCGGTAAGAATCCACGAGACTTACCTGTATTTTCAGTTGCTGCTGCAAGCGGAGGTGCAGTTGATGGTGTGACAGAAGATAAACCTGCACCAAGTCCTAGCGGAGCTAATAGACCCACTGCCCATGCTGGTAAATATGAACGAATAGTATCTGCATGCTGGCGCAAGTAATTCACAATACTTTGCTGATCATTTCCAGCAACATCTGAAATTGCATTAAGGCTGGGTTTAATTGCACTGTTGAGCGTGCTTTCAATTTCATTATTTGGTGCTGTACCACTTAAATGGGTAAGTACAGTATTTTTGATTTGGTCATTATGAGAAAAAAGGTCTGATAAGGAAGGAGCCAAACTATTTTTCAATTGTCCGATAAGATCAGGTTTAGCAGCTAATAATGAAAGTAAAATTGGATAAAACTTAGATAAAGCATTCGATTTTTCGCCTAGGTATCCATCCTGTTCATTTAATAATATTGAAGATACTTTTTCTTTAAGCAATTCTATAGGGTTTATCGACATTGGTTATTCTCCCGAATCTTATACGTCGTAACCAGCAATTTTTGATTATTCAAATACTTCTCTTTGCTGATAGTTTTTTATTCTAATCTTCCTTCAATCTTTTATTGTTTTTTATATAATTTATATACAATTTTCCATCTAGTACTTACAAAACAGGTAGATCTTATTGATCTACCTGTTTATATTTTAAATTTACTTTAACTAAATACTTTATCAGTTAGCAAAAGTTTGAAGTACTTTACCCGTCAAGGTTTGACCCAACAATGGGGTATTTTTTCCTTGCGATAAAATAGTATCTTTGCTTACTGTCCAGCTTAAAGCAGGATCTACCAATACCCATCCAGCTTCATCTTCCCAACGCGAAGTCATATTCGCAACCTGTGCTGGTACACTAGTAACTTTAGCTACCCATTCTAGAGGTTCGAATAAACCCTCATTAATGAGTTGAACACCTAAAGATACATAGGTATCAAAAGCGGTAATACCCGGCTGAGTTTCAGCAAATGGCGCCATTTTTGCCGAACTGCTTAAAGGTTCATGGTGCGTACAAATTGCATCAATTACGCCTTCTTTTAATCCTTGACGTAAAAGTTCTTTATCTTGCTCAGAACGCAATGGTGGGCGAACGTGTGCAAGTGAATTGAAACCGTCGATTAAGTGTTCAGTTAAATGTAACTGGTGCATTGCAACGTCAGCAGTCACAGGCAAGCCTTTTGCTTTTGCCGCACGAATTAATTCAACCGATGCACCACAAGACAACAAACCAAAGTGAGCTTTTACGCCAGTTGCTTCAATCATAAGCAAATATTTTGCAATCGCTACAGTTTCAGCAAGCGACGGAATCATTGGCAGACCTTGGCGAGAAGCAATAAAGCCTTCGTGTGTACATCCATCTTTAGCAATTTGTGGTTCTTCGGCATAGAACACAACCGTTAAGCCAAGACCCGCTGCATATTCCAAAGTACGAATAACCACATCATCATTTTCAAAAGCAGCATTGGCATTTGAAACAGCAGTACAACCACCCTTTTTAAGACCAGCCATATTTGCAGGCTGTTTACCATTTAAACCTTGGGTTTGAGCACCGATAATATGCATATGAATGCCGCCATCAAGCCATGCCTTTTCAATCAAGCCATGAATAAGCGCACCATTGTCTTGCACAATCGGTTTTGAGTCTGGTGGAGTAATCACATGCAAAATACCATTAGCACGTGCTGCTTTACCTTCAGATTTAAGTGTACCGTGTTGCTGTTGACCAGGTTCACGCAAACGTGCGCACAAATCAACCATGGTTGGCATTAACCATTTGCCTTGACCATCGATGGTTTGCTCAACTTGCTCGGCTTGAGCAACTAGCTTGCCATTTTGAATATATACAGTTTGTACGCTGTCTGTTTTTTGGATTGGGTCTAACACACGTACATTTTCAATTTTTACAATACTCATGTGATCCATTCCTTACAACGTAATCGCTTCAATTAAACCTTGCTCTTGGAGCTGGCCTTGCATTGACAGTGCCAACACAGCCATACGAACAGCAATACCATTGGTTACTTGTTTCAAAATAACCGACTGGTCTCCATCTGCAACACTTGAGTCAATTTCCACACCACGATTCATTGGTCCCGGATGCATCACAATACAGTCCGGTTTGGCTAAACCAAGACGCTCTTTGTTTAAACCATACATTCTGTAGAATTCAGACTGTGAAGATAATGCTGGAGAGTCAATACGCTCATTTTGAATACGTAGAGCAATAATCACATCGCAATCTGCGATCCCAGCATCCATGTTATTAAACAAACGAACGTGTTCGCCATATTCTGAAAAGCCCACTGGCAATAAGGTATTCGGTGCAATCACGCGAATATCTTTACATCCGAGGGTTTGTAATGCTGCTACATCCGAACGTGCTACGCGAGAGTGTTTAATGTCCCCAATAATGGCAACACTCAACTCTTCAAAAGGTTTCTTTGTTTCACGGCGAATTGTAAGCATATCAAGCATCGCTTGCGTTGGATGAGCATGACGTCCATCTCCAGCATTAATAATCGCGACCTTTGGACATACATCTTTAGCAATGAAATGTGCAGCGCCCGAAGATGAATGGCGTACAACAAAAATATCGGCAGCCATTGCTTCAAGGTTCCAAAGCGTATCTCGTAGCGTTTCACCTTTTGATGTACTTGAACGTGCAATATCAATATTCAATACATTGGCAGACAAGCGTTTTGCTGCTGCTTCAAAAGTAGTACGAGTACGGGTGGAGTTTTCAAAGAAAAGATTCATAACCGTCAATCCCTCTAAGAGCGGACGGTTAATTAAATTATTATTATCATCTAAAAAGCTTTGTGCGGTATCTAAAATCTTCGTGAGGTTTTCTTTTGAAAGTCCCTCAATCGTTAAAAAATGTTTTAAATTTCCGTCCTGATTGAGCTGAACCTGGCTCGGCTGATGCAACGCTGCAATATGCATAATGGATTCCTATAGGTCGAATCGCGAAAACGTGCATAGTGTAGCTGAATTCCGCTCTTTTCGCAGAAGAACTTTACAGAATAAGACCCTAAATTGACCAAAATTTAAGGTCTTATTCAAGATTACCTTAAAGCACCAATATAATGATGTGGAACTTGCGCTCGATAAATGTCTTCGGCCGTTATTTCTGAATCTTCATCAGTCTTAGCAACAGGGAGCGTTTCTTTTTGAGAAGGTTCTGGCAGTGTTTCAACTAACGCTCTTAATCGCTCAACACATCGTTTTAATTCATCATCCTCTGTTTCTAACGCCACCGTAATTACATATTTTGCATAATCTTTATTTTGAATTACATACATTGCATCTATTACCCGCCCCGTGACCCGACGCATACGTACATATATTTGTGTGGCCACTGAGAAAGCATCCGCATTAGTAATAAAACCATTCCCCATCATGTCTTTCATTTATAACGTCCCCATCCATTAAAATTATAAAAATGGTTAAAAATCGACTTTGTCTGTTAAATAAATAACCATCAATAATCTTGGTCTAGCAAAATACATACCAATTACAAGGTATTACTCTTTAAAAATCAGTTTATTGGTTGCTAAATGATAGGTTGCAATAATTTAAAAACCTTTAGACATCAAAATAAGTTAAACTTTGCATCGTTAATATTTATATGTTTTGGTCAATCGAGTTTATGAATACCTCTTTACGTTTAAACCACTATTGGATTACTTGTGCTGATGGTTTAGAACCCCTCTTACAAGAAGAAATAGAACAACTTGGCACCAAAGTGACAGAACGTAAAGCAGGACGTTTAATCATTGAAGGAACGCTTGAACAAGCTTACCGCATCTGTATGTGGTCGCGTCTCGCTTCTCGTGTTTTACTTCCTATTCATACTTATGAACTTGATTTTACGCATGATGCACGTGATGTCGCAGAAGAACTCTACGAAGGTGCAATGAGCTTTGACTGGTCACTTGTTTTTGCACCACAAAGTACCTTTGCAATTCGCTTGCATGCCGAACGTGAAATCATGGTCAATTCGCAATTTGCTACACTGCGTGTAAAAGATGGTGTCGTTGACTCATTTATGGAAGCTGTAGGTCGCCGTCCTAGCATTGACACCAAACAACCAGAAATTACGATCTATGCTTTGGCAGGTAAAACCGAACATACTTACTGTCTAGATTTATCAGGTGATTCGCTACATAAGCGTGGTTACCGCCGTTACATGACAGATGCACCAATTAAAGAAAACCTTGCTGCGGCAATTTTACAAAAAGCTCAGCTCAAACAACGTAATCCAGAGATTGTACTTGACCCAATGTGTGGCTCGGGCACATTTATCATTGAAGCATTAATGATTTTAACTGACCGTGCACCAGGACTTGTTCGCCGTTTTGGATTTAATGGCTGGCATGGTCATGACCGCGAACTTTGGCTTTCACTTAAAGCAGAAGCAGCAGAACGTCACGAAAAAGCACTTCAATTACCTTTACCGAAATTTTATGCCTACGATGCAGACTGGGAAGCAATTAAAGCAACCCGTGAAAACATTATTGCGGCAGGCTTTGAAAATTTATTAGGTCAGATTCAAATCGAAGAGCGTACTTTAGCAGATTGGCCAGATTTTGCTGCTGAAGGCAAAACTGCATTTATTGTGACTAACCCGCCTTATGGTGAACGTTTAGGTGAAAAAGCTTCAAACCGTTCTCTATACTTAGGTTTATCAGCGCTTTTACAAAAGCATTTCCCAAATCAATATGCAGCAGTTATTGCAGCCCAAATTGAACAATCTGATGTTCTAGCATTTGAAGCGCCTGAAACCTTACGCTTAATGAATGGTAAATTACCAATTTATATTCGTTTTGGTGTAATCAAACCTGAAAAAGTAACTCAACCATTTTTAGCAACTTGGCAAGCTCAACCTATTGAAATGGAAGAAGCTCAAGACTTCGCTAATCGTTTGCAAAAAAATATGACTGCCTTGAAAAAATGGGCAACAAAAGAAAATGTTTACTGCTTACGTTTGTATGATGCAGACTTACCTGACTTTAATGTCGCTGTTGACTTATATGGTGACCGTTTACACGTTCAGGAATACGCACCACCAAAAACAATCGATCCAGAAAAAGCTAAAAAACGTTTTAATTTAGCGCTTGCTGCAATTCGTGCTGTTACTGGTTTAAACCGTGATGCCATCTTTATTAAGACACGTGCACGCCAAACTGGTACAACGCAATATACAAAGCAAAGTACAGCTTCAAAACGTTTTATCGTGCAAGAAGGTAAAGCTAAAATTTTAGTTAACCTGACTGATTACCTCGACACAGGTTTATTCCTTGACCACCGTCAAATGCGTTTACGTATTGCTCAAGAAGCACGTGGTAAACACTTCTTGAACTTATATAGCTATACGTCTACTGCAAGCTTACATGCTGCACTTGGCGGTGCTGCTAGTACAACAAGTGTGGATTTATCTAACACTTACCTAAACTGGTCAAAAGAAAACTTTGTTTTAAATGGCTTAACTGTAGATCATGCAGATGAACAACACATGTTCTTTGCTAGTGACTGTTTTGAGTGGTTAAAAGAAGGCCATGAACAATACGATCTTATTTTTATTGACCCACCGACATTCTCAAACTCGAAAAAATTCTATGGTACATTCGATGTACAACGTGACCACATCTCACTTATTAAACGCGCAATGAACCGTTTACACAGTGAAGGTACGCTTTACTTCTCGAATAACTATCGTGGTTTTGAAATGGACGAAGAGATCGAAGCTATTTTTCAGGTTGAAGAAATCACTTCTGAAACCATCGGCCTTGATTTTAAACGTAATCAAAAAATCCACCGTGCATGGAAAATTCAGCACCCTGGTTTAGATCAGTATTAATGAGACTAGAGGTTATTATTACTTCACGGTAATAATAACCTCACCATGAACATTTTTTGACTCAAAATCATATTTAGTAAAACGATCTGCTCTTTCTGGTAACGCAATCATTTCTAACTTCTTCTTTTCTTTACTATCAACAACATGATTCTGTTTTTGTTCTTGATACGGAGAAAGTACGCTGGTTCTAAGTGCATCCCATCGAACTTGCTGTAAATAGTTATCTCCTAACGCCTGCTGTACTTGTTGTTGTTCTATCGCAGGTTTTTTAGCATCATCCTGAGCTTTAGCAATAATTACGGGTAAAGATGCGGTTATCGCCCCTGTTTGAGTGGCAAGCGCACTTTCCGACATAGGTTGTGCTGCCCATGTATTTGATAATAATACAGATACACCGCTCAAAATTCCCAGCATATACCCTTGCTTATTGTTCATTTCATTCATCCTAAAATTGTTATTGTTCGTTATATTGAACAAAATTAACAATTTTTTACGCTTGTCGCAATGTTATAAATAAACTTCCCGACAATTAACATTGATCATTTTAAAATCGGATTTTTTTCACAGGCATTTTGTGAATATTCAAGCAGTTTTATAGATTTTTATCCCAGACTTGAATGACACCCTTAAATCACTTACTGTAATTTCATAATTTATCTGTAAATTGATTTTATTTATAAATAAACACCATTCGAGGTGAAATAATGCTTCAGCACTGCTGTCAACTATTAGAAAATCTTCAACTCAAAATTGCTTTTATTGAAAGTGCCAGTTCCGGTTATTTAACCAGTCAATTTTCTATTCATAAAAATAGCGGTGCAGACATTTTACTCGGTGGTTTAGTGAGTTATGACCCTAGCGTTAAAATTAGTATTTTAAATATTAATCCTAAGTTAATAGAGACTTACACAGCTGAGTCACCACAAGTTACAGAGGAAATGTGCAAGCTGGGACAAACGTTATTTCAAAAAGCCGATATTATTGTAAGTTGTACTGGGCTATTAAAATCTGGGGGAAGTGAAACCTCAGAAAAACCTGTAGGTACCTTTTTTATCTGCATTTCTTATCAAGAACGTATTTATCATTACCATTACTTTTTATCTGGCCATCCCGAACAAAAGTTAAAGACATTAACTCAGAAAGTATCAGACACCTTAATTGCGTTACTCACATCAAAAACATAAATAACCTCGTCATAAAAAAAGAGAATATGTTTCCATATTCTCTTTTCGGTTTTAGCAGAACAAGATTAGCTGAGTTTCATTTTATCGAAGACTAAATGACCATTTTCACCTTTCACTAAAATGGTGTCACCTGCGACAAAATCACCCGACAAGATTTTTTGCGCTAATGTGTTTTCAATCTGTTGTTGAATCGCACGTTTTAATGGGCGTGCGCCATAAACAGGGTCGAAACCAGCATCAATCAATAAATCAAAAGCAGTGTCATCTACAGTTAAACTCATATCACGATCAACCAGACGCGAACGTAATCGATCCAACTGAATATCGGCAATGCCTCGAATCTGTGCTTTTTTGAGTGAATGGAAAATCACAAGCTCATCAATCCGGTTAATAAATTCCGGACGGAAATGCTGACTTACCGCATTCATTACAATGGTACGCACTTCATCGTCTGTTGCACCCTCACCTAGCTCACGTACATCTTGTGAACCTAAGTTCGAGGTCATCACAATCACAGTATTTTTAAAATCTACTACTCGACCTTGTGAGTCTGTTAAGCGACCATCATCCAACACTTGTAGCAAGATATTGAATACATCTGGATGCGCTTTTTCAACCTCATCAAACAACACCACACTATATGGTTTACGGCGAACAGCTTCAGTTAAAACACCACCTTCTTCATAACCCACATATCCTGGAGGCGCACCAACTAAACGGCTAACCGAATGTTTTTCCATGAATTCACTCATGTCGATACGAATCATGGCATCATCACTGTCAAACAAGAAATTAGCCAATGCTTTGGTTAATTCTGTTTTACCAACACCTGTTGGACCCAAGAACAGGAATGATCCGCTAGGACGATTCGGGTCAGACAAGCCTGCACGTGAACGACGTACGGCATTCGAAACGGCTACAACAGCTTCATCTTGACCTACAACACGGTCATGTAAAAACTCTTCCATATTAAGGAGTTTTTCACGCTCACCTTGCATCATTTTAGCAACAGGAATTCCTGTTGCAGCACTCACAACTTCGGCAATTTCATTTTCAGTCACTTTAGTACGAATGAGTTTTGGCTCTTCGTTTTCTTCAGCAACTTCGTCTTGCTCCAGTTGTTTTTGTAACTCTGGAATTACGCCATACTGTAAGCGCGCTGCTTCAGCCAAATCGCCTTCACGCTGAGCTTTCTCAAAAGCAATACGCGCTTTATCAAGTTCAACCTGAGCCTGTTTAGTACCCTCAACAAGAGTCTTCTCAGATTTCCAGATTTCTTCAAGATCGTTGTATTCTTTCTCGACTTCAGCAATCTGTTTTTCAAGATGATTAACTTCAGCTTTACTGCCGACATCTTCATCTTTTTTCACAGCTTCCAATTGCATTTTCAACTGGATTAAACGGCGATCAAGTTTATCAAGTGCTTCAGGTTTAGAGTCAATTTCCATCTTAATACGAGAAGCGGCTTCATCAATCAAGTCAATTGCTTTGTCTGGTAATTGACGATCTGTAATATAGCGATGAGACATTTTTGCCGCTGCAATAATCGCTGAGTCTAAAATTTGTACACCATGGTGAGTGGCATATTTCTCTTTTAGACCACGTAAAATCGCAATGGTATCTTCAACACTTGGTTCATCAACCAACACTTTTTGGAAACGACGCTCTAAAGCTGCATCTTTTTCAATATATTGGCGGTATTCATCTAAAGTTGTTGCACCCACACAGCGCAATTCACCACGAGCCAATGCAGGTTTTAACATATTACCTGCATCCATAGCGCCATCGCCTTTACCTGCGCCTACAAGCGTATGTAGCTCATCAATAAACAGGATGATTTCGCCTTCGTGTTTTGCCAAATCTTTTAAAACAGCTTTTAAACGTTCTTCAAACTCACCACGATATTTAGCACCAGCAAGTAATGAACCTAAATCTAAAGATAAAACACGTTTGCTTTTTAAGCCTTCCGGTACTTCACCATTGACAATACGCTGAGCCAAACCTTCAACAATAGCGGTTTTACCTACACCCGGTTCACCAATAAGAACAGGGTTGTTTTTTGTACGACGCGACAAGACTTGAATGGTACGGCGGATTTCGTCATCACGCCCAATCACCGGGTCAAGTTTTCCAGATAAGGCACGCTCAGTTAAATCAATCGTATATTTATTAAGTGAGTCACGTTGATCTTCGTGATTATTACTCATGACTTTGTCACTACCTCGAATATGTTCAATTACTTTACGTAGACTGTCGGGAGTTACACCTACGGCACTTAAAATATTTTTAGTTTCGCCTGTTTCTGCTAAGCCTAATAGCACCCAGTCAGTTGACAAAAATTCATCACCCGCTTTTTGTGCATATCTATCTGCAAGATTAAGCGCTTTAACAGCTTCAGGGTTTAAATTGACATCCCCAGTCGGATTCGCAATGGTCGGAGCATCTTTTATAGCTTGCTCAAGCTTTTGTTTAAGTTCAGGTAACCGTGCACCTGCTTGTTGCAACAAACTAATATTTGATGGCTCTTCTAAAAGAGTACTCAAAATATGAATACCCGCGATCGCGGTATGGTCTTTACCCATCGCTAAAGATTGAGCATCTGAAAGGGCTTGCTGCAAGCGGTTTGTAAATTTTTCAAAACGCATTCTTGTTATTCCTCACAACAAATTTGTACTTGTCTAATAGATGGGAACATTTCTTCGGATTTCAAATAAAATTTTATATATTTTTCATAATGTTATTAAAATAACAATGAGTAAAACTCCATTATAATATGGGATTATTTTGTATATATTTCAAGTACAGTTCAGCTACATTTTATTAAAATACTTGAATATTTAGCTTCATGCTTATTCATACTACGCTTTTCACAAACTCTTCATTGAGAATTTAATAATTAAGCTTTAGTTTATCTTGTTAGTTTACTACTCGTTTTGAAATGAAAAATGCACTTTAAACACATTCTATTAACAACAACTTGTCTTTTTACTTCGGCACTGGCAGTCGCTCAACTTCCTCAAGACTCAAGAAGACCCGGTGGCATCGCAGTTGTCCCATTAACCACTGATATTACTCAGGTCACTTTTCAACAAAAGCCGGTTTTAATTAGTCACGAAGGTCAGCAGCGTTATGCTGTTGTGGGTATTCCGTTATCTACCCCACTTGGCAGTGTACAACTCGACACGAATAAAACCCCTATTCAAATAGAAATTAAGTCCTATCCCTATGCGGAGCAACGGATTAAAGTCACTAACCAAGATTATGTGAACCCGAACCAAAGCCAGTTAGACCGTTATGCTCAAGAAGCTAAAGAACAAAATGATGTGTATAGCTCATTTACAAAGAGTTCATGGCAAACCTTACCAGCATTTATACGCCCGACTTCAGGGAAATTTTCTAACTCTTTTGGAAGAAAGCGCTTTTTTAATGGTGAAGAACGTGCTCCCCATTCAGGTTTAGATATCCCTGCGCCAATAGGACAAAAAGTTGTTGCACCCGCAGATGGTGTCGTTATCCAAACTGGATCTTATTTTTTTAATGGTCAAACCGTGTTGATTGATCATGGCCAAGGCCTAGTCAGCATGTTCTGCCATTTAAGCGCAATTAAAGTAGAGAAAGGCCAACATATCCGCCAAGGAGAAACTTTAGGTCTGGTGGGCAAAACCGGACGTGTGACAGGCCCTCACCTACATTGGGGTATGAGCCTTAATAATGCTCGGGTAGATCCTCAGCTTTTTCTAAATACAGCTCGTTAATTTAAAGCTTTACGAAAATACTTTGGTGCTTCGATATAGCCTTCTCTTAGGTAAAATTGATGTGCCAAAGGTCTTTGCACTCCAGAATGAAGTTCCATTCGATCACAACCACGGCGCTTGGCTTGTTGCTCAGCTTCTTGTACTAGTAACCGCCCTACACCTTTACTACGCATATTCTCATCAACGCACAGATAGCATATTTTGGCAAAGTCACCCTCTAAGGCAATTTGAGGAATAAAATAAAGAGATAAAAAACCACAAATCTTGCCCTTTTCTTCAGCAACCAAAATTTGTGAGTTAGCGTCATTATGCAATATTTCAAATTTTTTTTGGATAAGAGTGAGTGTCTGTGGGTAGCCCATCTGTTTAAGTAAATCGCATATTGCTTGAGTATCTTCCCATTTGGCAGTACGAATATTCATTTCATCCCTCCTCTTATTTTTTTAGTTATTTTTGACAATAAAAAAGCCAACTCTAATGTCAGCTTCTTTTAATTTTTAGCTATCAAAAAACTGTCTTATTCCGCTTCGATAATTTCAAAGTCATGGGTAATTTCTACACCACCATCGGAAAGCATTTTACTCGCTGAACAATATTTTTCGGCAGACAATTCAACCGCTTTTGCAACTTGCTTTTCTTTAACAGCTTTACCCGTTACCACAAAGTGCAAGTGGATTTTAGTAAAAACAGCCGGAATTGTGTCAGCACGCTCAGCTTTTAAATTACATACAACATTCGTCACATCTTGACGAGATTTCTTTAAAATGGTCACAATATCAAACGAAGCACACCCACCAAGTCCCATTAATAGCAATTCCATAGGACGTGGACCACGGTTTTCACCACCATACTCAGGTGAGCCATCCATAATGACACTATGCCCACTATCTGATTTCGCTTCAAAAGCAACATTCTCTAGCCAATGTACACTTGTTTGCATTGCAACTACCTAAAAAAAATTATAAATTTAAGCAGGGTCTGTTGACATTTCATCTATGGATTGCGTTAGAGCTAAAAATTAATCCAAATAAGACGCAAAACCCAGACAATGGCAATCCTTTGTCCAGTTTTGTTATATAGTTTGTGAAATTTCAGCCATAATCTGAGTTGCCATTTAAGCAGCGCAGGCACAGCGCAAGACCATGTTATTTTGTACGTTCCGTTGTTAAGATCTATTTATTTAGAATGGCTAAATTTCATAGCTCTTGCTTGGTAACGTCTAAAAGAATTGTCTTATGTCGCAACCATCTGTGAAATGTCAACAGACCCTTGTTTTGTACACTAACATAAAATGAGTTGATAAGGAATTTCATCTCTTCTGTGTAATAGCTCATCTCGGGCTTGTGTGAATTGTTTACCCTATTCGGAACATATTAAGCATGACTTCAAATTTTTCACAACTCAGCACAGATGCTTTATCTCCGGGGCAACTACCTGAATCCGTTAAAGCATTGTTAAAACGTGCTCACATCAACAGATATCCAAAACGAACCACAATTGTTGATGCCGGAACAGAGTCGAAATCTTTATATTTAATTTTAAAAGGCTCAGTTTCAATTATTTTACGTGAAGATGACGAACGTGAAATTGTTGTTGCGTATTTGAATCCGGGCGACTTCTTTGGGGAAATGGGGCTTTTCGAACCGAACCCTCAACGTACAGCTGAAGTTCGTACTCGTGATGTCTGTGAAATTGCAGAAATTTCTTACGACAACTTCCACGAACTTAGCAAGCAATATCCGGACTTAAGTTATGCTGTTTTTGCACAACTTGTTCGCCGTCTAAAAAATACAACTCGTAAAATGACAGATCTTGCGTTTATTGATGTGTCTGGCCGTATTGCACGTTGTTTAATCGACTTATCTTCACAGCCAGAAGCAATGATTTTGCCAAACGGTCGTCAAATTCGTATTACTCGTCAAGAAATTGGCCGTATTGTGGGATGTTCACGTGAAATGGTTGGTCGTGTACTCAAGACCTTAGAAGATCAAGGCATGATCCAGACAGACGGTAAAGCTATTCTTATTTTTGATGTTTCATTAGAAGAAGCACCTGTTTCTGATGAAGAATATGATGATGAAGAATAATATTTATTAAGTTTTTAATAAAAAGCAAACTTCGGTTTGCTTTTTTTATATGCAACAATGAGTTAATACACAAAACTTACAAACTATTCTAATTTTATGATTTAAGTTGAATACATATTCTCCGTTAGGCTAACTCAAAATTTCCAAGGATTCCGCTGTATGCAATTTAACCCACTTAGTCGCACAGGCCTCAAACTTCCAGAAATTTGTTTAGGCACCATGACATTTGGTGAGCAAAACTCCCAGCAAGAAGCATTTGAACAACTCAATTATGCTCTGGCACACGGTTTGTATTTTTGGGATACGGCAGAGATGTATTCGGTTCCGCCAAAACCTGAAACCTATGGTGCAACTGAAACAATTATTGGCAATTGGTTTGCCCAAAATGGTCAACGTGACAAAGTCTTTCTTGCCTCTAAAATTGCAGGGCCAGGCTTTGGAGGAACACACATCAGAGAAGGCTATACGCGCTTCAACAGCGATCACATTGCCAAAGCCCTAGATGGCTCCCTGAAACGTCTCCAAACTGACTATATCGACCTCTATCAACTGCATTGGCCTGAACGTAATACCAACTTTTTCGGTACGCTAGCTTATGGCAACCAACAAGCACAAAATGATTACGATACCACTCCTCTAGAAGAAACATTACTTGCTCTACAAGAAGAGATTAACCGAGGACGCATTCGCTATATTGGCTTATCGAATGAAACGCCGTGGGGCACTATGAAATTTTTACATTTGGCTGAAAAGCTAGGTGTCAGTAAGTTTGTAAGTGTTCAAAATCCATATAGCCTTCTCAACCGTACTTATGAAATAGGTATGTCTGAAATTGCTAAATATGAAGATGTTGGTTTACTCGCTTACTCTCCTCTCGCGTTTGGCTACCTCTCTGGCAAGTTTAGAAATGGCGCTCGTCCCGCGAATGCTCGTGTCACATTATTTCCACGTTTTAGCCGCTATAGTAACCCTCAAAGTGAGTGGGCAACTGAGCAATATGCACAGCTAGCTGAGAAACATGGGTTAAGCTTAACTCAAATGGCATTAGCATTTATCAAACAACAATTCTTTGTGACTAGCACAATTATTGGTGCCACTAATCTAGACCAACTTAAAGAAAATATTCAGGCATTTGAAATTGAACTGCCTGCTGAAGTTTTACAAGGTATTGAAGCTATTCATATCCAACAGCCCAACCCTGCTCCTTAAATAAAAAAACGGATGCTTAAGCATCCGTTTTCTTTATCTATAAAAAATTTATATCTTATTTACGGCCATTATAAATAGCCATTGCCGCAGGCAAGTTTTGACGCATATCGCTAATACGCTGAGAGTTAGATGGGTGAGTAGACAAGAATGATGAACCACCGCCACCTTCAAGTTTATTCATTTTTTCCCAAAGTGTAATCGCTGCATTTGGATTATAACCTGCACGTGCCATTAGCATTAAGCCGCCTTGGTCAGCACGACTTTCCAAGCTACGCGAATATGGTAAGCCTACACCGACTTGTGAACCTAACTGAGCCGCAGCCGACCCTAGTTGCCCCACATTACCACCATTAATCTGACTTAAGCCAATATTTAATGCTAAATCAGTTAAAGCTTGAGCACCAATTTTACTTTTTGCATGCTCTTCTAAAGCATGTGTCATTTCATGCCCCATAACAGCTGCAATTTCAGCATCTGTCAGGTTCAATTTATTTACAATGCCTGTATAGAACACCACTTTACCACCTGGTGCTACATAAGCATTAATGGTGTCTGATTTTAGTACTGCCAACTGCCAACTAAAAGGCTGACCAGTTTGGTTCATCTGGTTTGCATACGGTTTTAAACGGTTAAAAACAGCATTAATACGGTTATAGGTACTTGAACTTGTGTCCAGCGTTCCTTTGCCACGCGCTTCCTGCACCATTTTACTAAAACCTTGAGCAGACTGAGCATTTAAGGTTGCAGTATCTGCACCCGCCATGTCCGCTACTGTTGCACAGCCAGAAATGGTCATCACACTTGCCGCACACAAGCTTAAAAAGAGTTTTTTATTCATAACATGGATCACCTAAATCGAGAAAAAGCTGTTTATTCTTTTGCACTTATTATAAGAAATACCACTCCCACTTTGAATGTCTCATTTCTTCATGATCATAGTATTTATGTAACGATCAAGCCGATAAAGTCATCAAATAAATCCAGAAAATTAGACATATTACATTTAAGCCAAGATAAACATAACTTAAAAACTTAACTTTCTCTTCAAGATTAGGGCTTTCTCTTTTCCAGAGTAAATAACTATTTTGTATGAGCACAACAGGAATTAACACACATGCGAACAATACTGACAGACTCATAAACGCGGTCATAAAGAAATCTTCATGATACTCTTGACCATAAATAACTAACATCGCCAATGTCGGTGAACCACCAATAGCGAATAAAAAAGAATAAAAAATTGTTTTCGAAATAGTTGGTTGTAGCTTCATCCTGAGCCCATCATTCCTTATCTATCTAACGTTTTAATCTGAATCGAATAAAACGAAAACTGCACTTTAGTCGGGTATAAAAAAGCCCCCTTTTAGGAGGCCTTTTTAATCTTTGCTAATTAAGCAGAGAATGGATGACGTAAAACAATTGTTTCTGCACGGTCTGGACCAGTTGAAACGATATCAATCGGACATTCGATTAATTGTTCAATACGCTTCACATAAGCTAAAGCATTTGCTGGTAATTGATCGATACTGGTTAAACCAACAGTCGATTCGCTCCAACCTGGCATAGTTTCATAAATTGGTTTCAAGCATTCAAAAGAAACCGCATCAGAAGAACCTACACAGCCTGAATCTGTATTTTCATAGCCCACACAGATTTTTACTTCTTCTAAACCATCTAGAACGTCTAGTTTAGTTAAGCAAATACCAGAAAGTGAGTTTACATCTACAGAACGGCGAAGGATTTCAGCATCAAACCAACCACAACGACGTTGACGACCAGTAGAAGCACCAAATTCATGACCAACTGTACCAAGGTGTTTACCCACTGGGTCACCAGCATCAGCAGCTGCATCGTAAACCAATTCAGTTGGGAATGGGCCAGCACCTACACGTGTTGTATAAGCTTTAGTAATACCTAATACATAATCAAGATGTAAAGGTCCCATACCTGAACCAGAGCTTACGCCACCAGCAGTTGTATTTGAACTTGTAACGTATGGATAAGTACCGTGGTCGATGTCTAAAAGTGAACCTTGAGCGCCTTCAAACATTACAGGCTTACCTTCTTTGCGGTAGTCATGTAACACTTTAGTCACGTCAATCACTAATGGAGCAAGCACTTCGCGCCATTCGTTGCAAAGAGCCAATACATCTTCAAATTTAACAGCTTCTACACCGTAGAACTGAGTTAACTGGAAGTTATGTAACTCAAGCATTTCAGACAGTTTTTCTTCTAATGCCGCGCCACCACGAACAAGGTCAGCAACACGCACTGCACGGCGAGCCACTTTATCTTCGTAAGCAGGACCAATACCACGACCTGTAGTACCGATTTTAGCATTACCACGTTTCTTCTCACGTGCCTGATCAAGTGCAATGTGGTTAGGCAAAATGAGTGGACAGTTTGGAGAAATACGTAGACGTTCTTTAACAGGAACACCTTCTGCTTCCAAAATTCCCATTTCTTCAATTAACGCGGCTGGTGAAAGTACTACACCATTACCAATTAAGCACAATACGTTTTCACGTAAAATGCCTGATGGAATGAGGTGCAATACAGTCTTTTTACCACCTACGACAAGAGTATGACCTGCGTTATGTCCGCCTTGATAACGTACTACCGCAGCCGCCTGATCTGTGAGCAGGTCGACGATTTTACCTTTACCTTCGTCGCCCCATTGGGTACCAAGTACCACAACATTTTTGCCCATAATAGCCTCATTACATCATGCTGTTAAAATTGGAAACCACCAGTAAAAACTTACCGTTGGCGTTTAAATCTTTTCAATATTCCATTGACCATTTTGCGCCACGAGTTGATGGGTCGCGTATGGAATAGAACTTAAATCATCATTACCTAACAATTGAACGACACGTAAACCTTGAGCGCGTGCATTCGAAATTGCTGAGAGTAAATCTTGTTCTGAGCCTTTTGGAGCAACAACAGTTTCTATTTCGGCGAACTGATTTGCACCTAAGGCATATAAATCGCAACTGAAGCCAGTAGCAGGACGTGCACGACCAAAGTGCTCACCAATACCATCGTAACGGCCACCCTGCGCTAACGGCGCAGCACGGTTCGGCGCATATACTGCATACATTAAGCCGGTGTGATAGTGATAACTACGTAGCTCCACAACATCAATACCGATATTGAGATTTGGCCAACGACCTTTTATTTGCTCAAGCGTCGTCTTTAATGCATCTAGTGCTGACTTAAATTCAGCATCTTGCAAAATATTGGCACTTAAATTCGTCTGCAATGCTTCTAAATCACTAGAATAACGACCAAGCGCATAGAAATCAGAACCCATATTGAGGCTTTGAGTAAACTCTGCTAACTCTGGCAATGCTTTTCTTTGATAAAGATCAGACAGTTCATGTTCTTCATTTTTTGACAGGCCAGCATACTTCACTAGACTGCGGAACAAACCTACATGGCCCAAATCTAAATGCGCGCCTTGTAAGGTATAGATGTTCTCAATCAATCCCAGCATAACATCGACCATTTCGACATCAGCTTCGATACTATCGTGGCCATATAACTCTGCACCCAATTGCAAAGGTGCACGTGTGGCATTGAAATTTTGTGGTTTAGTATGTAATACAGTCCCTGAATAACAGTAACGTGCAACACCTTCAACTGGTCTTACATGTGCATCAATACGTGCAACTTGTGGCGTCATATCAGCACGAACACCGAGTAAACGGCCTGAGAGCTGATCAATAACCTTAAAAGTTACTAAATCCAAGTCTTGATTTGATTCTGATAATGAAGACAACGATTCGATGTATTCGATAAATGGTGTATATACCAATTGATAACCTCGCACCGCGAGGAAATCTAAAGCTTCACGGCGAAGTTTTTCAATGACTTGTGCCTGTTCCGGCAATACATCTGCTACCCCGTCAGGCAGCAACCATGTCTCTGAAATGGTCATATTTCAAGCCTAAAATCTGATCAACGTGGAACGACCCCACATAAAAAAATCGGGAACACACCCGATTTCTCTTAGTGTAGCATGATACTTTCTGCCATGCACCTGACAATTTGCATAAATCTTTCTTAATAAACTCTAAAGTCAAAAAGAAGATTTAAACAATTAATAATAATATTCAATATCTTACTCTGCTTCGTTTATATCATAGACAAAAGTTCTTCGACCAAAGAATGGGCCAATATCTGAACTATCGCCCTGTTTGCAATTAACCGACCTTGACTGTTGAATAGCTTTCTTAAGTTATTTTAAATTTAAAAAGAATCACACAAATCTAATAATCGATTTGCATAGCCCCATTCATTATCGTACCAAGCAAATACTTTAGCTTGATGCCCAACGACCATAGTCTGAGTTAAATCAACGATAAGTGAATAAGGTGAATGGTTAAAATCGCTTGAAACTAAAGGCTCATCAGTCACTGCCATAATTTCTGCATAGTCTGTTTGAGATGCTTTAATTAGCAATTCATTAATATGATGCACAGTAATTGGAGATTGCGCGATAAAAGTTAAATCAATTGCAGCTACATTAATAGTAGGTACCCGAATTGAATAACCATCTATACGGTCTTCCATTTTAGGCATAACACGTTTTAATGCACCGAGTGCACTAGACGTGGTCGGAATAATATTTTGCCCTGAAGCTCTAGCGCGGCGCAAATCACGATGTGCGTGATCGAGTACAGATTGGTCTGCCGTTACTGCATGAATTTCAGTCATAAGCGCTGTTTCAATACCAAAAGCATCATCAATGATTTTTACCAATGGAACCAAAGCCTGCGTAGTACATGAAACGCTTGATATGATCTGATCAGTCACTTTGACTTCATGATGGTTCACACCATAAACAATGGCTGCATCGACATGATCAAAAGGCGCTGCCCCAATAATCACCCGCTTCGCCCCTGCTTGTAGATGACGCGTTGCATCAGCGTGAGAACGGAACAGTCCTGTACACTCAAGTACCACATCAATATCTAAACTAGACCATGGTAAAAGTTCAGGTTGTTCCTGCTTTAAAACCTCAACTTTTAGCGCTCGTTGATTTGACTGAATATTCAAAAAAACTTTTTCATTTTCAATGAATATTTCCACATTTCCATTGAAGCGGCCATGTGTTGAGTCATATTTAAATAAATGCACTAATGTTTGCACATCTGCTATGTCGTTAATCGCCACGATTTCAAATTGAAATTGTTTTGAGCTCTCAAACCAGGCACGTAAAACATTACGTCCAATTCGGCCAAACCCATTAATGGCGATACGTTGCATGACCTATCCTTATCTACAAAACTACAGGCTAAAGAAGACATATAGTAAAGCACCTCACGCCCAATTGAATATAGATTTTTAGCCAAATCACAGTTTTGTAAGATATTCCTTTTAAAATCGTTGGTTCGGTGGGGTTTTTCCGCTACAATTTAGCGTTTTTAAAAAATAAGCCCCGTATCACATGCTAAGGTTTGGCATAAAACAAACAGGCATTGATACATTTAGCCAAATTCGAAAATATGGAGTGACTTGGTTGTGAGTACTCGTTTAATGACATCTGCTGAAATTCGTGAAGCATTTTTGCGCTACTTTGAGACGCAAGGGCATACACGTGTCGCGTCGAGTTCTCTTGTTCCTGCCAACGACCCAACTTTATTATTTACAAATGCTGGGATGAACCAGTTTAAAGACTGCTTCTTAGGTCTTGAAAAACGTGACTACGTACGTGCAACGACATCACAAAAATGTGTACGTGCTGGTGGTAAACACAATGACTTAGACAACGTTGGTTACACTGCTCGTCACCATACATTCTTTGAAATGTTAGGTAATTTCTCATTTGGTGATTATTTCAAGCGTGATGCACTTAAATTCGCTTGGGAATTTTTAACTAGCGATGAATGGTTAGCTCTCCCTAAAGACCGTTTATATGCGACCGTTTATCACACCGATGATGAAGCTTATGACATCTGGAATAAAGAAATTGGTTTAGCGCCTGAACGTATTATCCGTATTGGTGATAATAAAGGCGAAAAATACGCATCTGATAACTTCTGGGCAATGGGTGACACCGGTCCATGTGGTCCATGTTCTGAAATTTTCTTTGACCATGGTGATCACATTTGGGGTGGTTTACCAGGCACACCTGAAGAAGATGGCGACCGTTTTATTGAAATCTGGAACAACGTTTTCATGCAGTTCAACCGTACTGCTGATGGCGTGCTTCACCCTCTCCCTGCTCCATCTGTTGATACAGGTATGGGCTTAGAACGTATCTCTGCTGTATTGCAACATGTTAATTCAAACTACGACATTGACCTGTTCCAACATTTATTAAAAGCTGCTGCAAACATTATTGGCATTGAAGACGAAGGTCAGCCTTCTTTACGTGTTGTTGCAGACCATGCTCGTTCATGCTGCTTCTTAATTGCTGATGGTGTAAACCCTAGCAATGAAGGTCGTGGTTATGTACTACGCCGTATTATCCGCCGCGCTGTGCGTCATGGTAATAAGCTTGGTGCAACTGGTACATTCTTCTACAAAATGTTGCAACCTTTAATCGAAGTTATGGGTGAGGCTTATCCTGAACTCGCAGCTCGTAAAGATGTGATTGAAGTAACTTTAGTTCGTGAAGAAGAACAGTTTGCTAAAACACTTGAGCAAGGTTTAAAACTACTTGAAGGTGAACTTGCTCAGTTAAAAGACAAGACTATTCCTGGTGCGACAGTCTTCAAACTTTACGACACTTACGGCTTCCCAACAGACTTAACTGCTGATATTGCACGTGAACGTGACTTTATTATTGACGAAGCTGGTTTTGAAGTAGAAATGGCTGCTCAGCGTCAACGTGCTCGTGATGCTGGTAAATTCGCTATTGACTATAACAGCATTGTACAAGTTGAAGGCGAAACCCAGTTTGATGGTTACATCAACACTACTGGTCAAGGCCAAATTGTAGCGATCTATAAAGATGGCGTACAAGTTGATGAAGTTTCTGAAGGCGATGAAGCACTTATCGTTTTAAACCAGACTCCTTTCTATGCAGAAAGTGGTGGTCAGATTGGTGACACAGGTATCTTCAAAAACGAAACTGGTATTTTTGAAGTTCAAGATACCAAAAAGTCAGGCGGTGCCTTTGTTCATCAAGGTATTGTGACCGTTGGTAACCTCAAAGCTGATCAAAACGTTGAAGCAATTGTTAAAGCAGATATTCGTGAAGCTACTGCGCGCAACCACTCGGCAACTCACTTATTACATGCTGCTCTACGTCAAATTTTAGGTTCACACGTACAACAAAAAGGTTCTTTAGTTGCAAGTGATATCTTACGTTTTGACTTTGCTAACGACCAACCTGTAACTTTTGAACAGTTACAACAGGTTGAGCGTTTAGTTAATGCAGAAATTATTGCAAATACAGCTGTAACCACTGAACTTCTTGACATCGAAGCGGCAAAAGCCAAAGGTGCCATGATGTTGTTCGGTGAAAAATACGGTAACGAAGTTCGTGTTCTCGCTATGGGTTCAGTGATTGATGAGAAAAACTTCTCGATTGAACTTTGTGGTGGTATTCACGTTAAGCGTACAGGTGATATTGGTTTATTTAAAATCACTTCTGAAGGCGGTGTAGCTGCTGGTGTACGTCGTATTGAAGCGGTTACAGGTACTAAAGCTTTAGATGTAGTACAAAAAACTGATGCTGATATCCAGCACATTAATGGCTTATTAAAAGCACAGAAAGACCAAACTGTTGAGCGTGTACAGGCTAATGTAGAACTTGTTTCTGCATTACAAAAGCAGATTGAACAGCTCAATCAGAAATTGGCAAACTTCCAAGCGTCAGAATTGATTGATCAGGTACAAACGATTTCTGGTCGTCAAACGCTTATTACCACTGTTCAAGGTGTAGACGCGAAATCACTTCGCAACTTACATGACAGTGTTAAATCAAAATTAGAGAATGCAGTTATTGTGTTAGCTGGCGTAGAGGGTGACAAAGTTAGCCTACTTGCTTCAGTTGCATCACAATACACTGCAAATCTAAAAGCAGGTGACATCATCAAACATCTAGCAACCGAGTTAGGTGGTAAAGGTGGTGGTAAACCTGACTTAGCACAAGGTGGCGCGCCACTTAACGAGAAGTTTGGACAAGTTATTGCTGCATTACCTGCATGGCTTGAACAAAAATAAGACTTCACTTTTTGTGTAACTGACCCTGAAAAGCCTCTCAGGGTCATGGCTTATATGGAAAAACTATGGCATTAATCGTTCAAAAATATGGCGGTACTTCTATGGGTACCCCCGAGCGCATTTTAAATGTTGCTCGTCGTGTTAAGCGTTGGCATGATCACGGTCACAAGGTTGTTGTGGTCGTATCTGCAATGAGTGGTGAAACAAACCGCTTACTTGCTCTCGCTAAAGCCATTACCGAAACACCTGACCCACGCGAGTTAGACCAAATGGTTTCAACCGGTGAACAGGTGACGATTTCCATGTTAGCTATGGCACTTAATTCGATTGGTGTGGAAGCTAAATCCTATACCGGACGTCAAGTCGGTATTAAAACTGACAGTGCATTTACCAAGGCGCGTATTGAGTCTATTGATACAGATGTCATGACCAATGACCTAGATGCAGGCCGTGTTATTGTTGTTGCAGGTTTTCAAGGCTTTGACGCTAATGGAAATATCACAACACTAGGCCGCGGTGGTTCAGATACTTCTGGTGTTGCTCTTGCTGCTGCCCTAAAAGCAGATGAATGCCAAATTTACACTGATGTAGATGGCGTTTACACCACTGACCCGCGTGTTGCTCCTAAAGCTAAAAAAATTGACCGTATTTCTTTTGAAGAAATGCTAGAAATGGCTTCATTAGGTTCAAAAGTTTTACAAATTCGCTCAGTAGAATTTGCCGGAAAATATCAAGTTCCTTTACGTGTATTATCAAGTTTTGATAATGATAACGATGGCGCGTTTGACGAAGAATTTAAAGAAAATGTAGGTACACTCATTACGACTGAGGCGGAAGATACTATGGAACAGCCAATTATTGCAGGTATTGCTTTTAACCGTGACGAAGCAAAATTAACGATTTTAGGTGTACCTGATGAACCGGGTATTGCTTCTAAAATTTTATCACCAGTAAGTGATGCCAATATTGAAGTCGACATGATAGTGCAAAATGTTGAAGAAGATGGCACAACAGATTTCACTTTCACTGTAAACCGTGTTGATTTAGCAAAAGCTGAAAAAATCTTAAATGAAACTGCCAAAAATATTGGTGCACGTGAAGTTTCAACACGTGATGACATCGTTAAAGTGTCTATCGTAGGTGTAGGTATGCGTTCACATGCAGGCGTAGCGAGCAAGATGTTCACTGCCCTAGCTGACGAAGGCATCAACATTCTTATGATTTCAACTTCTGAAATTAAAGTTTCTGTCATTATTGATGAGAAATATCTTGAACTTGCTGTTCGTTGTCTACATACCGCTTTTGGTTTAGATCGTGAACATGGTGAAAGCAGCGCCCGCGCTTAATTTTACCAAACGGTCAATAATTCATTAAAAAATGTTTACTTGTCCGACAATAATCAAAGAAAACACAGAGCCGCTATAGTTTTTTTTATAGCGGCTCTGTTATATTAAACGGAAAGTTTTTTGGCAGTGATTATCAAAATATGACTTTGTTCTCATATTTCTGTTAGAATCTGACTGAAAACTGAGGTTGAGCTTTTATTTGGGTACCAATATTGCAGTTTTAAGCGTTTAGCAAGGAGATAAACATGCTGATTCTGACCCGCCGTGTCGGGGAAACATTAATGATTGGGGATCAAGTCAGTGTTACTGTGCTTGGCGTCAAAGGAAACCAGGTTCGTATTGGTGTGAATGCACCAAAAGAGGTTTCTGTTCATCGCGAAGAAATTTATCAACGTATTCAACATGAACGTGCAATGCATGAACACCTTCAACATCTTGATCAAGATTATCAAGTTTCTTTTGAAGATGATAATTATGCGCAGAAAAACTTCAATCGTTAATATGAAGTTATTCTCTCCCTAATTAAAGCGACTTTCTAGTCGCTTTAAATTTTTTAGGACTTTGTATTTATAGGCCTAGAGCACGTTTAACAGGAGCATAGCTGCGGCGGTGCTGATCAATTACCCCATGCGCTGCAATCGCTTCAAAATGCGCTTTAGTTGGATATCCTTTATGTTTGGCAAAACCAAATAATGGATATTGCTGATCTAATTCTGCCATTTGTCGGTCACGTGTAACCTTTGCCAGAATACTCGCTGCACTGATCTCAGGATGACTTGCATCTCCCCCAACAATAGCTTCACAAGGAATAATGATTCCTTTTGGAATTTGATTCCCGTCTACAATCACTTTTTGTGGTTGAGTTTTTAAACCATCAACTGCGCGCTGCATGGCCAAAAAAGTCGCTTGTAAAATATTTAATTCATCAATTTCAGCGTGTGTTGCTTCTGCAATTGACCAAGCTAAGGCTTTTTCTTGTATTTCAATAAACAACTTTTCACGTTTCTTTTCAGTTAATTTTTTAGAATCATTTAATCCCTCAATTGGATTATTCGGATCTAAAATAACAGCCGCTGCCACAACGGAACCTACTAATGGGCCACGTCCCGCCTCATCTACACCAGCAATAAACATTTACTCTTCACCTTTAAACAAAAGAGGCTGATCAATAGTAATCAGCCTTCTTTAATACAAAAATCATTAATTACTTTTGTAAAGCTTCTGCCACACACTCATTTACAGTTTTTGAAACCACTTGGTTTACAATTGTAGCACGTGCATTTACATCAAATGCAGCCGCTGCTAATTCTACTGCCGTTACACTATTTGGTGCCTTTTCGCTCACACAACCACAAACATTAGTTTGAATGCTATCACGTTGCTCAGCAGTCATAAGCTTTGTTGCTGTTTTCCAAGCGGCAACATTATTAATCTCTGTAATACATTTCGCATTTACAGCAACTTTTAATGCAGCCACACCCAACTGCTGAGTTGTTGTTTGTGCAGAAGTAGCGCCTGTACTCGTACCTGTAGTCGTTGCACACGCTGTTAAAGCTAAAACAACTGGCGCTAGAGCGAGCATCAATTTTTTCATCATTTTTTCCTTTGATTGAACGTTGGCAGCGCGTATTGTGCCTAAACTCGACTTTAGAAGAAACAAATAATTTGATGCATTTATGCAATCTTTTTTCCCCAGCATAACTCAGCTCATCAAATGCATTTTTCCTTAAACGTTCTGTTTTTAGCACGCTCTGTTACATTTAAAACATTTCTCAAAATCAGTGCTTTCTCATAAAATTGAAAATCAAAACGACAAAAAAATAGGTTTTTTATGCCTGCTGTTTCATCTCAGTATTACACCCGTACCGCACAAATCCTGCATTGGGTGATGGCAATCATTTTCATCGCAGCATGGGCTATTGGTTTCTATAGTGGAAATTTTTTAAGTTATGACGTTGATGGTCCCTTTAAAGGCGATGTCATTACGCTGCACAAAAATATTGCGACCACCATTATCTTTTTGGTGATTATCCGGATTTTATGGCGGTATACACATCCAGCTCCCAAACTACCTGATACCATGTCTCCAACAATGAAAACTTTGGCACATGTTGGTCATCTATTGCTTTATGTGATTTTGGTGGCTTTACCTGTCACTGGTTGTTTATTTAGCTGGAGCGCTGGTCACCCTGCCCCTGTTTTATATTTATTTGAAATTCCGCGTTTAGTTCAAAAAAATGATGAGCTTTTAGCTATCGTTAAACCTTTACATATTTATATTTCTTGGTTTGCAGGCCTGCTGATTGTTGGACATGTACTAGCAGCTTTAAAACATCACTTTGTTGATAAAGACAATATTTTAAATAGTATGACCAAACAACCTAAATAAAACGTATGTATAAAAAAACCGCCTGAAATAGGCGGTTTTTTTATTTAGATTTTTTGGATTTCTGCAATCCACTTTTGTTTTTCTTCATCAGAAATGAACGAGGCTTCAAAAGAGTTAATTGCGAGTTGCTTCAACTCATCATTGTTTAAGTCTAAAGCTTGTTGGATAGCAAAGAAATTATCATTCATATATCCACCGAAATATGAAGGATCATCTGAGTTAACCGTCACGTGTACGCCTTTTTGCAATAGACGACGGATATTATGATCTTTCATATCCTTAACAACGCATAGCTTTAAGTTACTTAAAGGGCAAACAGTTAAAGGCATTTTTTCGTTAATTAAACGCGTCATTAATTGTTCGTCTTCTTCAGAACGTACACCATGATCAATACGGTTCACTTTGAGTAGATCTAAAGCTTCCCATACATATTCAGGTGGACCTTCTTCACCAGCGTGAGCAACGATCAAGAAACCTTCTTCACGTGCCTTAGCAAAAACACGTTCAAATTTAGCTGGCGGATGCCCTACTTCACTTGAATCGAGGCCGACTGCAATAATGTCTTGTTTAAATGGTAAAGCCTGTTCAAGTGTTTCAAATGCAGCTTCTTCACTTAAATGACGCAAGAAACACATAATCAGTTGAGAGCTGATACCAAACTTAGCTTTAGCATCTGCACACGCACGCTTTAAACCGCTAATCACTGTTGAGAATGCAACACCACGATCAGTGTGGGTTTGCGGGTCGAAGAACATTTCTGTATGAACGACATGATCTTCGGCGCATTTTTCAAAATAAGCCCATGCTAAATCATAAAAGTCTTGTTCATGTACAAGAACATTCGCACCAGCATAGTAAATATCTAAGAATGATTGAAGATTATGAAAGTTATAAGCTTGCTTTACTTCTTCAACAGATTTGTAAGGAATCTGAATCTGATTGCGCTGGGCAATTGCAAACATTAATTCAGGTTCAAAAGTCCCTTCAATATGCACATGCAATTCGGCTTTTGGTAAGGCGCGAATCAGCTCGACTTGATTCATATTAACTCCACATCTAAAGAAAAAAGGGTGTGGTCAAAATCACACCCTTCTATAACTTTCTTCTTATTAGAAACTCTGACTAAGATAGCTCAAGAAGAAAATTATAAAAAATCATATTAACCGCCAAACGCGATAAATTTAAATACCCAAAGCGCAGCAATAATCCATACCATATACGGTACAGTTTTTGCCTTACCCGTGAATAATTTAACTAATGCATAGCTAATAAAGCCCATTGCAATACCATCAGCAATTGAATAGGTAAATGGCATAAATACAATAGTTAAAAAGGCTGGAACAGCTTCTGTAATATCATCCCAATCAATGTGAGTGATACCTTGAATCATCAACACACCAATGAACAATAAAGCTGGCGCTGTTGCAAAACCTGGTACAGATTGAGCAAGAGGTGCTAAGAATAAACAGCAGATAAATAAGACAGCAACCACAACAGCCGTTAAACCCGTACGTCCACCCGCTGCTACACCTGAAGCTGATTCAATATATGGCGTAGTTGAAGATGTACCTAATGCAGCACCAGCAACAATTGCAGTAGAGTCTGCAAATAATGCTTTCTTCAAACGAGGTAATTTACCGTCTTGTAAAAGACCCGCACGGTGTGAAACACCAACTAAAGTACCCGTACTGTCAAATAAATCGACAATAAAGAATACGAAGATGACGCCGACCATACTTGCTGTAAATAGACCTTTAAAGTCCATTTGCATGAATGTTGGTGCAATTGAAGGGATTTGACCCACTACACCTTTAAATTCGTTTAGACCTAAAGCAGTAGCAATGCCTGTAACGACTAAAATACTAATAATGATTGCACCGCGAATCTTCAACTGGTGTAAAACTACAATCATTAAAAATCCGAATAGCGCTAACAATACTGTAGGTTGTTTGATATCACCCAAACCAACTAATGTCGCTTGGTTATCAACAATGATTCCAGCATTTTTTAGTGCAATCAGTGCTAGGAATAAACCAATACCCCCACCAATTGCAAACTTAAGTGACATCGGAATCGCATTGACAATCGCTTCACGAATTTTAAAGAAGCTAATTGCAAGAAAAACAAGGCCTGAAACAAAAACAGCCGCTAAAGCTGTTTGCCATGGCACGCCCATCCCCATACAAACCGAGTAGGTAAAGTAAGCGTTTAAACCCATACCAGGGGCCAGTGCGATTGGATAATTTGCAATGATCCCCATTACTAAACATCCGATTGCTGCTGCCAAACAGGTCGCAACGAATACGGCACCATGATCCATGCCGGTTTCAGATAAAATGAGTGGATTGACAATAATGATGTAACACATCGTTAGGAATGTAGTTACACCAGCAAGAACTTCAGTTCGGAAAGTGGTTTTATTGTCGCTTAACTTAAATAAACGCTCTAACCAGCCTGCCGAAGAATTGGGCGCCGCCATAAGTAGCCTCTATGCAAAATCTGAACTGTGGAATATTTACGTCTATGTAGGTCGCTGAACAATATTGTTTTTCTGTTCAGCCCTATAAACAAGAATCTCAAACTTATGAAGCAACAAATATGCCACTCATTTGATTTCTAGCTCGTACATAGGAAATAGCCACAGCCCCTCTTGAAACACAAAAAAGCTGCATAACCCCTATGCAGCTTTTTTACTATACGTTAAATAAGTTTAACAGATTCAACAGAAACATGATCAAAATTTATGAAAAGATATGACCAATGACAAAGTAAAATTCAGAAATTTATCATTCAATATTTTTAGAAAATAATTCTTTTCTCACTTATATATCCTTGCAAATTATAAGAAGCCAAATTGCTGTGGTGAGCATGATTAGGATTGCGTTCGATACTTTGTAAATTTTGTTCTGCTTCTTGAATGATCCGCATTAGCTCTTGATGTCTTTTATTTTGAGTATCTAAATAGGCCCAATATCCCAATACAAAGACGATACCCACGCACAACACTATTAATACTTTATTGATCATTATTATTATCTCTATGTTTTTAATGTTAATGATCTTAACAAAAAATTATAGCTTTGTGAATATTTTCACATTTATTTACAATAACACACTCTTACTCAAACTATTGAAAAGAAAGGTGATTTTAAATTCATCATTTCAATAGATGATAAATACAAAACATTTCCATTGAAAAGTAACTTTATTTCCAAATAGTTTAGGTTTAATTATTTTTAATATTAGCTTTTTATTCATTCCCATTATTAAGTTCATTTAAATACACAGAGTAGAATAATGTGTATATAGCATGAAATATCTCTAAATTTTCTACCAATTAAATAGGATAAAAAGATTCATTTTTCTTTCAATTGTTTTTATTTAAAAGTGTTTGGCGATCTCGCTATTTCTCGATTTTCATCTTTAGCTTTAAAAGTAAAATTTCAATTTTAACCAAAAGAGCCCTTTTTCTTAGTCAAAAAATAATTTTCATTTAATCGTTCTAAAAATCGTACCAAGCTTTCCATTTTCAGTGCTTTATTACGATAAACGCTACGATAAACTACGCTCAGATAGAAAATTAAATCAGGAGAATACATCATGTTTGATATGCGTTTATCTCACGAGCGTGGTGCAGCACATCATGGTTGGTTACAATCAAAACATAGCTTTTCATTCGCTAACTATTGGGATCCTAAACAAGTTGGTTTTTCTGATCTACTTGTAATTAATGATGATAACGTTGCTCCATCTAAAGGCTTTGGTACTCACCCTCACCGCAATATGGAAATTATTTCCTATGTGCTTGAAGGTGCATTAGAGCATAAAGACTCAATGGGTACAGGTTCTGTGATTGTGCCGGGTGACATTCAGCTCATGAGTGCAGGTCGTGGCGTTGCTCATAGTGAATTTAACCATTCAGCTCATGAAGGCGTTCATTTCTTGCAAATTTGGGTTGTTCCAAATGAAGTGAATACAGAGCCGGGCTATCAACAAGTTCATATTGATGAAGCAGACAAACGTGGTAAATTGCATTTGATCATCTCACCAAAAGGTGGCGAGAAAACTTTATCGATCAAACAAGACATTAATATTTACTCAGGTCTTTTTGATGGTGAAGAAACTGCTGAATTTGTAATTCCTGAGGGTCGATATGTTTACCTACACGTTGCCAAAGGTCGTGTTGATGTAAATGGTAAAACATTTAACACTGGCGATGCTGCACGTATTCGTGAAGGTGGAAGTTTATCGTTTACCAATGGTGATAACGCCGAAATTTTGATTTTCGATATGCGTCCTGAAGAAGTTCCAACCATGCCATAATACAACTAAGCCCTCGCATAAAATTTATGTGAGGGCTTTTTTATTGTTGATCGGACTTATAAAATTCTAACTCAGCTCAATGTTCTTCTGAACGTGCCATCTCTGTATTGATATAGCTCATAATCATCGTGGTTAGCCCCTGCACCATTTCATCAAAACTAATATAAGGGTTTGGCAAAATAAGATGCCGCGCGACATTAAAAATTCCGCTATTGATACAAATGTAGGTAATTACAGGCAAATTATTGATTTTTAGGTATTTAGGATTGTGCATCATATATTTCATGATCACTTCCATTAAAGCCTGTTCAATTTTTGGGATGTATTTGTCGTACTGCAATTCCCCTGCATAGCGCAAAACAGTCAAATAGCGGTCATTATTTTTCTTTAATAAATCACTAAAAGTATAAAAAATCATTTCGATGACAGGCTCTAACTCCAACTGTAAAATCGTCGGTGTAAGCTCTGTAATCATGTCCAGAATTTCCCGAACAAAAAAGTGATTCATCGCATCATAAATTTCTTCTTTATTTTTAAAATATTCATATAAAGACCCGACACTCACCCCTGCAATCTCTGCAATATGGCGTGTTGTAGTACCACTCGGTCCGTGAAGTGCCACTGCAATAAAACCTGCTTCAATAATCGTGTCGACAGTGACTTTGGCTCGAGTTTGACGAGGTTTACGCGTAGTCATACGATCTAATCAATAATCCGAACATAAAGTCAGATTAGCATGTAATTTGACTCAGAAGAAATATAAAAACAAAATCCGAATAGTTGTCAAACTTAGTAAAAAGAAATGGGAAAAACATACCCCAAGCTATGAGTAAAACTGTGTTTTTAAGTGACTACTGCAATAGCTAAAATTTAAATTAATTTATTATTTTTCAATTATATAAAACCATTAAATCTAAAATTTTTATTGTAGAACGGGTCTATAAAATACTTTGATATTTTTAAAAATTTACCCGAATTGAATCCGAACATAAAGTCAGATTAATATGAAAAAATTAAAGAAGAGTCACTAAATAGTTTGTCTATCTTTCCTCTTCTTTCCGTTATTCAGCCAAATAATCAAACAAATAACGGAGCAACAACACCGTAGTCAATGCAGAGAATCATCTGCTTTTGAAAATGGAATTTTACAGTGCTTTGTTGATCATTGAGTTTATTGATTTTCATCAAAATGCACCACTACTTTGCCTCAGGGTGTCGCCATGATCTCGACCGCAGTTAAAAAATCATTTAACAAACTTAAATTTCAGCGTGAAATTGAGTTACCGGATTTTTCTAGCAAAAGCTCAATTCCAATCCGACATTTAAATATTGGTTTTGATGGAAAGGAAATTGATGTCAGATTCTATATGGACAATCAATTTGCTACTTTGTTTTTTGCCACACTTTCGGTGTTTTTAACCTATGGTGAAGATCTGGTTATTGAAACCGCTCGCCATCACCGCGAATTTATTAAAGACCCAGTTTTAAAGCAACGTGTTACCTCACTGATTGGACAAGAAGCAATTCATTCTAAATTGCACAATGAATATAACGATGCCCTTCAAGATGCTGAATATCCTGTTGCGCTATATCGCTTCCTTGGTTCGAACTTCTTTAAATATGTATTTTTGAAATTTCCACAACCACTAAAATTGTCAATGATGGCAGGTATTGAGCATTTTACTGCGGTACTTGCTGAATACATGATGAAGCATGAAAAGAATTTCTATTATTCAGATGATGCAAAAAGTCGTGCGTTGTGGATGTGGCATATGCTTGAAGAATCTGAACATAAAGACATTGCCTACGATGTTTATCAAATCTTAAATGGCAGCTATCCACTGCGCGCCTCTGGTTTCTTCCTTGCGCTATTTACGATTTTAGGCTTAATCCCTGCGACGACATTATTTGTCCCAGTGTTAAGAAAGCCGCAAGAGATGTTGACCTTAAAATTCTGGAAAGATGCTCGTCGTGGTGTAGGCTTAATTTTTGGTCCAAAAGATGGTGTTTTTGGTAGTACGATTGGTCAAATTCTTGACTACTTACGTCCAGACTTTCATCCAAATGATCATGATACGACTGAATATCTTGAGTATTACAAACAGAAATTACTGAACGAAGGCGGTGCGATTGCACCTTACTTTGTTAAAGAATTTACCCCACCAGTACGCATGTCTTAATCGTCCTGTATTTCCAGCTATCGAAAAGATAGCTGGTATCTCTTCAAGCTATTTATGGATGAATCATGATTTTATTTGGCAAAAAGAAAGTTAAACCAAGCCAAAAAGCTTATGCCGTAGTGACGGGTGCAGGCAGTGGGATTGGTCGAAGTTTTGCACTTGAACTTGCAAAACGTGGTGGCAGCGTAGTGTGTGCAGATATTAATCTCGAAGCTGCTGAAGAAACAGTAAAACTTCTTGAACAAGAAGGCGCCAAAGCTTTTGCTATGCGCTGTGATGTGGGTAATGCTGAACAGGTTAATCATCTAGCTGAAACTGCTGAAATCTTACTTGGACACCCTGCAACTCTTGTCATTAATAATGCTGGTGTAGGTTTGGGTGGCAAGTTTGACGAGCTAAGCCTAGAAGACTGGAACTGGGTTATGAATATTAACCTTTGGGGTGTTATTCACGGTTGCCATGCATTTGTTCCCAAGTTTAAAAAGCTAGGTTACGGTGCGATTATTAATGTGGCATCTGCGGCATCTTACACTGCTGCACCAGAAATGACCGCTTATAACGTGACTAAAGCAGGTGTGCGTGCGCTTTCAGAAACGCTTTCAGCTGAACTGCATAAGTTTAATATTAAAGTGAATGTACTCTGCCCAACGCTGGTTCCAACCAACATCATTAAAAATGGTCGAATTCCAGGACGTTATTCAAAGCTAGCAGACCATGCGCTGATGAACTATGCCTTAACGACAAGTGATGATGTTGCAAGATTAACACTTAATCGCCTTGATCAGGATGAGTTGTATACCATTCCTCAAATTGATGCGAAGTTATTCTGGCTCATGAAACGTGCATCTCCAAGCTTGTATAACAAGTTCCTTGGCACATCGTACAAATTATTTAAATAAGAAATTTATAGGTAGTACACATATGACTGCTCAAATGAAAACAAATGCTTCAGCAAAAAAAGCTGTCAAATCACCAAACCATATTTTCGATACTTTTATTGTGGGTGCTGGTATTTCAGGGATCGCCGCTGCTATTCGCCTAGATCAAGTTGGTTATACCAATTATAAGATTATTGAAAAAGCTGGCCGTGTGGGTGGAACATGGCGTGAAAATACCTACCCGGGTTGTGGTTGTGATGTACCTTCTGCTCTTTACTCATATTCATTCGCACCAAGTGCAAAATGGAGCCATTTATTTGCGCGCCAACCAGAAATCTTAAGTTATCTGGAAGATGTGAGTAACGAGTTTAATGTTACGTCTAAAATCGAGTTTAATAGCGAACTGCTCAACGCAGCGTGGGATGACTCACGTCATGTGTGGGTACTTGATACCAGTACTGGTCAATATTTATCTAAAACCGTTATTTTTGCCACAGGTCCAATTACCGAAGCTCAAATTCCACGTCTTGAAGGCTTAGAAACATTTAAAGGCGAGATGTTCCATTCAGCTAAATGGAATCATGATTATGATTTAACTGGTAAACGCATTGCCGTGATTGGTACTGGTGCATCTGCTATTCAGTTTGTGCCACAAATTCAACCAATAGCGAAAGAGCTGTTTGTGTTCCAGCGTACAGCACCTTGGGTACTACCGAAACCAGATACAGACTTAGGCGAATTTAGTAAATCAGTGATTGCTAAATATCCGTCTATTCAGGCGAGCTGGCGTAAAAGTGTAGCGTTAACGCTGAATGCGATTAACTTTGGTTTACGTAATCCACTTGCCCTAAAACCAGTCAATGTATTGGGTAAGCAATTACTTAAATTGCAAATTAATGACCCAGTGTTACGTAAAAACGTAACGCCAAACTTTGATATTGGTTGTAAACGTATTTTATTCGCTAACAACTACTACCCTGCACTACAAGCACCAAACACGACCCTAATCCCTCATGGTTTAGTGAAGGTTGAAGGCAATACAGTGGTTGCTGCCAATGGTGAGCGCCACGAAGTTGATGTGATTATTTGGGGTACAGGCTTTGAAGTATCTCACCCACCCATTGGTAAACGTGTCCACAATGAAAAAGGTCAATGTTTACAAGATATATGGAAAAGTAGTTCACCAGAGGCTTACTTAGGAACTAACATCGAAAATGTACCAAATGCATTTTTAGTTTTAGGGCCTAACGTACTGGTTTATGACTCTTTCATTGGTTTGGCAGAAGCGCAGCTCGACTATATCGTAGATGGCTTATTGAAAATTAAAAACAAAGGAATTAGCAAATTAAATGTTAAATCTGATGTGATTAAAAAGCATAACGATTTAGTGCAAAAGCACTTACAAACGACTGTATTTAATAGCGGCGGTTGTAAAAGTTACTACCTTGATGCCAACGGTCGTAACTTTGCTGCATGGCCTTGGTCACTAAAAAAACTTAAACAGCGTTTGAAAAAAGTAGATTTGAAAGATTATGAAGTGACGTATCAAACGACAAAAACTCACTAATTTGTAGTTTCGATCAAATCCGTTGTAAGAAAGAGGCAGTGTATTTTTGACTTTCATGAAATACACTGCCTTCTTCGTTGAATATCTTCAAGAAATAAAAAAACAGGATAAAGATGAAAGAAGGTCAATCAAGTCGTACCGCCGAGGCCGCTGCTGCATTACGGGCCAATCATTTTCAAAATACGAAGAACCCTGTATTTTCAGATCCTTATGCTTTTGAGCTGACCAGTAAAGGCTGGAAAAAACTGCTCTCTAACCCACTGATTGTTAAAGTCATGAATTCTTCGGTTTTAAACCGCACTTTAGGTTTACTTACTGGGCAAGTGGTCGGACGCTCTCGTTATGCCGAAGATTTACTTAATCAGGCAGTTCAACAAAATACTCAACAATATGTGTTAGTGGGTGCTGGCCTAGACTCTTTTGCACTACGTGAATCACACCATTACCCTACTTTGAAAATTTTTGAAGTCGATCATCCTGATACTCAAGCTGCTAAACAAGCCAAGCTAAAAAAGTTAGGAAATATTCCTACTACCGTTGAGTTTGTCGCGATTAACTTTGAAAAAGAGTCTATTTCGGAAGCTCTGACCAGAAGTGTCTATGATTCATCTGCTCCTGCATTTTTTTCATGGTTAGGCACAACGCACTATTTAAATCCGCAAACGACCTTGGAAACTTTAAAAAGTATTGCCGAATTTGCTGCAAACGGTAGTGAAGTGGTACTCGACTATTCGACCGATTTTCAGGAATTAAACGGTATTGAACGACTTGGAAGTATGGGCGTTGCACAATTTACCCATTTGCTGAAAGAGCCTTTACTAGGTCAATTTAAACCAATAGATTTACATCATGCAGTGGAGCAGATGGGATTTGAAGTGGTCGAAGATCTTTCAGGGGAAGCCATTACTGAGCGATATTTTAATGCACGAATCGATGAAATTCGCCACACCTCAGCAACGCGTTTATTGCATTTACGTTTAAATAGAAAATAACGTTGAAAGCCAACTTAGACTTTAAGTTGGCTTTTTTATAATCAAGATTAATACCATCATTACCAGCTTGAACGCGGCTCTGGCCCATCGACATGCTGATTTAAAAATTGACGTAAATGCTCTAAAAAGTGCGCGACTTTAGGTGACAAATTCAGTCTCTCTAAATACACCGCATAGACATCTGCTGGTGGTGTTTCATAATCCTCTAACACTTGAACCAATCTGCCACTTCTTAAATATTTTGCTACGTCCCACTCTGCTCGCATCAAAATTCCATAGCCTTCTAAAGCCCAGTTTAATGCGACTGCCCCATCATTGGTGCTCAGTTGCCCATGAACTTTAACAGTTTCAACTTGTTTGCCATGACTTAACCGCCAATTCCCATAAGCAGAATCATTTTGCCGAATCACAATGCACTGATGCTGCGTTAAATCATGGGGAGTGAGCGGTTGCCCTGCCATTTTTAAATAGCTAGGTGATGCACATAATAAACGGTGGTTGGCTGCCAATTTTTTGGCAATGAGACGTGAATCGGGTATTTGGCCAAAGCGGATTGACACATCAATGGCTTCATCTGGCAGATTAATCGGGCGGTCAGTTAAATGCAGTTGGACATCGACATCAGGATAGATTTTGGCAAATGTAGAAATCGCTGGCGCAATATAAGAACGGCCAAAGCCTAAAGGAGCATTCACACGCAATACCCCTTTGGGTGCTGCCCGACTACTTGAAACCAAACGCTCCATTTCATCAATCTCTTTTAAAATACGAACTGCATTTTCAAAGTAGACCTCACCCTCACTGGTTAAACTAATTCGCCGTGTTGTTCTATTTAAAAGCCTTACACCTAAACGCTCTTCAAGTTGAGTTAAACGTCTAGAAACCGCAGGTGGGGTCAGGTTTAACTCTCGTGCCGTCGCGACAAGACTTCCTTGTTTAACCAATAAACAAAAGAAAGCTAATTCCGTATCTGCATTCATGATTATTAAGTTTTTTGCAATAGTGATTTAACTTTATATCGATTCATCAGTTTTTTAAAGTGTTTAACATCCATTTCAATGTTTCCCGACATAAGCCATCTCTTGTTTAAGAGCATAACAATGTCCGCAGAAGGAATGCTGTGGATGAACGGGAAAAGCCATCTAGCCGAATCAATAGCGGTAAAGAAAGCGAAAACTACCAATCAGGATTGGTAGTCATGAATATGGAGTCATGACATGGAAATGGATATTGAAAAGCGAACGTTACGTCGGATCACATGGAGAATCGTACCGTTTATTATGTTGTTATACCTTGTAGCCTATATCGACCGCGTCAATATTGGCTTTGCAGCACTCACCATGAAAGAAGATCTAGGCTTTACTGCCTCAGTTCTCGGGTTTGGTGCTGGAATTTTCTTTTTGGGCTATTTCTTATTTGAAGTCCCATCCAACATTATTTTGCATAAAGTCGGTGCCCGTATCTGGATTGCTCGAGTCATGGTGACTTGGGGTCTGATTGCAGCGGGAATGGCATTTGTAGAAAGCTCAACCAGCTTTTATGTTATGCGATTTTTACTCGGTGTTGCCGAAGCGGGTTTCTTTCCGGGCATTATTTTGTACTTAACTTACTGGTTTCCTGCACGCCATCGCGCTGGGGTGATTGCTTTATTTATGGCAGCCGCCCCAATTGCCACAGCAGTTGGTTCACCAATCTCTGCCGCATTACTTGAAATGCATGGAATTTGGGAACTCGCTGGCTGGCAATGGATGTTCATTATTGAAGCAATACCAGCACTCATCTTAGGCGTTGTGGTTTTTAAATATATGACTGATCGCCCTGAACAAGCCACTTGGTTAAAACAAGATGAACGCGAATGGCTTGTAAAAACCATGAAGGAAGAAGATGTAGGAAAAAATACTCATCAGCATCACAGTATTCTTCGCGGCCTTGCCAACCCACGAGTACTTGCCCTTGCATTGATTTACTTCGGAACGTCGGCTGGGCTTTATACCCTCGGTATCTGGGCACCACAAATTATTAAACAGCTTGGCGTAACGTCTATGACTGTCGGGCTTTTAAATGCCATTCCACCCATCGTTTCTGTCATTGCCATGGTTTTATGGTCTCGACATTCTGACCGCACCAATGAACGTACATGGCATGTTGCTCTTGCGTGTTTAACCGCAGCGGTTGGTCTCGCAATTGCGGCTGGAACACACAATGTCATTGGATTAATTGCAGCACTTACCATTGTGAATGTCGGTATTAGCTGTGCCAAACCACCACTATGGAGCATGCCAACCATGTTCTTGTCAGGATCAGCCGCAGCGGCAGGCATTGCCACTATTAACTCAATCGGAAATTTAGGCGGGTTTGCAGGCCCTGCCATGATCGGCTGGATTAAAGATCAAACTGGAGATTTCACAGGTGGGCTCTATTTTGTTGCAGGCCTACTCATTATCTCGACCTTACTGACACTAGTGCTGAGCTTCTCCCAAAAAGTGAAAGTAAACACTGCCAAAGCCACCCAATAACCCTATTTACATCAATTAGATCTGAACAAGTTTCTTCAAGGAGCACAACATGGACAAAGATATTGCAGTCCAGTCCCTTACGGACACCATGGCTAAATTTACGGCTTATATTGGAAAACGCCTACCTAAAGATGTGAAAAGCAAGTTAATTGAACTGCGTACTTTAGAAACCAATCCATTGGCTAAATCAGTTTATGATTCGATGGAGGAAAATCAGCAAGCAGCCGATAAGCTCAACCGCCCAAGCTGTCAAGACACGGGTGTCATTCAATATTTCGTTGAAGCAGGTGCTAACTTCCCTTTGCTTGGTGAACTTCAAGATATTTTGAGCGAAGCAACTGCTGAAGCAACACGCATAGGTCCATTACGTCACAACGCTGTTGAAACCTTCGATGAAAAAAATACGGGCACCAATACAGGTACTCAAATTCCATGGTTAGACTGGCGTATTGTACCTGAACTCGACACTTGTACCATTGATGTCTATATGGCTGGTGGCGGTTGTACCCTACCGGGTGCAGCAAAAGTTTTAATGCCAGGTCAAGGCTATGAAGGTGTTGCTGAATTTGTGATGGATGTTATTACCGAACGTGGTGTAAATGCCTGTCCGCCGTTACTGGTTGGTGTGGGCGTATCAACTTCGGTTGAAACCGCTGCTCGTCTTTCTAAACTCGCGATTATGCGTCCGGTTGACTCAACAAGTGATAATCCACGCGCAGCCTTAATGGAACAACTGTTAGAACAAGGTCTTAATGAAATTGGTATTGGTCCTCAGGGACTCACAGGTAATAACAGTGTGATGGGAGTCAATATTGAATCTTCTGCACGCCACCCATCAACTATTGGGGTTGCCGTAAATACAGGTTGCTGGGCACATCGCCGTGGCAAAATTAAGATTAATCCAGATATGTCGTATGAAATCTTGTCTCATGAAGGAGTTGTACTATGAAAAAAATTCTGACAACTCCTATTAAAGACGAAGACCTTTTAGACCTTAAAGTTGGCGATGTCGTTTATTTGACTGGCCGTTTGGTAACTTGTCGCGACGTTGCTCATCGCAGACTGATCGAACAAGGTCGAGAACTACCAGTTAACCTTGAAGGCGGAGCGATTTTTCATGCTGGCCCTATTGTGCGCAAAAAAGGTGAAAACGACTTCGAAATGGTTTCGATTGGCCCAACAACCAGTATGCGGATGGAGAAATTCGAACGGGAATTTATCAAACAAACTGGCGTAAAGCTTATTGTAGGTAAAGGTGGCATGGGACCAGAAACAGCTGCTGGATGTCAGGAAAATATTGCGGTTCATGCGATTTTCCCAGGTGGATGCGCAGTGCTCGCAGCAACCTTAGTTGAAGAGATTGAAGGTGCTGAATGGCAGGATTTAGGTATGCCAGAAACTCTTTGGATAAATCGTGTGAGAGAATTTGGTCCGCTCATTATTTCTATCGATACGAAAGGCAATAACCTGATTCAACAAAACAAAGTTGAATTTCAAGCCAAGAAAGCCCCGATTTTAGAAAAAATCAGCAAACAACTGAGCTTTATTAAATAAACCACTCTTTAGATGAATGGAAAGCAAAAGCCCCTTCATCTTTTATTTTTGTATTAAACGCATGGCATGAGGTGTTTTCCCATGCCATCTTTTATAGGCATGAATAAAGCTGGCAGGCTCGGCATAACCTAACCACTCGGCAATCTGCTCAACCGAAGCTTTTGGTAATGCCAAATATTGCTCAGCTAAAACTTGTCTGACTTCTTCACGTATTTGAATAAAAGTCATTCCTTCAGATGCCAAGTGACGGCGTAAAGTACGAACATTTAAATGCAAACGTTCAGCCACGATTTCCATAGAAGGCATTTCACCTCGCACAGTCATCAATTGCTGTTGTACTAAATTAATAAATTTCTTTTGGGTTTGACGCTTATCTAAAATTTGTCGACATTGTTCTTCTGCAGTATGTAGCACCAGCTCATTTGCCATTTGCAGCTTTTGATTAATTTTATGTGCATCAAGCAGAACAAAACTTTTGCTAGAACCAAATTCAGGCATCACCCCAAATAATTTTTCATAAGCCTCTAAATGATCTGTAGGTTCAAAAGAAAAAGCCAAATATTGGCAAAAGTTATCTTGTACCAGGTCACGTTGCACCGTTATAAGAGCGGCAGCATCGCGTTCAATAATAAATTGCCTAACTAAAGATGGAATTCCTTCCTCTTCAATATCGACACGTGTTCCTGCATCAGTATCTGAAACTAAAAAACGGGTAAACGCAAAAGTAAGTGAAAAATAAGTGAGAGCTAAATCTAGTGCTTCACGAATGCTGGCACTACTCATCAGTGCCATGCCTAATGGCCCAAATGTTGTGAAATGATAGCGTGTACCTACTTCTAAGCCCAACACTGGTCGGTCTGGAAACTGTGCAACCAGATTATGAATGAGCTGTAATTCCTGTTGCCCTGACACCACCATATTCGGGTCAAGCAACTGCTGCTGACTCAATCCCGTTCCATTTAAAATGGTCTGATAAGAAGCACCTGCTTCTACTGCAAAATCAGCCATGAGTCGGACACTATGTATGCTGCGTTCAAATGCCCAAGCGTACGTCACTGTACTTTCCAAAATGTCCTCGAATCACAATATTTTGTCCTCATCCATCCTCTAAATCAAGTTAATAAACGTCTATTCTGCATACAGGAAATTGCGATTCTTTCGCCCACTGTTTTTAAGGATTTAGAGCAGCCTATGTTTAATTCGTCGACTAATTCAAATAAAAATGTACGCATTGCCATTATTGGCACTGGCTTTGGTGGTCTAGGACTTGCCATTCGTCTCAAACAAGCAGGTTTTGAACAATTTACCCTATTTGAAAAAGCTGCCGATGTCGGCGGTGTCTGGCGTGACAACACGTATCCAGGTGCTGCATGCGACGTGCCTTCTCATTTGTATTCTTTTTCTTTTGAACAAGAGCTAGGTTGGAAAAATCGCTACGGGACATCTCAAGAGATTTATCAATACTTACGCCACTGCGCCGATAAATATGATATTCGTCCGCATGTTCAATTTAATACTGAAATAGCCAGTGCCGAATTTGATGCTCTGCAAGGTGTATGGCACATCCAAAGTACGACTGGTGAACAGTTTGAAGCTGAATTCTTAGTGGGTGCTGTAGGCCAACTCAATCGCCCTGCCTATCCAAAACTTAAAGGTATTGAAAACTTTAAAGGTAAGGCATTCCACTCAGCTCGTTGGGATCATGACTATGATTTAACCGGTAAACGTGTTGCAGTGATCGGTACAGGTGCAAGCGCAATTCAGTTTGTACCTGAAATTGCAAAACAAGTGGCTCACCTAGACGTTTATCAACGCTCAGCGCCGTATGTTATTCCAAAACCAGATCGGGTTTACCAACCTTTAGAGAAAAAGGCTTTCCGCAAACTGCCAATTTTGCAAAGTCTGGACCGCGCCTTGCAATATGGACACCATGAAATTCGCCTACTGGCTTTTACAACCTCACTCAATGAAATGCCTTTGGTGGAATATTTATTCCAGCGCCACATTCGTAAAGTTGTTAAAGATGGAAAGTTGCGCCATCGCTTAATGCCGGATTATCCAATTGGTTGTAAACGTATTTTAATCTCTAACCATTGGTATGAAACGCTGACTCAGCCTCATGTCGATGTGATTAATACGGGAATTCAAGAAATTACCGAAAACGGCATTTTAGATACGGAAGGAAATCTACGTGAAATCGATACCATTATTTATGGTACGGGCTTTGCCGCAACGGAATTTATGGCGCCAATGCAGATTACAGGCCTTGATGGTCGTACCTTAAAAGACACATGGAAAGATGGTGCAGAAGCTTATCTCGGTTTAACTGTGAGCGGCTTTCCAAACTTCTTTATGCTCTATGGTCCAAATACCAATCTTGGGCACAACTCAATTGTGTATATGATTGAAAGTCAGGTGAATTATATTTTAGATGCCATTCAAACAACCCTACAAAACAAACTTCTGTTCACCAACGTTCGTGCAGAAGTTCAACATGAGTTTAATCAAAGCATTCAAGAAAAAATGAAAAAAACTATCTGGGCACAAGGTTGTACCAGTTGGTATCAGACTGCGGATGGTAAAAATACCAATAACTGGCCGGGTTTTACTCTTGAATATCGACAACGCACTCGTCGCTTCGATGTTGAAAACTACGCTCAGGTTTCGGCTATTTCTTAAACAAGCTTCACCATAGGAAATGAGAAAAATAAACGGAGAATTTTATGAAGTCTTTTAAAAATAAAGTCGCAGCTGTGACAGGTGCTGGCTCTGGTATTGGACAAGCAATTGCTATAGCACTCGCAAAACAAGGTTGCCATCTGGCACTTTCCGATATTAGTGAAGCGGGATTAGCTAAAACAGTCGAGCTGTTAACGCCTTATTCAGTCAAAGTAACCACCAAAAAAGTCGATGTGGCTAAACGTGATGAAGTTGCAACTTGGGCAAAGGTAGTTGTAGATGAACATGGCCAAGTTAACCTGATTTTTAATAATGCTGGTGTCGCAATAGGTAGCACCGCTGAAGGCGTGAGCTACGAAGATCTTGAATGGCTCATTGGGATTAATTTTTGGGGCGTAGTTTATGGCACCAAAGAATTTTTGCCTTACTTAAAGCAAAGTGGTGATGGGCATATTATTAATATTTCCAGTATGTTTGGCTTAACAGCTCAACCAACCCAAAGTGCTTATAACGCCAGTAAATTTGCTGTTCGTGGCTTTACTGAATCATTGCGCCAAGAACTCGATCTACAAAATGCTGGAGTGAGTGCGACCTGTGTGCATCCGGGTGGTATTCGTACCAATATTGCCAAAGCTGCCCGCATGAATAATAGCGTCCAGTCTTTAGGAATGGACCCTCTAAAAAGTCAGGATGCTTTCGATAAATTACTTCGCACCCCTGCTGACGATGCCGCTCAACAAATTTTAGAAGCTGTTCGTAAAGACCGTCGCCGCTTACTCATTGGAGCCGATGCGAAAGCCGTTGATGTGATTCAACGTATTCTTCCGCAAGGCTACCAAAAGATTTTTGCAACCGCGACTGCCTTGCAAACTCGTCTACTCAACAAATCAGCAAAATAAAAACAGTGGTCAGCATACTCTTCATTTTAAGAGATGCTGACTGACATTAAATGCTTAGTATGAGTCCTTATTATGAAGCAGCTTCTTGCATGGACTATTCGTACCACGCTACGTCCAGCTTTATCCCCTAGAACCCCACTAAAGCTACAACGCTTTTGTAGCGATGCAGCCAGTGTAATTGTGCTTGGACCACGTGGCTATAAAACAAAAAAGCAAATAATTGCTCAAGTACCGACAGTCCATATTCAGCCCAAAACGACTCAATCAGGCCTCGGCATCTTGTATTTACATGGCGGTGGCTATGTGGTGGGTAGCTCAAAAAGTCACACTAAGCTTGCTGCTCAAATCGGACATGCAGCTCAAGCACAAGTCTGGTTACCTGAATATCGCCTAGCCCCAGAGCACACAAGCCCTGCTGCGATTGAAGATGTCATTGCAGTTTATAAAGCTTTACTTCCTCAAGGACAAGACCCGAAAAAACTCGTGATTGCGGGCGATTCTGCGGGCGGTGGACTGAGTTTAAGTGCTGCAATTGCGATACGGGATGCAGGGTTACCGTTACCAGCAGCATTAGTTTTACTTTCACCTTGGATTGACTTAAGCCTCTCTGGAAGCACGATGAAAACTCATGCAGTTCAAGATGCAATGCTGTCAGAAAACTGGTTAGCTTGGTGTGCAAAAAACTATTGCGGACAAAAATCGGTAACCGATCCAACATGTTCCCCACTCTATGCCGACTTAACTGGATTACCGCCTATTTTGATTCATGTCGGTACCGAAGAAGTCTTATTAGACGATGCAAAACGGCTCGCTAAACAAACTGAAAAATACGGTAGTCCGACGAACTTGAAGGTTTATGACCGAGTCGGGCATGTTTTTCAGTTCCACGCGGGTATACTACATGAATCTAATGACTCGATTGAGCGCATTGGGCAATTCATTGATAAACATACACAGTCAATATAAAAATATCGCCAGAGAGGAGTCCTCGGCATGACAACAAACAATTATGACTATGATTACCTCATTATTGGTTCAGGCTTTGGTGGTAGTGTTTCTGCCTGCCGTCTAACCGAAAAGGGCTACTCTGTTGCTGTAATGGAAATGGGGCGACGCTGGGAAGCTAAAGATTTTGCTAAAAATAACTGGAATACCCGCCGCTGGATTTGGCGACCGGGCATGAAACTTTTCGGTTATTTCAACATGCGTTTTTTTCGCCATGTCACCATTATTTGCGGTAATGCTGTAGGCGGCGGCTCAATCACCTATGCCAATACCTTACTTGTTCCACCTGAACATATTTGGGATGAAGGCACATGGGCAGATGCAGCGGACTGGAAAAATGAAATGCCACAGCACTATGCTGAAGCAGAACGTATGCTTGGGGTGACTGATAATAAAATTTTCGGCCCTGCCGATCATATGCTAAAAAAAATGGGTGAAGCAGTCGGTGTTGGTCATACATTTAAACCGACTCGTGTTGCCACTTTCTTTCCACCCGAAGGTGAACAAGGCGGCAAGACCTACCCTGACCCGTATTTTAACGGCGAAGGTCCAGACCGCGGAACCTGTACGGCATGTGGCGGCTGTATGACGGGTTGTAAACACAACGCAAAAAATACCTTAGATAAAAACTATTTGTACTTTGCCGAAAAGAATGGCGCCAAGGTTTACGAAGAAACCAAAGTTGTTGACGTTAAACCACTCAATGGTAAAGCCGATGGCAGTGATGGCTATGAAGTTACGACTGAATGTTCAAGCTCATGGTTTAACAAACAACGTCGTACATGGCGTGTTCGAAATGTGATTTTCTCGGCATCGTCTTTAGGTACGCAAGAGATGTTGTTCCGTTTAAAACAGTCTGGTTCTCTGCCAAATATTTCTGATGATTTGGGCAATCGGGTTCGTACTAATGCCGAGTCGATTTTAGGCGTTCGCTTTTTTGGTAAAGATGTCGACATGAGTAAAGGTGTTGCCATTGGTTCAAGTATTTACCTTGACCATGACACTCACATTGAAGCGACTCGTTACCAAACTGGTTCAGATGCTATGGGGCTTATGTGTACTTACATGGCTAAAGGCAAACCGGGTTGGACGCGTATCTTTTTTTGGTTATGGGCTTTAATCTGCCATCCATTTATTTTCCTTCGCATGAGTAATCCTGTCAGTTTTGCGCGTCAGACTTTAATTTTCTTGGTGATGCAAACAGCTGATGCCTCAATTAACATGCGCTTGAAACGTAATTGGTTCTGGCCTTTTGGTAAGGTGTTATCGAGCGAAGGTAAAAAGCTACCTGTGTATATTCCGCAGGCCAATGCTTTTACCGAAAAAGTTGCCAAAATGTTTAATGGTCACCCAATGACGACTATTACCGAAATTTTGTTTAACGTACCTTTTACAGCCCACTGTATGGGTGGTTGTGCGATTTCTTCAAGTCCAGAGCGTGGCGTGGTAGATGGACAAAACCGTGTCTTTAACTATAAAAACTTATACGTTGTGGATGGTTCAATGTTAGGTGCCAATTTGGGCGTTAACCCAAGTCTTACCATTACAGCTCTAGCAGAACGTGCAATGTCTTATATTCCAGCTAAACACTCTTTGGATGAACAGCAAGATCATAGAGTAGAGGCAGAAACCATAGAGATCACCAAAGCTTCTGCTTAAAATAGCAAGTTGTTTTATAAAAAAAGCCTATTAAAAAATAGGCTTTTTTTATTTCGCTTTTTAAATTACATCGCCACGGCTTTAGCACGAGCTGCATGCAATTTTTTATAGCTCTCAATCAGACGTAAATGACGATCAAGTCCTTCTAGTTTCATGCTTGTTGGTGTTAAACCATAGAAACGAACACTACCATCGACAGAACCTAATACCGCGTCCATTCGTGTGTCACCAAACATACGGCGGAAATTAGTCAGGTAGTCTTCAAGCTCTAGTTCTTCATCTAACATCACTTCAAGCACCACGTTCATGCACTGATAGAACAAGCCACGCTCAACGGTGTTGGTGTTATATTGCAAGTAAGTTTCAACAAGCTCTTTTGCCTCTTCAAACTGTTGTAAAGCAACATAAATCAGCAATTTCAGTTCTAAAATGGTGAGCTGTCCCCAAACTGTATTGTCATCAAACTCGATGCCAATCAGCGTGGTGATTTCTGTGTAATCGTCTAATTCACATTCCTCTAAGCGCTCAACCAACGCCTCAAGCTGTTCATCATCCAAACGATGCAGATTTAGAATATCTTCACGGAATGAAAGTGCTTTATTGGTATTATCCCAAATCAAATCTTCAACAAGATAAATTTCTGAGTAATCCGGTACTAAAATACGGCAAGCGGTCGCACCTAAATGCTCATAGACTGCCATATACACTTCTTTGCCCATCTCTTCGAGAATACCGAACAATGTTGCAGCTTCTTCTGCATTCGACTCTTCACCTTCGCCAGAGAAATCCCATTCAACAAAGTCATAGTCAGATTTAGAGCTAAAGAAGCGCCAAGATACCAAACCGCTTGAGTCAATAAAGTGCTCAACAAAGTTGTTCGGCTCAGTGACCGCATTACTTTGGAAAGTCGGTTGAGGTAAATCATTTAAGCCTTCAAAACTACGGCCTTGAAGTAATTCAGTCAGACTACGTTCTAACGCAACTTCAAAACTTGGATGCGCACCGAAAGATGCAAACACACCACCCGTGCGCGGGTTCATTAAAGTCACACACATTACAGGGAACTGACCGCCTAACGATGCATCTTTAACTAATACAGGGAAACCTTGCTCTTCTAAGCCTTTAATACCAGCAACAATACTTGGGTATTTTGCTAATACGTCTTCAGGAACATCTGGAAGTGCAATTTCACCTTCTAAAATTTCACGTTTTACAGCACGTTCAAAAATTTCTGACAAGCATTGAACTTGGGCTTCTGCCAAAGTGTTGCCTGCACTCATACCATTACTTAAGTACAAGTTCTCAATTAAGTTTGATGGGAAATATACAACTTCATCGTCAGACTGGCGTACAAAAGGTAACGAGCAAATGCCGCGCTCTACGTTGCCTGAGTTGGTGTCATATAAATGTGTACCAAGTAACTCATCATCTGGGTTGTAAATCTCAAGACAGTATTCATCTAGGATTTCTTTAGGTAATTCACCATTTGGACCCGGTTTAAACCATTTTTCATCTGGATAATGCACAAATTCAGCATTGGCAATTTCTTCACCCCAGAACTGGTCGTTATAGAAGAAGTTACAATTTAAACGCTCAATAAACTCGCCTAATGCAGACGCTAAAGCACTTTCTTTAGTTGCACCTTTACCATTGGTGAAACACATTGGAGACTGTGCATCACGAATGTGTAACGACCATACATTTGGCACGATATTACGCCAAGATGCGATTTCAATCTTCATGCCCAAATTTGCCAAAATAGCAGACATATTGGCAATAGTTTCTTCTAATGGCAGGTCTTTACCTTGAATATAGGTATGGCTTTCTGAAGTTAGGCTTGGTAATAACAATGCTTGTGCATCTGCATCGATGCTTTCAACTTCTTCAATAATAAATTCAGGACCCGTTTGAATCACTTTTTTAACAGTACAACGATCAATCGAACGTAAAATTCCTTGGCGATCTTTCTCTGAAATATCGGCTGGTAATTCAATCTGAATTTTAAAGGTTTGCTTGTAACGGTTTTCAGGATCAACAATATTATTTTGTGATAAACGAATATTATCAGTTGGGATATCTCGAGCGGCACAATACACTTTTACAAAGTACGCCGCGCACAATGCTGACGATGCTAAAAAATAGTCAAATGGGCCCGGTGCCGAACCGTCACCCTTGTAGCGAATTGGTTGATCGGCAATTACCGTAAAGTCATCGAACTTAGCTTCCTGTCGAAGATTGTCGAGATAATTAACCTTGATTTCCATGCTGGCACCTAAATATTTTTATGTGTCAGCACAGACACATAAAATTCTAAATATTGAAAAATAAGCCGAATCACAGCGAAGAAATTGACTTAAAAAAATGAGAGATTAAAGCCATGTGTTTAATGAGAGACTCAATTGGCTTTAATAAGATTGGCGGTATTATAGAGGGATTTTGTGAAGTTGATAACTAAAGTTAAAACATTGCTGCTCACAATGTTTTAACTTGTCTTTAATTTAATAAATATTGAACGTTAAAACTTAAAGGTGTAATCAACATTCAACCGCGTTTCATTTGCCGAGTGGAATGTCATATTGGTAGGCATATCGTTACGATAGTGAGAAAAACGGGCTCGCATTCCCAAACCTTTTAACTTACCTTCAGGAATTTTATAGCCCAAATCAAATTCCATCGACTCTTCTTTAAAACGCTGATCGCCATATTGCAACAAATCAATGTCTTCGCCTTTTGCATAGCGAGTCATAAAGCGCAGTCCGTTTAATGAAACATCACCTACCCGTGCATTTTTAAAGTCATATTCATAACGAATCGAATAGACTTTTTCGTCTTTATTTGAATAGTCCGAACTCATAAAATCAAGCACAACCGGACTTTCAGTTCCCGACAAAAATGGCAGACCAGTCGAGCCAAACGACTGCATGTAGCCCAAAGAAACAGTATGATTTTGATAGTTCAAACCAAATAAGCCACTAATATGTCGGTTATCGACCTCTCCTATTTTTTTGCTTCCAGTTTCTTCACTATTAAAAAAACGGACGTCGCTTAAAAAATTAAGTTGATCATTTAAAGGTTGTTTGCCGTTAAAACCTAAAAATTGTTGCTGGTAAATATCTTTGAGTTCAGCATGATAAGCCCGTAGACGATAATCCTTTAACTGATAGCTTCCACCTAATGTATAAAAAGAATCAGTAGTTGCCGCTTTGTCAAAACGATGATTGATATTGTCTGTTCCAACATCGGTATAACGAATTGAATCACGCTGACGTACTTCGTCGACATAAAAGCCTTCGAGTTGAAGATTTGGAATTTCATTTGAAACAAAGCGGATACCACGGTAAGTCTGAGGGAATAAACGCGCTGGCGATGAAAATATGGTTGGTAATTGTGGAACTAAATCTCCCACAAAAAGCTCATTTTTCCTAAATTTAGCCTTCCCTGTAATGCCTATTTTTCCATAATAATCATCACGCGAGTTATCGGTATTCACTGGTAATAAGCCACTACGCGCATAGTCATCAGCACGGCTTCCCATCAGGTTAAAACCTGCCATTGCCAATACATCGACACCGAACCCAACTGTCCCTTCGGTATAACCAGACTGTCCTTTAAAAATTAGACCCTGCGCCCAATCTCTACCTGCTGTATAGGGATATGGGTCTTTTTTATAGTCTCGGTCAAAGTAAAAATTACGTAGTGTCAGCTCAGCTTTACTGTCTTCAATAAACTCTGCATGCACAACTTGACTAAATAATGGGCACAAGCATACCCCCACCCATAATGGTGTCTTTTTCATTTTTTATCTCAACTATTTAATTTTTAATGGATTAAGGTGCTGTTTTAAGAGAGTAGGTTTGCTCTTTTTGACTGCGGTAAAAAGCATTACCTAAACTTAAAATCAGGAAAATAGCCAAAATAAAGACCACACCGTAATAGGCATACAGCGTTGCGGGTGCTATACCTTTATCCAGAAAAATGCCTGCAACCGTTGGCGATAAAATTGCCCCAATTCGTCCAAAACCAATTGCATAGCCCACGCCACGACTACGGATTTCAGCATCATAAATTGTTGGTGAAATCGAGTATAAACCTGCCACACAGCCATTAATGAGTGTGCCAAGTAATAACCCCACCATAAGTGCAATGCTCACTTGAGATGAAACGGCAACAAATAGGAAAACACATGCAGACGTTAGCCCTAAAAATAGACTTAAGGCATAGAAAATTTTCATACGTGATGCCAATAAACCAATAATGGCTGCCCCGAAAATCCCGCCAATACTAATTAAAATACCTGTACTTACGCCTTGGTGTGGCGACATCCCCATTGAAATAAGAATTTTTGGTGTCCAGCTCATGACAAAGTAAAAGCCAAACATCACCAAAAAGAATGCAAACCACAAACAAAGTGTTTGAAATCCAAGTTGTCCAGCAAATAGTTTACCCAGTTCACTACCATTTTGTGTGCTGATTTTTTCATAATGCGGCATAACTGGTAATTCGTTTAGCCCCATACGATTTACAGTTGCATTAATTCGTTCTAGTGCCTGTTTTGGTCGTTTCGCGAGTAAGTAATCTAAAGATTCTGGTAATAACCATGCGCTAATTAGCAGCATTCCAATGGTTGTAATCCCACCTGCTAAAAAGATTGAGCGCCAACCTAAGTGCTCAATCAATGCCAGTGATAGTACCCCGCCCAGTGTCGCGCCAATTCCGTAACCAGTAGACATTAAGCTCACAGCAAGACTGCGCCAGCGAGCATTGGCATATTCACTCGCCAATACATTACTACTCGCAAGGATGCCACCCACCCCAATTCCAGTAATAAACCGAAGTGCGGCTAACATGCTGTGGCTTTGTACAAAAGCACAGCCCAACATGCTCAGACCTGCAATGACAAGACAAACTAAGATGAGTAAACGGCGACCGATTTTATCGGCTAAAGGTGCAAGAAAAATGGAACCGGCAGCCATCCCAAAAAGGCCTGCACTTAACAACAAGCCTATTTGTGCCCCTGAAAGTGACCATTCTGCTGACACGGATGGAGCGGTAAATGCCATTACCATCACGTCAAAGCCATCAATAATATTGAGACAAATACAGATCAAAATGACGAACCATTGGTAGCGGCTCATGTAGTTTTGATTGATCTCACTTAGAACATCTCTTTCCATTTGTGTATCTCCCTTGGATAAGACATACACACGACATTGCTAATATGAGCGATTGGGTGGTTATGCACATCCGTATCCATAATGACCTAGAGGAATATTTGTTTTTTGAGCATCCTGCTCTTTTTCTATACTGAATATTTGGATCCAAAAAATCAACAATATTTTTAAAATTTAATAAACAATAAATCAAATCATTGAAAAATATATTTATAATGTATTATAACTTTATGGAATAAAAAATATGGATCCATAAATTATTTATCCATTTTTAAATTTATAACTTCAAGAGCTATCCAAATCTAGTATGAGATTAAAGAATTATGGATCCAAATTAAGATAAATAAAAATTTAGCATCTAAAATTCAAAGTAAATACAAAAGTCTTTAATAACAATTAAAAATCTACAAAATAACCAAACCTAAAGATCAATTTTTTTTAAAAAATACACTGCTTATCAATTGACCAATATTTTTATTTATTATAAATTGGATCCAATAAGTGATAAGGAGTCGTCACAAATGTTTATTAAAAATGCTTGGTATGTTGCCTGCCGCCCAGAAGAAATCCAAGACAGACCATTAGGTCGCACCATCTGTGGTGAAAAAATTGTTTTTTATCGCGGTAAAGAAAACCAAGTTGCAGCCGTTGAAGATTTTTGTCCCCATCGCGGCGCCCCACTTTCACTTGGCTATGTCGAAGATGGCAACCTTGTATGTGGTTATCATGGACTAGTTATGGGTTGTGACGGAAAGACCGTTTCAATGCCAGCTCAACGTGTTAACGGTTTTCCTTGCAACAAATCATATGCAGTTGTTGAAAAATTCGGTTTTATTTGGATATGGCCGGGTGAGAAAGCTTTAGCAGATGAAGCAAAACTTCCAACTTTAGAATGGGCAGATCATCCTGAATGGAGCTATGGCGGAGGCCTGTTTCACATTCACTGTGACTATCGCCTGATGGTCGACAACCTGATGGATTTAACCCACGAGACCTATGTTCACTCAAGCAGTATTGGGCAAAAAGAAATTGATGAATCATTACCAGTCACTAAAGTTGATGGTGACCATGTGATTACCGAACGCTATATGGAAAATGTGATCGCACCTCCATTTTGGCAAATGGCTCTTCGTGGTAATCACTTGGCGGATGATGTACCTGTTGACCGTTGGCAACGTTGTCACTTCTTTGCGCCAAGTAATGTGCATATCGAAGTCGGTGTAGCGCATGCTGGACATGGTGGTTATCACGCACCAAAAGACAAAAAAGTTTCCTCAATTGTGGTCGATTTTATTACGCCAGAAACCGAAACCTCTCACTGGTATTTCTGGGGAATGGCACGTAACTTTCAGCCAGATAGTGCAGGACTCACCGATCAAATTCGTGAAGGCCAAGGCAAAATCTTTACTGAAGATTTAGAAATGCTTGAGCAACAGCAGCAAAATATTTTAAACAATCCACATCGCAAGTTACTCATGCTCAACATCGACGCAGGCGGTGTACAGTCTCGCAAGGTCATTGAGCGACTGCTTGCCGAAGAAAATAAAACACCTCCTGAAACGTCCACACAGAAGTTTCCAAACATTCGGATTATTTAAAGGAGCATGAACATGGACGTTATTATTCAGAAAATTCACCAGCTTACCCCGACCATTCGTGCTTTTGAATTGGTTGCAGCAAATGGCACAGAGCTACCGAATTTTGAGGCAGGTGCACATATTGATGTGCATCTTAAAAATGGTCTAACCCGCCAATATTCACTTTCAAACTGCTGCACTGAAAAGCATCGCTATGTGATTGGTGTTTTACATGATGCCAATTCACGCGGTGGCTCACGTTGCATCCACACTGAATATCGTGAAGGCGATCATTTAAAAATTGGTGAACCACGTAATTTATTTGAGATTCATCCTCAAACAAAACAGGCAATTTTATTTGCGGGTGGTATTGGTATTACCCCTATTTTATCGATGGCCTATCGGCTTAAGTTAGCCCATATTCCTTTTGAATTGCATTACTTTGTTCGTAGTCATGAAATGATTGCCTTCTATGGCAACTTAACCGAGCATTTTGGTGACCGAGTTCATTTTCATATTCAAGACCAACCAGATACTGAATGTAATATGGCAGAGGTTTTGGACCAAGCTTCATCAGATAGACACTTATATGTATGCGGGCCTACAGGGTTTATGCAGTTTGTCATGAGCTCAGCCGAACAGGCGGGTTGGCACAATAAACAGTTACATCAAGAGCATTTTGTTGCGCAAACAGTAGATACGACTAACGATGAAGCTTTCACTATTGAAGTGAAAGGTACGGGTCGCCGAATTGAAGTATTACCAGAGCAAACTGCCACTGAAGCATTAATTGCAAATGGTTTTGATATTCCTGTTTCATGTGAACAAGGCATTTGTGGCACATGTATTACCCGCGTGGTAGAAGGCACGCCAGATCATCGGGATCTATTTATGACCGATGAGGAACATGCTTTGAACGACCAGTTTACGCCCTGCTGTTCTCGTGCAAAAACTAAAAACCTTGTGATTGAACTTTAATTCTTGAGTTCCTTTATTCAAATATAAAGGAACTTATTTTCATCTTAAGCGCTGAGAACATTTCTTAAAGTTTCACCTAAAATCACCACACTGCTGTGCTCACGCATTAAAGTTTCAGCACGCCCTGCTTGACGATGTACCAATGCATCAAAAATCGAACAATGCTGCAAATGTGCATAGTGCAAACGGCGATATTCTGACAAAGCTTGATTCTGGTCATAGGTAATGGCTTGAGCAGAAGCCATCGGCAATTGATTGTTTTTTGCTAAGGCTTGTATGAGTGCGACGTTTTGCGCGCCCTCAATAATCGTGTCATGAAAAATGACATTAAAATGGTGATAACGTTCTAATTCAACATCACCAAACTCGTCTTTATCATTAAATAGTTTTTCAGTTTCTTGAATGCAATGTTGCAGCGTCTTTTTCTGCTCTTCGCTTAAGCCTTGTTCTGCCAAAGTTTTCGCAGCCAACCCTTCGAGCACACCGCGCACTTCAAGCGCATCATGAACAAGTTGTTCTGAAATTTCACGAACCGTGTAACCACGAGTTGGGTTTTTAATGAGGAGGCCTTCTTGCTCGAGCAAGCGAAAGGCAATACGAACAGGCTGCCTTGAAACACCAAGTAACTCGGCAGTCGGAATTTCGGCAATTCTGGCACCGCCTTCAAGTTCCCCTGAAATAATCATTTTTCTTAGTTTAAGTAAAACTTGTTGTCCTGAAGACATTCGCTGCCACACATCACCAAAAACGTCACTTCGATGCTAGCAAGTTCATTTGTAAAATGAAATAAATTTTCTGTGTGAATCAGTGCTTAAGCATTTTTATTAAGTTTAATAAATTAAATTGCAAACTACCTTTCATCAAAGGTTTTTAAGATTATTGACCATAATATCGAGATTATTACGGATTAAATAAGCCAAGTTAATATCAATGCCTTCAAGCATTTTTTCTTCAACTTTTAAAACCACTTCATTACATTTATTTAGCTTTTCAATACCGCTTTCAGTCAGCGTAATTAAAATACGGCGGCCATGTGTTGGATCTGGTTTTTTCTCAATCCAGCCATTGACCAGTAAATCTTGCAAAATTTTGTTAGCCGATTGCGGCTTAATAAAAGAACGCTCAGCAAGTTTAGCATTGGATACATTACTTTTTGAAGCTAAAACAGAAAGCGCAGTAAATTGCGGCAAGGTAATCTCAAGCTCTTTTAAGTGTTCTGTTAAATGTTTACTAATAATTCGGTCAACACGAGCAATCATGTAACTTAACTTAGGCTCATCTTCTACTTTTTTTTGAACTAAATTCGAACGTACCATAACCTTTCAATCATCATAAGAAAATCTGTAGTGAAAGTATGAGGATCTACCCCATACTTTCGTTAAAACTTAGCGAGCACCTGAGCTTTGTACTAAATGTACAGGCTGTTTAGGTTTTTTGACAAGAAGTAATGCAGAGATCGCTGCAATTAAAATCACTGGAATGCTTGAACCAATTACAATGGTCGAGCTTTGTCCAAGTGAGAGTAAAAAACCAGCCATTAAAGGCCCAGCAAAAGAACCGATACGCCCAATTGCAACTGCTGAACCTACACCAGTTCCACGCATTTCGGTTGGATAATACATGGCAGCCAAACCGTACAACGCCGATTGTCCGCCCACAATGAATAAACCACAGCCCACTGCCGAAAGTGCAAGTAAAGCAACGGTTGGGGATATCGCTAAACAACAAAGCGAAAATAAAATGCCGAGATAAATCAGTTTAATCACAAAACTCATGCGTAACTTATCCAGCAATACACCCATGAGAATCGAACCTAAAATTCCACCCACGTTATAGCCCATCTGCACATAGTTTGCCTGTAATTTCGATAAGCCTTGCGCGCCCATCAATAACGGCAACCAGTTCAACAAGAAATACAGTACAACGAGCGTGCAGAAAAAACTTACCCAAAGCTGAATCGTCGACATACGGCGTTCTTTGGCAAATAAAACTTCCAAAAATGGTGTCGTTTTTTGCGCTTGAACTTTACGTTGTAAATAGTCATTTGACTCAGGTAAAAAGCGCATAATCAGTGGAATGAGTAAAATTGGCGCAATCCCACCAATATAGAAAATATGACGCCACTCTGCGTCGCCAGCCAACGACATGGCAACTACAGAAGTAAGTAATCCACCAAAAGGAATACCGCTATACATAATACTTACCGCGGTACCTTTATATTTATCAGGTACAGCTTCAGATGCCAATGTAATCATCATCGGAAGTGCCCCACCCATTCCTAAACCAGTACAAAAACGAATGAGTAACAGCAAACTAAAGTTAGCAGCATAAGCCGTTAGCAAAGACATAATTCCAAAAAGTAAAATACTAAAAATCAGAATTTTCTTACGCCCGACAATATCGGCAAATCTACCGCCTAATATGGCACCTGGTAGTGTTCCTAAAATTGCAGCACTAAATGCCCACGCCATCTGGCCATTGTCCAACATAAACTCAGCCCGCATTCTTGGAGCGGCTACCCCCATTGACTGAAGATCAAAACCTTCAAAAATTGCTATTGCAAAGCATAATAGCAACGTGATTTTTGCCCTTGCAGACTGTCCTAATATCTTTTCCATTGTGTTATCCCTTATTGACTAGTCGTTCCATTTAGCCCTTTGTGTATTATTGTTTAAACACACCAAAAATATCAGTTAAACTTACTAAAAAATCAACATATTTTTATATTAAATCAATAATAAAATTAATTAATATTTAAAATACAATTATTTATAAAATATTTATGAAATTTTATAAAAAAGACTTGAATGTAAGTTTAACTGATATTAAATTAAATCCCAGAACAGCTAAAAATCATTCAAGGAGTATGAAGATGAGTTATGAAAACCGCTGGGAAACAGTAGATGTTAAAGTTGAAGATGGAATTGCATGGGTAACACTAAACCGCCCAGAAAAGAAAAATGCCATGAGCCCAACACTCAACCGTGAAATGATTGATGTACTTGAAGCGATAGAACTTGATCAAAATGCACGTGTGCTTGTGTTGACAGGTGCAGGCGATTCTTGGACAGCAGGCATGGACTTAAAGGAATATTTCCGTGAAGTCGATACTCAGCCAGAAATTTATCAAGAACGTATTCGCCGTGACTCATGCCGTTGGCAGTGGCAACTTCTTCGCATGTATTCAAAACCAACGATTGCTATGGTCAACGGCTGGTGCTTTGGAGGCGGTTTCTCACCTTTAGTGGCTTGTGACCTCGCAATTGCAGCAGATGAAGCAACTTTCGGTTTATCTGAAATTAACTGGGGTATCCCACCGGGTAACCTTGTAAGCAAAGCAATGGCAGACACTGTTGGTCACCGTGCCTCTTTGTACTACATCATGACGGGTAAAACCTTTAGTGGTAAAGAAGCTGAAACTATGGGCCTTGTAAATAAAAGCGTACCGCTTGAACAATTAAAAGCAGAAGTGACTGAGCTTGCAAACTGTCTACTTGAGAAAAACCCTGTGGTTCTTCGTACCGCTAAAAATGGATTTAAGCGTTGTCGTGAACTGACTTGGGATCAAAACGAAGACTACTTATATGCCAAACTTGATCAATGTATCCACCGCGATACAGAAAATGGTCGCCAAGAAGGTTTGAAACAATTTTTAGATGAAAAATCAATTAAACCGGGTTTACAGAGCTATAAACGTACTGGTTAACTTTTGATTCTCTAATGGCAATGTAAGGACACAACCCATGCAAAATGTACAGTTACTTATTCACGGTCAATCTGTTGATGCATCAAATCAGGCAACTTTTGAGCGTATTAGTCCAATTGATGGATCAGTGGCAACTAAAGCTGCTGCTGCAACCTTGGAAGATGTTGATCGTGCAATCGATTCGGCACAACAAGCTTTTAAAGTATGGTCGAAACTCTCGCCTACCGAACGTCGCTTACGCTTATTAAAAGCAGCCGATTTAATGGACCAAAAAACCGAGCAATTCATTCAAACTGGAATGCAAGAAACAGGTTCAACTGCGACATGGTATGGGTTTAACGTTCACCTTGCTGCCAACATGTTACGTGAAGCAGCAGCAATGACTACACAAATTGACGGAAGTCTGATTCCGTCAGATGTGCCAGGCAATCTTGCGATGGGTGTACGAGTTCCTTGCGGTGTGATTGTAGGGATCGCACCTTGGAATGCGCCTGTCATTTTGGCAACACGTGCGCTTGCCATGCCTTTGGCTTGTGGTAACACGGTAGTGTTAAAAGCATCGGAAGCCTGCCCAGCAACACATCGTCTCATTGGTGAAGTGTTACATGAAGCAGGTCTTGGCGAAGGTGTGGTGAATGTGATTACGCATGCCGCTGAAGATGCACCACAAATCGTAGAGCGTTTAGTCTCTCATCCAGCTGTGAAGCGCATTAATTTTACGGGTTCAACCAAAGTCGGAAAAATTATTGCCGAGACTGCTGCCAAATATTTAAAACCTGTTTTACTTGAATTGGGTGGTAAAGCCCCTGTTGTGGTTTTAAATGAAGCTGACATTAATGAAGCCGTAAATGCAGTCGCTTTTGGAGCGTTCTTTAATCAGGGTCAAATCTGTATGTCGACTGAACGTGTTTTGGTTCAAGACAATATTGCCGACCAATTTATTGAAAAACTGATTGAAAAAACCCGCTCTATTCAAGCAGGTAATCCAACTTCAAAAGACAATGTACTGGGTGTTTTAGAAAGTCGCCGCGCTGCAAATCGTATCCAGCATTTGCTGGAAGATGCTCAAAACAAAGGTGCTGACTTACCTTTAGGTATTCATATTGAAGATACCACCATGCAACCAACGCTGGTGCTCAATATTAAACCTGACATGCTGCTTTACCGTGAAGAATCATTTGGCCCTGTATGCACAGTTCAACGCTTTTCAAGCATTGAAGAAGGCATAGCACTGGCAAATGACAGCGAGTTTGGTCTGTCTTCGGCAGTGTTTAGCCAGAATATTTCACAAGCATTAGAAGTCGCTCAACAGATTGATTCGGGTATTTGTCATATTAACGGCGCAACCGTACATGACGAAGCTCAAATGCCATTTGGCGGAACAAAATCGAGTGGTTACGGACGTTTTGGTAGTAAAGTCTCTGTTGCCGAATTTACCGAACTACGCTGGATTACCATTCAAACCCAATCACGTCATTACCCGATTTAGTTAGGGTAATGCGGACAACAACATATTAAATAAAAATTGCATGATGCAAAAAATAAAGCGCAGTGATGCGCTTTCCATGGAGTGAAAGAAATGCAAATGAATGCCACTCAATCACAAGACCGCGAACGGTTCGTAAAATTAGGGCAACATGATATTCATTATCACCATAAAGATGACACGCTCTATATCAGCCCCAAAGAGCAATTAAAACCGTATCCACAAAAACTGACAGATCGGTTAATTCATTTTGCACAAACCAAACCAGATCATATTTTTGCAGCAAAACGCAATGCTCAAGGTGAATGGGTCAAACTGAGTTATTCAGAAGTTTTACAACGCGCATGGCACATTGCTCAGGCTTTACATGAACGTAAGTTAAGCCAAGAGAGACCTCTGGTTATTTTAAGTGGTAATGATCTTGAACATTTAACACTATCTATGGCTGCCATGCTGGCAGGTGTGCCTTTTTCAGCAATTTCACCAGCCTACTCTCTGATTTCTCAAGACTTTGGCAAACTTAAACATGTGTTTGAAGTGCTTACACCTGGTATGGTCTATGCCAGCGATGGACAAGCTTTTGCCAAAGCGATTCAGGCATGTAGTACACCTGACATTGAAGTGGTGACCAATAAAGGAATTGTGAGCGATCAGATTTGCACATCTTTTCAGTCGCTATTAGATACACCAGTTTCAAATGTTCAAGAGTTTTATCAAACCCTTGATGAAAGCCAGATTGCCAAATTCTTATTTACATCAGGTTCAACTAAATTGCCTAAAGCTGTACCGACCACACATTTAATGTTGTGTGTTAATCAGCAAATGCTATTGCAGACTTTCCCTGAGTTTGAAGAAACGCCGCCTGTCCTACTCGACTGGCTGTCTTGGCACCACACATTTGGCGGCAGTCACAATGTCGGCATCGCACTCTATAACGGCGGTACGATTTACATTGATGACGGCAAACCCGTTGCAGGAAAATTTGATGAAACCATTCGTAATCTGAAAGAAATTTCTCCGACAGTTTATTTAAATGTGCCAAAAGGTTGGGAAGAACTCACCGAAGCGTTAGAAAAAGATGAAGAATTAAGAGACCGCTTTTTTGCCAAAGTTAAAATTTTATTCTTTGCAGGTGCAGCGCTTTCAGAAGCGGGCTGGAACAGACTCGATAAAATTGCTCAGCAACATTGCGGAGAAAAAATTCGCATCATGAGCGGATTGGGCATGACTGAAACTGCCCCATCTTGCGCTTTTACCACTGGCCCACGTGTGATGGCTGGCTTTATTGGATACCCTGCTCCCGGATGCGAAATCAAGTTGGTTCCATGCGGTGACAAACTAGAATTTTGTGTTCGTGGCAAACATGTCATGAAAGGCTATTGGCGTTTAAAGGCAGACCAGCAAAGCACTGTGTTTGATGATGAAGGCTTTTTCCATACTGGTGATGCGGTGCGTTTAGTCGATGTCAATGATCCAACTAAAGGACTGATGTACGACGGACGAATTGCCGAAGACTTTAAACTTAATACAGGTACTTTTGTGAATGTGGGCACACTACGCAACAAAGTACTCATTCAAGGTAATTTACTGATTCAAGATGTTTGTATTACAGGTTCAAACCTGAATGCGGTTGGCTTTTTGATTTTTCCAAAACTAGATGCTTGTGCTCAACAAGCTGGCCTTAAGCTGGGCGAACATTCTGCAGCAGAGATATTGCAGCACCCTAAAGTCCAGCAATGGTTCCGCCAATTTTTAACGACCTTTAATAAAGATGCGACTGGTAGCTCAAATACAGTCTCCATGCTTTATTTAATGACCGAGCCACCTCAACTCGATGCAGGTGAAGTGACCGATAAAGGCAACCTCAATCAAGGCAATATTACCAAGCGTCGTGCAGCTTTAATTGATGAGCTTTATCAAAAGCAGAATGATAACCCGCTAATTATTCGGGTGCCTACCTTAAAGCAATAAGCAATTGAAATAGAAAAGGAAGCTCAAACTTCGGTTTGGGCTATAGCCTCACTTTTGCCTAAAAAAAGGTTCAACATGCCACACGATACAGAATTTGAACTATTTCGGGACAGCTATCGCAGATTCTTAAAAGAACAGGTTGCTCCGTATTATGAACAATGGGAATACGATGGCCTCATCCCACGTGACCTATGGCTTCGTCTTGGGGAAAATGGCTTTTTGTGCGTCGATGTACCCGAAGAATATGGCGGCTATGGCGCTCCTGTGCACTACTCACTCATGTTGGTTCAAGAAACTGCTCAAGCTGGTTTTGCATCTTTAGCGGTTGCCATTGGTGGGCAAAATGAGTTGGTCTCACCTTATCTGCAAAATATTGGAACTGAAGAGCAAAAACGTTATTGGCTACCCAAAATGGTGACAGGTGAAGTCGTCACTGCAATTGCTATGACCGAAGCGAATGCTGGTTCAGACTTACAGGCCATACGCACTCAAGCGATTTTAGAAAATGATCATTACCGTATTAATGGTTCAAAAACGTTTATTTCAAATGGTTTGCATGCCGATCTGATCGTTCTGGTTGCGAAAACTGATCCGCAAGCTAAAGCAAAAGGCATTTCGATTTTTCTAGTCGATGCTGCGTTAGATGGCGTTAAAAAAGGCCGTTCATTACAAAAAATCGGACTGCATGCCCAAGATACAGCTGAACTATTTTTTGATGATGTTTGTGTACCTGTCACACAACGTTTGGGTCAAGAAGGACAAGGTTTTGCGTATTTAATGCAAGAGTTACCTCGCGAACGTTTGAGCATTTCCATGATGGCGTTGGGGTCAATTTTAGGCGCCATTGAAATTACTAAAGACTATGTACTAGAGCGTAAAGCTTTCGGGCAGCCTTTAAGTCAAATGCAAAACACGCGATTTGTGCTCGCAAACGCTCAAATCAAAGCAAAAGCCGCACAAGCCTTTGTAGATCAATGTGCGGTGCTATATCAACAACACCAGTTAAGCGTCACTCAAGTTGCCGCACTGAAGTGCTTTATTACCGATGTCCAATGTGAAGTGATTGATCAATTACTTCAGCTTTTTGGGGGCTACGGTTACATGCAGGAATATCCGATTTCACGCTTTTTTGTGGATGCACGGGTACAAAAAATTTATGGGGGAACCAATGAAATTATGAAAGAAATCGTAGCCCGAGAACTGCTCGGAAAATAGTTCGATTTAAAACCAAACAAGGCAGACACAACAACTATGCCTTATTGAAAACAAAAAAATGTTATTTCAGGAAGAAATGCTATGTCGAAATTATGGATGTACTCTACCCTTATGCTCTCTGGTTCAGTGTGGGCTGGCAATTTTATTGACAACAGTTCAGTAGAACTCACCACGCGAAATTTCTATTTTGACCGCGACTATCAAGAGCAATCTGCTTACCCTGCTGCCAAGGACTGGACACAAGGGTTTATTCTCAAAGCCAATTCGGGTTATACCGAAGGGACTGTCGGTTTTGGGCTGGATGTACTTGCGACGGCGGGTTTTAAACTCGATGCCGACGCAGAACATGGAGGTACAGGAAACTTACCTAGAGACACGCGCACCAATGAACCTGCTGACTCTTATGGGGAAATTGGGGTCACAGCAAAAGCGAAAATGAGCCAAACCGAGCTACGCATTGGTACGCTAATGCCGATGAACCCAGTTTTAGTGGCTTCACCTGCTCGTTTGCTTCCTCAAACCTATCGAGGAATTTCACTGACCAGTAAAGATATTAAAGACTTCGACTTACAAGCGGCCTACCTCGATAAAGTGAATCATCGTGATTCGACCAACTATGAAAAAATTAAAATTTCAGGCGTAAATGGACGCTTTAAAAGTGCTGAAACTGATGGTCTCTATTATTTAGGTGGAAACTATCAGTTTAATCCTGCACTTAAACTCACCGCTTTCTACATGGATGTTGACGATCTTTATAACCAAACCATGGTCGGTACCTTACATCAACACAAAATTAATGACACCACTAATTTTAGCTCGCAATTACGTTACTACCGCAGCCGAGATGACGGACAAGCAAAAGCAGGCTTAGTCGATAATGACCTTTATCATGCGCATTTCGAACTCAAACATCAAAACCATAAATTTATTTTTGGAACCTTCCAACATCACGGCGACTCCGCATTTCCTTATTTGACTGGAGGTGAAACTGGGCTTCTCATCGACACATGGCCGGGTGAGTTTTTAAACCCAAAAGAAAAAGCCTATAGCTTCCGTTATGAATATGACTTTAAAGATTATGTACCGGGTTTACGTTTTATGACTCGTTACACCACAGGTCACAATATTTATGCACCTAACTTAGGCGGAACCAATTTAAAAGAACGTGAAACAGACTTTGATTTAGGCTACACAGTTCAAAGTGGCTGGTTGAAAAATCTAGGGTTACGCGCGCGTTATGCCATTTATGACAACAACATGCTCTCTACAGCCAACATCAAACCTGTCAACGAAACCCGCATCAACATCGACTACACATGGAAATTTAAATAATTCAAAACGAGAGGTTCTGTCACACATAGAACCTCTTTTTATTTCGAGAAATTCATCATGAAGAAAGTTGTAACGCTACTCTGCGGAATTTGTCTCATTGCCCTGACTCATGCCGAAACGCAATATAGCCCGCCACCTATTCAGCTTGAGCCTTTAGCAAAATTCAGTGTTGATCTAAATGCGCCGGTTTGGGAATTAGGCACCACCAGTGATGCTGGTAAACGCCGAATTATTCCCATTACTGGTGGAACATTTGAAGGCAAATCCCTTAAGGGCCGCATTTTAAATAATGGTGCTGATTGGCAAATCGTTGACAGTAAAGGACTAGCCATTATTGATACACGATATTTGTTAGAAACCGATGATGGTGCACTTATTTATCTTCAAACCAAAGGTTACCGACATGGCTCAGCCGAAACACTAAAACAGCTTGCTCAAGGCAAAGATGTTGACCCGAAAAATTACTATTTCAAAATTACCATGCAGTTTGAAACCAGCTCACCTAAATATGCATGGCTTAACCAGACCGTTGCAGTAGGTAGTGCAATGCGCTTGGGCAAAGCGGTTATTTATGATGCCTATACGGTGAAATAATAATTTTTATAACACTTACAAAAAGAATGGACCCTTCATTATGGATCAAAAAACTTTAGAGCACTTACCGCCCATCCATCACCATTTGGGTGGACATAATATCCATTGGAATAAAGAAAACACTGAACTTACCATCCATTACACAGCGCTAGAAAGCTTTACCAATCCACGCGGCACCGTTGAAGGCGGCATGATCTGCGCCATGCTTGATGACGTGATGGGGCTTTTTGCATTTCTTGCAAATGACAGTAAACCCGCCACCACCATCAATTTAACGATGGATTTTTTAAGGCCCTGTGCTGTGGGTGAAGTCATTACAAAATGCCGATTCATTAAACAAGGCAAAACCGTACTGAATCTCGAAAGTGAAGCTTGGCAAAACAACAAAATGATTGCACGAAGCACAGCTAATTTTCTGGTTTTAGATTAATTACACCATTCATTCAATAAGGATATGAATAAATGAATTACACCAACAATAAACGAATTTTGACCCACTCCGCTTTAGTACTTGCCATGCTTGGTTCTTTGGCAGGCTGTGGAAGTGATAGTGATGACACAACGTTTCCCTCAACAACGAAACCACCTCAGTTGTCTCCTGCTGTGGGCGTAAAAATGACAGGAAGCTGTACGGACTTACTCGGATTTCAATACAACAATACGGTCATTAGCTCCTCCACTCTTCAAGAGGCAGGCACATTAACTGTCGCCAATAAACCGATTGGCGCTCATTGTTTGGTTAAAGGTTATATGGATCAACGCATAAGCCCTGTCGATGGACAAACCTATCAAATTGGTTTTGAAATGCGCTTACCAATAGACTGGAATGGCCGTTTTCTCTATCAAGGCAATGGTGGAACCGATGGTAATTTAGTCCCTGCAACAGGTCAGGTTGGTAGCGGTGGACCACTCACCAGTGCTCTACACGATGGTTTTGCGGTTATTTCCTCCGATGCTGGACATAATGCTTCACAAAATCCAATGTTTGGTTTAGACCCTCAAGCCAGAATCAACTATGGCTACGGTGCGATTACCAAACTCACGCCTATGGCAAAAAACCTAATTAAAGCCGCATATGGTAAATTGCCAGACCGCTCCTATGCAGGCGGCACATCTAACGGTGGGCGTCATGCCATGATTGCTGCAACCCGTTTGGGCGACCAATATGATGGAATTTTAGCAAGTACACCAGGTTTTCACCTACCTCGTGCAGCCGCGGCTCAACTCTACACAGCGCAGCAGCTTCGCCGTGTCGCAACAGATGAAAATGATCTAAGCACCGCACTTACTCTTTCAGAGCGTAAAGTATTAGCAAAAGCGATTTTAGATCGATGCGATGCTTTAGATGGTGTTGCAGATGGCTTGGTGCAAGATGTCGAAGCTTGCCGTACTGCTTTTGATATTCACAAAGATGTACCCGTTTGCTCAAGCACAAGAGATGGTACATGCCTAAGTACCCAACAAATTGATGTATTAGCCAATATTTACCGCGGTCCTGTAACTTCTGCTGGGCAAGCCCTCTATGCAACCCAGCCTTTCGATCCTGGCTTAGTGGGAAGCAACTGGGCAAGCTGGAAATTCGAATCTTCGGTGGGAACAGCGCGTGACCCAGTTGCAGTCGGCATTCTTTTTCAAGTCCCACCTGACCCAACCGTGACTCGAAACTCTAGACAATTTGCCTTTAATTTTAACTTCGATACCGACTATCCAAAACTCTCGGCAACCAATAATGTGTACACAGAAAGTTCGATGTCATTCATGATGCCACCCGATGAACTTAATCTGGATAAACTCCGCAATCACGGTGGAAAAATGATTGTGGTACAAGGCACAGCAGATGGCGTTTTCTCTGTAGATGACACCCAAAATTGGTACGATCAACTACTACAACACTATAAAAATGATGCAAAAGGTACAGCGCCTGAATTCGCACGTTTCTTTAGAGTTCCGGGTATGAACCATACCCGTGATGGCATTGCGACCGACCAATTTGACGCATTGACTGCTTTAGTTAATTGGGTGGAATATGGGCAAGCACCTGACAAAATCATTGCGACTGCACGCGGCGCAGGTAATCCGAGTGGTCAAGTGAATACTGAACTTCCACAAGACTGGGCACCAGACCGTACCCGTCCACTTTGTCCTTACCCACTGATTGCTCGTTACAATGGTCAAGGCGATAGCGAAAAAGCCGAAAACTTTAGCTGTAAATAGCACCCTAAAAATTAAAAGAGAGCTTAACAGGCTCTCTTTTTTCATTGTCTTAGGCTTAACTATTGAATCATTATCAAATGATATTTCATCCAATGCCTGCATCACTGCTAAGATAACACCGAAAGCCAAAAACTCATTTCTCTATGCAAAATCAGACTGCTCCAAATCTCCCCTCTACACAACTTGGAAAAGCACTGCTTTGTCTTATGACATCGGCATTATTATTTTCCATTATGGGAGTGTGCATTCGTTTTGCTTCACAAACGGTCGACAATGCAACCGTCGTATTTTTTAGAAATGCTGTAGGTTTATTTATTTTTATTCCAATACTGTTTAAACAGGGTTTAGACTTTATTAAAACCGATAAACTCTGGATGCACACGTGGCGAAGCCTAGTGGGGCTTGCCGCAATGTATGGTTTTTTCTATGCCATTGCGAACTTAAAACTATCGAATGCTATGGTTTTTAGTTATTCATCTCCTATCTTTATTCCACTTATTGCATGGCTTTTCTTAAAAGAAAAAATTACCAAATCGATGATTTTTGCCGCTGTCATTGGTCTAGTTGGGGTTTTATTTGTCGCTAAACCCGACCAAGGTTTATTTAATGCACTATCTTTTATTGGCTTGGGTGCATGCTTTTTATCAGCAATGGCTTTTGTCACCGTAAGAGCTTTAACCAGTACAGAGCCGCCTGAACGTATTGTTTTTTACTTCTGTATTTTTGGTAGTTTAATTTCCTCTATTCCGATGTTCTGGCATTGGCGTATTTTCACTTGGCACGAATTAAGCCTACTGATTACCGCAGGACTTTTAGCTAATATTAGTCAACTATTTATGTCTTATGCTTATAGCCTAGCGCCAGCAGGACAAATTGGTCCCATGAATTACATTGCCATTATTTTTGCAGGAATATGGGGATTTGTTTTTTGGCATGAATTACCGGATCTGTTTAGCATTATCGGTATATTTATTATTTTATTTGCGATTTTGCTCTGCAATCCATTTTTGCAGAAAAAGTTACTTTCTCGATTTAAGTAGCAGCCAAACTTGATTTTAATTTTGGTACTGTATTCGATACTCATTTGGTGAAATGCCCGTCCAGTGACGATAGGCTTTTCGAAAGTTAGAAGTGTCCGAAAAGCCAATTCTTTCGGCAATTTCATCTACGGTTAAAGTTGTTTCTCGCAAATATTCATCCGCAAGACGGCGCCGAGTCTCATCTAATAACTCCTGATAAGTTAAATCAAAACTTGCCAAGCGCCGATGTAAGGTCCGCTTTGACATATGTAAGCGTTCGGCCATTTCTTGAGCTGATGGAAAAAGCCCTGTTCCATCCAATAATATTAAACGGATTGTTTTCACCAACTCAGGCTCCTCAAGTTCAGCAGCACCTAGCATCCGCTCACAAAACGATTTACACATATCAGCGGTAATCGGGTTGGCATTTGGGCAAGGTACATCGAGCCACTTCAAATCAAAGTGCCATTGCATCACCCCAGCATTAAACTGAACAGGACAATGAAAAACTTTTTCATATTCTTCTGCATAGTCAGGCGCTGGGTATGGCAATAAAAGCTTCTTCGCTTGAAATGGTCCTTCAAGCACACGTTCAATTAAGGTTTGCATGGAGCTAAACCAAAACTCGCACACTAAAGGTAGAAGCTTACCAAGCGCAATAATGTCCTGTCCTTCAAAAACAGCAACATCATCTCGAATATAAAATGACTTCTTTAAAATAGGCCCTGCAAGCTTAATATGTCGGATGCCAAGCTCGACCGCTTGTCTAAAATTACGAGAAGAGTAAAGCGCGTAACCATACACCCCAAAATCAGACAATCGCTGCTTTTGTCCTGCGCGTAGTCCAATTAAAGGATCGTGAGATAGTTTTTGAATATTTTGAAATAGCTGAATTTTTTGGACTTGAGAAATATATAAAGAGGATTGATTCATCGTATCGGGCGAAATATTTGTGCCAGTCAGAACTTCTGATATTGAATGGCCTTGCGAACCCATTTCATCAAATAAACTGGTCAAACCTAGCAAATATGTATTCGAACCTAAGGATGTATTATCATAATTTCCTTCAATAACACTATTTGCATTTTTATAAGTATTTCTAGGCATTTAACTCACACCATCCCTAGAGTGACGTGCATAATGGCACTAAACTACCTCTTGTTGTCTCAATTTAACATCGACCATACGACGCTTCAAGCATAAAGTATGATAAGCAAAAGTATGGAAGGAACAATAATGGAAAGCTCCACTTTAAAAGAATATAGCGGTTCTGCCACCGAACATATGGAACTTATTTTTTCCAAACAACGTGCCAATTTTGAGGCAGATCCCTACCCAAGTCTTGAAGCACGCCGCACAAAGCTACATCAACTCAAAAAACAAATTATTCGTTATCAAGATGCTTTAGCTGCTGCGATTAATGCTGATTTTAGTTCAAGGTCACTTGATGAATCTAAACTACTAGATTTGCTTGGCTCTGTGTTGGAAGCCGATCATGCGATTCATCATTTACGCCGCTGGATGCGTCCAAGTAAACGCCGTACCGAGCTTTTATTTTTATCAAACCGTTTAAGTGTGCAATACCAACCTAAAGGCGTGGTTGGTGTGATTGTACCTTGGAACTTCCCCGTTTATTTAGCACTTGGCCCACTCATTGCTGCATTAGCTGCGGGCAACCGAGTCATGATTAAGCTGCCTGAAATTACACCGAATACCAACACAATGCTTCGACGCATGCTTGCCGAAGTCTTTAATGAAGATGAAGTAGCCGTGTTTGGTGAAGAAATTACAGACCCAGCAAGATTTACCTCTTTACCATTTAACCATATTGTCTTTACTGGCTCTCCTGCCATTGGCAAAGTCGTCATGCGAGCAGCAGCTGAAAATCTAACACCTGTTACACTAGAGTTGGGTGGTAAATCACCAGCTATTGTAAGCCGCAACTACCCGCTTGCTGACGCTGCAAAACGTATTACGCATGGTAAAGCAACAAATAGTGGGCAAATCTGTGTAGCACCTGACTATGCGTTGGTTCCGAAAGAAAGTATTGATGAATTTGTGGATGTTGCAAAATCCAGCTTTATAAAAATGTTTGGTCAAGACATTGAAAATAATGAGAATTACACATCTATTGTGAATGATCGTCATTTAAAACGGATTCAAGATATTTTGACCGATGCACAAGCAAAAGGTGCTCGTGTTATTCCTTGTGACACTTACAGCTTTGGCCAACAAGGCCGTAGAATGCCTGTACAGATTGTGCTGAATTGCACATCAGACATGCGCATTATGAAAGAAGAACTCTTTGGTCCTATTTTACCTGTCGTGGCTTATGATTCTTTAGATGATGCAATTACCTATGTGAAATCGGATGAACGACCTTTAGCTCTTTATTGCTTTACCCATAGTTCGGTAGAACGTGATCATATTTTACGTGAAACTCATTCGGGTGGCGTGACCATCAACGATTGGGGTTGGCATGTAGTCAACCATGATGCCCCTTTCGGGGGTATCGGAAACTCAGGCATGGGGTCATATCATGGTGAAGAAGGTTTCCGTGAACTTTCACATGCAAAAACTGTATTTATACGTCATCGGTTTTTCCCGACTCAGCTTTTCCACCCTCCTTATGGGACATTCCTACAAAAGTTAGCGATTCGCTTCTTCTTGAAAAAAGGTGATCCTAATATTAAATAAGGACGATAAAAAAGCCTTGTTATGAGGCTTTTTTATTAAACTTACTTAATATAAACAAAATTTTAAATCTGAATATTTTTTTGCACCGTTTAAGTAATAAAATTGATCAGGAAGTTTTTTTCTAATAATTTGATTTTGGGAAGAACTATAAAAACCAACAATTTCTCTATTTTCATTATATATATATATAAAATCTTTATTTGTAATAGGATCTAAAGAAATACTCCTAAGATATCTGACATCTTTAGTATATCTTGGATCTTTTAATAAATAATTTATTTCAGCTGGATAAGTTAATATACCATCAGGGGGATTTGTATAGAACATATTGATTGCTTTACAATAAGTTATAGCTATTCGGAAAAGTTCTTGTTCTGCTTCAGTTTGTCTTATCTTTGAATAAACTAAAATATTATTAGAAATAAAAATAGAAATGAAAATAAGTAAAATTAAAAACCATATATAGCTATATCCAGTTTCTCTTCTATTTTTATATAAGGATATTGACATATTTCACCAAGTTGAATAAGTTTGACCACTTGTAGAAACTTCAAAACTAGAAGAACTAACATCATAAACCCCTAGGTTTGGGTTATTTTCATAGTACGTTATCTTCCAATTCTTATTTTGAGTAATTGGATCTATTGGAACACTTCTAATATATTTTTCTTTAACTAGAATATCTAAAGTTACTGGATATACACCTTGATCAGCATAATAATGATCAATAGCAACTCTTAAAGAATTTAAATTATTTTTTAATATAGTTTCTTTACCTTTATCCAAACTAGTTAAATATTGAGGTAAAACAACTGACAACATTAAAGCTAATAAAGTTATTACAACTAACAATTCAACTAAAGTAAAACCAATATTTTTTTTTAACACAAAATCACCATTGACTATATTTCAATCCATTTGAACCTACTAACTGAGACATAGAAAAAACATCATATACATCTTCCTTATATTCTGGAAAATTATTATCAGTAGAATAACTCCGAAGTCCCCAAGGAGGGCTATTTTTTTGTGACTTATAGAATGGATCTTCAGGCATTCTACGTAAAAATCTCATTACTTTTCCATCTCTAGTAGATTCCACTCCCAACAAGATATGAAGATTAGGGGGATAACCGCTTTCAGTTTTATAAGCATTAGGAATTAAATTATTATCACTAGCTGCCTTATAACGATCAATCGCGTCTCTAATTTCTATTAAAGATAATTTTAGTTGTTTTTCCTTTTCATACTGTGCTAATAGCTTAGTTATTGGAAAAATAGAAGCAGCCAACATCCCTATTAAGCTCAAAGTTACTAATATCTCTATATAAGAAAAACCTTTTTTATTATTCAAAAGTAATATCCTTTTCTAAATTTAAATTAATCTCTTCTCCATCAACAATTGCTTTTTCAATTATAAATTTTTCTTTACTACCAGGCTTAGGAACTAAAGGCTTTAACTTAACAATAGCTAAATTAGTGCCAGTCCCATTATTTGATTCAAAACTTAAGATTTTTTTACTATCTTTTATTTCTTCTCCAATGAATTTTAATCCATCTAATTCATTTATATTAGAAATTTGCAAATTATCAGACAAGGAAGTAATTAAAGAGATTTTTCTAAAATTTAAAGGAGTATGCTGAATAGATAAAACTGCTTCATCTTTTTTAATATTTGTATTTGCACCAACTAAAAACATCTTAAATGGTAATTTTTTATTTTCACTCACATAAGCATTAGAATTTGTTTTTTCTAAATCTGAAGAAAGAATAGATTTATTAATCAAAGAGGTCTGTTCAGATACACGAAGTGGAGTTACAGAAATATCATTATTAGTACCAGAATAAAATGAAAGTACATCACTTTCAGGAGAATTAAATGGTTTAACCACATATGGAGTGATTAATAAGACAATTTCATTTTTAGTAGAATTATCTAAAGTATTAGAAAATAATCTACCTAAGATAGGAAAACGTCCAATCCCAGGAATATGTGAAGCTGAAGTTTTACTATCATCTCTTATTAAACCTGCAAGCATCTGGGTTTCACCATTTAATAATTGTAGTTTTGTAGATGTGTTACGTGTTCCAATTTGGTAAGCAAGCAATCCATTTTTAGATTTGATCTCTTTAATAATATTACTAACTTCAAGCTTTATATCAACATCTATTTGATTGTTTTTATTAATATTAGGTAAAATATCTAATTTTAGACCAACATCTAAGTAGCTGACAGACTCAGATAAAAAATTAGCGGACTCTCCAGTTGTTGTTGTAATAACAGGGACTTTATCTCCAATTAAGAAACTAGCAAGTTCTTTACTTTTAACACGTATACGAGGATTAGCTAATAAATTACTTTTAGTACTTGTTTGTTTTAAATTTAATGAAGCTATTGTGTCATTTGTAAGTAAACGTAAACTATTAGAGGAGAAATTCTTTATATCATTAATAGAAAATATACCTGAACCTCCAATTGAATTTAATAATTTCATATCAATTTTATCAGGAATTTCTAAGCCTAATCCCAATAGAGAGTCTTTTGATATTTCTAAAATTTCTATATTAAAAAGCACTTCTGGAGTATCAATATCTACACTAGCAAGTAATTTTTCTATACTATCAATTACTCCTTTTTTATCTCTTACAACTAAAAAATTTAATTTATTATCAGAGAATATAGATTTAGGATTATATAGTTTTTCAACCATATCTTTTGCTTTATCAACTGGAATTGAATTAAGATAAAATGTTTGAGTATAAAATTCATCATATATATTATTTTTATTCTCATTATTAGTATAAATTAAAAATGTTTGATTATTTAATTTTTTTAAATTCAACCCATTTGTTTTAATAATTAAATTCAAAACCTCAGATACACTTGTATTTTTAGCGAAAATAGTTACAGACATGCCAGAAACATCTGTATCTTTATCAATCACAAAATTTAATCCTGAATATTGCGATACTAAGTCTAAGACACCAATTAAAGGAGCTTTTTTAAATTCTAAAGAGATAGTTTTATCTAAACCACTTCCACCACTTATTTTATTATTTTTTAAATTAAAGTAGTAAAGATCACTTTTTAAATTAAGAGCATCAATATTATTAGGATCTAAAATTAATATTTTATTAATTATTTCTTTTGCTGGTAAATTTTTTTCTTTTAAAATAAGCTCTTTAGCTTGATTAAGCAATTCATTAACAATTAATTGTGATTGTATTTTTCTTCTCAAAAATAAAGCTTGCTTATTAGTACCATCTATTTTTAATACCTCGTTGATTTTCAACTCAGCTTCATCATATTTTTTTTGATCGATAGAACTCGCAATAGAATTCAAATTCAGATTCATTTTATTCTGAAAATCAATTACATCTGCAGGTTTTATGTTTTTACCCTCTTGAATTCTTTTCAATGGATTAGGCTCTTTTTGATAAAAGATTTGACAACCAGAAATACCCATAGTTAAAAAACTAGAGATAATAAAAAATCTAAATTTCATAAACTTATTTACTTACCGAATACTCTTTATTATTTACAAGATCAATTAAAGTAATATTGCTACTACCAACTGAAATTAGCTTAATATTATTATATATATCATTTATCTTAAGATATACATAATTATTATCAATTTCAAAAAAAAACGATAATTCACCTTCAGAATTAGCGACACCTATATATGAAATATTATGATTTGAATAATTTGAATTAGATAAATTCTGATATACTGGTATAGTATCTATAGTCTTGGGTAAAATTAACATTTCCTTTTTTAACTTATCTTTTTTAACCACTATATCAATATTTTTTTTCAATTCATCCTTTAATACTATAATGGAAGGTTCCCCATTTGAAAAAGCCCAATTTGTTGATAAAATCACTTTTTTTCCTACAATATTATTCGTCTTAAAAGATAACTCCTCCTTAGATTGCATACTAATCGCACCAATATTTAAGCTCTTAGAAAAATACTCAATTTGAATTAGAATAGTTAAAATCAAGAATAGAGATATATAAGATATATATTTATTTATCATAAGACTGTACCTCCAAAACAAGCCCTGTCTTATTAATTTCCTCAAAAGATAAATCTATTTTATTTATTTTCAATTTATCTTTATCACTCAAATCATTAATTTTAAAAATGAAATTCCTAATTTCATCTGTTGAACCAACCAAAGAAAAAATAAAATTTTTCTTGTTCATTATATATGATTTAATGTCTATATTGTTTTTTTCAGCTTCACTAACAATCAAACTATATAAATCAATATCTTTAGACTTTGGAAAAGATTGGTCTTTTATATCCATTACCTTATGATCAATTAACTCTTCATATTTATTTATTATTTTTATATAATTTTTCTTTATATAAATATTACTATAACCCACCCACACTATTACAAAAAAAAGCATTATAAAAAAAATAGCGTTACTGTATACCAAAGAGTTTATATACCATATTAGACGAAATTTTAAATTATTCATTTTTTTTCTCCAGCTCAAAATAATATAAATCTTTTTGTTTATTAACTTTTTTCAAAGTATATTTTTCTTTTACATTAGCCTTAAAAATATTAATATAATTCATATTTGTCGAGTTACCATAGACCACAATTAGCTTAGGTGTTAAAGATATTTTTTCTATAGAAATACCAATTTCTTTTTTCGCCATTATTTGATCTATTTCTTTATAAAAATCTAAAGATTGATTCTCATAAAAAGAAAGATCATTCTTTTTATCTTTATTTTCAATTAATTCACTATAACTCAACATTAATTGATCAGTTTTATTTTTATATTGAAATAAAAAATAAAAATTAACAATTAAAACAATACATAAAGATAAAACAAGAAATAGTGAAATATCTTTTTTTATTAATACTGGCTTTACTTTATACATTGTAAACTCATAATTTTAGGAAAAATAAGTTTATCACTATCAATTAAATAATCAAATTCCAATTCAAATATTTCAATATTTCTTAAAGCTCTTTTATTATGAAAGATATTTATATCAATTAATTTTTTTTCATAAAATTCATAATAATAAAAACTGCCATTAAGACTTAATATTTTTGACTCATTTAATTTCATTTTATTTAAAATTTCAATCACATCAAAATGCAATTCAAATCTCGCAAAATTCAAACTAAAAAAACAATTATAGATATCTTTATTTAAAGCAATAATAACAATTGGATTACCAAATCTTTGTTTACTACAAAAAAATTGATAATCACACTCATCAAAATTTAAATATTTCTTTGAAAAAATAGAATTAGATATTTTTTTTATTTTATCAACTGTTAAATAGGTATTAACAAATGGCAATACTGAAACTTTATAAAAAGAATTAGAGATATTTATTTTAAAGTAAAAAAAATATAAATTTTTTACTTTTAAAACATTAACAAAATACAGTTGCAAATTTTCCAAACCATTTTTTAAATCATATACTCCTTTTTGTTTAACTTTTTTATTAATAATATAAACCCAAAATAAAGAATCATTATCTATATAGATATGAATAATTTTAAAAAGATTCAGCATGAGTAACCCTATTAATTTCGTCCATAGTAGTTTCGTTATTATTGACCGCTTCAATGGCCTCCTCTCTAAGAGTCCGCATTCCATTTTTTTTCAAATAAGTTCTTATAGTTTTTATACTTTGATTTTCCAAAATCATTTCTCTTAGATAATCATCAATCATCATAATTTCCATAATTGCTTTGCGACCTTTAAATCCAGTAAAATGACATTCTTCACATCCAATTTTTTCTGTTATTTGTGCCATACAATATTTACATTTTGTTCTTATTAAACGTTGCGCAATTACACCATTTAAACAACTTAAGAATCCATACATATCAATATTCATATGTTTAAAACGCCCAATTACATCTAAAGCATTATTGGCATGTACAGATGTATAAACTAAATGACCGGTAAGTGAGGCTTGAATAGCTATTTCAGCTGTTTCTTTGTCTCGAATTTCACCAATTAAAATTGTATCAGGGTCATGACGTAAAATAGATCGTAAACCCTTAGCAAATGTTAACCCTTTTTTTTCATTTACTGGTATCTGTAAAGCATTTTCAATTTGATATTCAATTGGATCTTCAACTGTAATAATTTTACTATACCCATTATTATTTTCATTTAATAAAGCATATAAGGAGGTAGTCTTACCTGAACCTGTTGGACCAGTAAAAAGAATCATGCCATATGGTGATTTTGCTAATTTTTTTACAATTTCAAGGTTATTATCTTTAAAACCTAAATTTTCCAAGCTGATAGTTTCACTGATTGTATTTACTAAATTACTCTTGTCTAAAATTCTAAGTACAGCATCTTCACCATGCAACCCAGGCATAATTGATATTCGTAAATCTAACTCCTTGATGTCTATGAAGGTAGATAAACGACCATCTTGAGGAATTCTCTGTTCAGCGATATCTAAATTAGCTAATACTTTTAATCTTGAAATAAGCTGTTCACCAAATTTTTTATTTTCAATTTTTTTTAGCGTAATTAATACACCATCTAACCGTACTTTAATTATTATTGATTTTAACTTATTCTCAAAATGAATATCACTTGCTCCAAGACTAAAACTTTCTTTCAGAATATCTGAAAGAAAAGATTCAGTATTATTTTCACTTTGCTTTATGTCTTGTTGACTATAATTATCATTTTTATCTGAAAATTTATCTTTAATAGTTTCATAAAAAACATCTGAATTATGAAATTGACCTACTAAAAAATCTGTATCATCAAAATTTGATATCCAATTAATTAATTTTACTGTTGGTTTATTTTTAAATAAATAAAATTTAATATCATTTTTATAGACACAACATACTTCTTTTTCTAAAATTAGTTTTTCACTAATAATAGATGTATCTAACTCTATATTCGACAAGTGTTCGTTATCGAATATTTGATCAACAAAAATATTATCGTAATTCATTGTTGCACACTATTAGCTAAATCAAAAATTGGCATATATAATAAAACAATTATACCACCTATAAAAAAACCTATAATAATCATCAATATTGGTTCAATAATTTGACTAGCACGTTCAATAAAATTTTCTATCTCCATATCATAAAATTCTGATGATTGTTTTAGCATATTTATAATTTCACCATTTTTATCACCAGCACTCAATAATCTTGATGAAATTGGTGTAGTGAGTTTTGAGCTTATTAATGATGAGCTTAGGCTTTTTCCTTCAAGTATCATTGATCTAGCTTGTTGTATTTTTAGTTTATGCTTTTTAGTTAATGTTCCTTCCATTAGCGAAAATGCTTCTGTAACAGATGAACCTGATTCTAATAATAAAGCGAATCCTCTATAAAATCTTGATAATAAAAATTTTTCGCATATTTCTGCAGTAAATTTATTTAATTGAATAATTTTTAATAATAAAGCCTGTATCCCAACTTTATAAAAATAGAATCCAATTAATAAAATTGAGAATATGATACTAAAAATGAAAAACATTTTATAGTCATAAACAATACTACCAAATGATAAAAGGCTTCTTGATAAAAATGGCAACTCAACACTGACATCTTGATATATAACTGAAAATTTTGGAACAAGGTAAACTAGCAAAAATAATACTATCAAAAAAGATACTATAATAAGTACTACAGGATAAATAGAGGCGCTAATAACTTTACTTTTAATTTTATTTACATTTGACTCATAATTTATATAATTTTCTAAAGCATTTATTAATGTACCATTTTTCTCACTTGCAGCAATAGTTGCAATTAATAGACTAGGAAAATCATATTCACTTACATTCATTGCATTAGAAAAACTTTGGCCATCGTGCAGCCCTTCAAACAATTGCCTTACCATATCACTATAGTTTGTGTTATTTTCTTTCAAAATACTTAATGCTTCTGCTATTGAAATACCTGATTTTAGTAATGTCCTTATCTCATAAGCAAAAATGACATAATTAATCTTAGTACTCTTTCCTTGTTTAATTTCTTTATATTCAACTAATATTCCTTCTTTTTCTAATAAAATAATTTGTTCTAGTTCATGACTATTTTTAGAGGAAAAATTCTCACTAATCATTTTATTAGATTTAGAAATATATTTAACTGAAAACTCAGCCATTTTACCAATTACCTATATCTAAATTTTCGCCCTCACCGCCTATTTTTTTATCTTTACCAGTTGAGAAAACGTCATAATTTAAATTGAATTCACTGGGAACTCTATATTGGTAAGGCATACCCCAAGGGTCAAGTGGAATTTTCTTTATATATGGACCCTTCCAATTTTCACTATTCTCTCCTGCTTGTACAAGTACCTTTAATCCCTCATTACTGTTAGGAAATTCACCTACGTCTAAACGATATTGATCAATGGCCTTTGTAAATGCATCAACTTGGGCCTTTACTACAGTTGTTTCCGATTTATCTAAATTCTTAAATAAATTAGGCCCAATAATACCTGCCAATAGTCCAACGATCACTAAAACAATCATTAATTCCAGTAAAGTAAAACCATTTTTCTTATAAGCAATAAACAAATTGACCTCTAAATAAAACTTAATTATTTTAATCCACATTAAATAAAATTTACTATATACCGTCAAGCTTTTTTCTTTTTCTTATACTTTTAATTCTGTTTTTTCTAAAATAAAAAACTTACATGATCATTTTTTATACTTTACATTTATAATCCACTAAAGAATATCTTATATAAGATTCAAGCAAAAATAAAACTTCGTCTCTTTAGCTTAAATTATTTAAAATTTCTTTCTACATCTTTTTTCCAATTATAAAATTAAGGCCTAATTTTTAATTAGGCCTTAAACTATTGTACTTATTAATTAGTAGCTAAATTAATCATAATACCCTTCTACAAATACTATAACTGATTCAACTGGTAACATTGGCTCTTCCTCATAATTGGGTTCATAAAGACCGATCCCCAATTTAAATGATGTTAATCCATCCTCATCAATAGCAATATCTTTATCTAATGTAGCCATTAACTTGTAAGCTTCAGATGCAGGAAGCTTAAACAGTTCTATTCCTTTAAAAACAACTTGGGCAGGCTCATAAAACTCTAATGCTATAACTTCATCTGTACTATCATAATATATATTAATCCCAAGTTCATCGTAACCGTCAGTAGCAGACTCGGAATAAGAATTCCGTCTAAATACTCTAGGTTCATACCCGGACATAAGCTTTCTTACTTCTTCCCGTTTCATACCAAACTTAATTAAGCCAGCACCAACATATGGAGTTATTTCAAACATTATTCTATCTCAGCTATTTTTTAAGTGATTGATTATTTAATAAGTGGTCTGTATACAATCGCATTTGATACATCTGTCCATCATATTTAGTTCCAAATGTTGATTGTATATCATCTATATCCATCCGTTGAGCTTCTTTAAATTTTCCTTGTTCAATAAGTTTCTTCTGCTCAGCACGATAAGCTTTTGCCTCTTTAGATGATCCCCAACTTTTTGTTTTTTGATGATCCGCTTTAGACATGGATATCGCAGGTCCTTTCCCTGTAGAAAATGGACTAACCGCATTTGCTGGCATATGATGCGCTTCATTACCAGCCACACCTTTCACTGTACGATGTGCGCCACCCAGCTCTCTTGCTTTAGTTACTGTCTTTGTTGTTGCAGCCGCCCGGACTCCCCATCCTAAGCCCGTAGCGCCTGGCGTTACTGCCCCAACAGCATCTGCAC
>NZ_JAOVFN010000015.1:0-88445 GCF_034650275.1 Acinetobacter sp. IRS14
ATTCGAACTGTGGACCTACTGATTACAAGTCAGTTGCTCTACCAACTGAGCTATGCCGGCGCTTCTTAGTGTTTCGTACGTTTCGTATCGGAACGGTGTGCAGTTTAGCAAAACTTCCAAACGATGCAAGCAGTTTTTTTAAAAAAACTGCTAAAAACTCATAAAATCAATCCGTTTGATGATAATTCAACCGCTTTGATCACTGCGCGAGCTTTTATTTGGGTTTCATTCCATTCTGATTCAGGATTTGAGTCAGCAACTAAGCCCGCTCCAGCCTGTACATACACTTTTTTATCACGGATTACACACGTACGGATTGCAATCGACATATCCATTTCACCATGCCATCCTAAATATCCCACTGCCCCACCAAAAACACCTCTTTTTACAGGCTCTACTTCGTCAATAATTTCCATTGCACGAATTTTTGGTGCGCCAGACAAAGTACCTGCTGGAAAAGTTGCCTTAAATACGTCTAGTGCATCGATATCATCACGCACCTCACCTTGTACATTTGAAACGATGTGCATGACATGCGAATAGCGCTCAATGACCATCTGATCAGTCACTTTGACCTTACCAATTTTAGAAACTCGCCCAACATCATTTCGACCAAGGTCAATCAACATTAAATGCTCTGCGATTTCTTTCTCATCAGAAAGCAAGTCTTTTTCTAAAGCGATATCTTCTTCTTTAGTTTTTCCACGTGGTCTCGTACCAGCCAATGGGCGAACTGTCGCAATACCATTTTCAAGACGAGAGAGAATTTCAGGCGATGACCCTACAATATGGAATGGCTTTTGATCCGTAATTGTTTGCCCTTGTACTAAGAACAAATAAGGCGAAGGATTTAAATGGCGTAAAGCACGGTAAACCTGTAAAGCCTCTCCATCAAAGTCAGAAACCATACGTTGACCAGGAACAACCTGCATAACATCACCCGCACGAATATATTCTTTAACCTTTTCTATGGTCTCTAAGAATTTCGCTTTACCCGTAATCGATTCAAAATGTGGAGGTGTATGTGGCTTAGCTTGCAAACTAACTGGTGTAGCCAACAACTGTTCCAATCGATCTAACTTTTGCTGCGCATCTTCATAAGTATTTGGCTGTGCTGTATCGGCATGAACAATTAAAAACAGAGTGTCTTTAAGGTTATCAAAGACAATGACCGTTTTTGAGAGCATTAACCATAAATCCGGCAATGTAATTGGATCAGCCGCAGGAACATTTTTTAAACGTGGCTCTATGTAGCGAACCGCATCATAGCCTAAATAACCAACCAGCCCGCCAGTAAAACTTGGTAAGTCTGGTAAAAGCTCAGCTGGTGGAACTTTAAATTGCTTCTGAAATTCACGAATATATTCAAATGGATCTAGACAATCTTCTTGTGTGATCGAACCATCAGCATGCTGTATAGATAAAACGCCTGCATTACATGAAAAAACAGTTGACTCACCCAAACCAATCATAGAGTAACGCGCCCAGTTTTCACCACCTTCAACCGACTCAAATAAATAAGCTTGTTTTTGCTCCTTAAAACGAGCAAAAACAGATAAAGGTGTTTCCGTATCTGCCAAACGCTGACGATAAACTGGAATAGTGTTGTAACCTGATGCTTTAAGCTGTTCGAATTGCGCTAAAGTAGTCATGAATTTTCTCTAATATGGTTTCGATTTAAAAGTGTGTTTTTCTAGTTTCGATTTAGACACGCCATCGAAAAACCATACGCTTATTCATGCTGATCTCCATTTCACTCATTAGATAATTAACTCAGCCAAACTATCAACCACTTGCTGAGGTTTGCAATCATAGATATTTTCTCCATGATTATAGCCATAGCTAACCACAATACAATCAATTCCCGCACGACGCGCAGCCTCAATATCATTACTGGAATCGCCAATCATTAATGATTGTGACGCAGATATTTTTAGACTTTGCATGCAATTCAACAAAGGCAATGGATGTGGCTTTCTCTCTGGCAAACTATCCCCCCCAAGTACAACTTGAAAATAAGGAGAGAGCTCTAAAGCATCAAGTAACCCTTGAGCAAGTTGCACAGGCTTATTGGTAACACATGCCATATGTATATTCAAAGTTTTACAATGCTTTAAAAACTCAGTTACACCCGGATAAATTTGAGTATTCACACAAAGTTCGGCACCGTATATGTCAACAAATTTCTGCAAGAGAACTTTATGCTGTTCAGCATCTAATTTTCCAAAAATATGAAGCAGAACACTTTCACAGAGTTTAGACACTCCCTTACCCACCCATGCTCGGATCTGGGCTTCTGTTATTAAAGGCCATTCTAATTCTTGTAAACTTAAATTCATTGATCTATATAAATCAGCAGCAGAATCAACTAGTGTTCCATCTAGATCAAATAAAATTAAATCGCGCTTACTTAATTGTGCAACAGACATCTTCTTCTTCTCAAAATTTAAAAGGCATGCTTTTAGCATGCCTTGATTGTAAAAGCAGCAACGAATTATTTAAAGAATAACCATGCCAATAAAGCTAAAATTACTAAAATAATAATAGTGATTAAACCAACTGAGGCATTCTTCTGTTGCTCTTTTTCTTCAGCAACACGAGAAACCGGCTCCTCAAAGGCAACAGGTGATGGTTGTTTTACATTGACATCCACACCCTCTGGAATAGGTGCAGGCTTTGGTATAGAAACATTCTGTGGCATACCATCACGACGAACTTCTGTTTCTGCAGCACGCTCTGCAAGACTTGGCATTCCTTGATCACTTAAGTGTTGTGTTAGTGCAGCAGTTTGCACTGGTTCTGCTTCGATTTCAGGTAAATCTAATATTTCTTTCGCAGGCGCTAATACAGAAAATTTAAAGCTAGCAAATTGAACAATATCACCATCATGCAGCTGCTTTTCTTGCTCAATACGAATATCGTTTATGAATGTACCATTTGATGAATTAAGGTCTTGCACCCATAGCAATTGATCTTTTAAAAGCAATGCAGCGTGGCGACGTGAAATTTCAGCGGCTTGCAACAATACATCAGCATCTTGATGGCGCCCGACTAATATATCACGATCAACACTAATTTCTTGGCCAGTAATCTCGCCAGTAATTGCTTGTAATTTCCAAGTCATGCGTATGTCCTATTCATTTTTTATCAATCATAACATGCTACTACGGTGCTGTGCTCGGACGCAGTGTCGTTGTTGTTACGGTATTTTTAGTACGATTAACTTCAGGTTCAGGCAACTGTAAGGTTTGTCTTTGAACCGATGGCTCTACAGCTACAGGTGTTGTTACTATCGAGCTTTTGCCACCTGAAGGAACCTGCTGATAATTTTTAGGCTGAGAGGTAAGGCTTGGCGGAGTCATTTTTTGATTATAGATATCATCAACCTGTTCAGGCAATTTGGCAAAGTTGCCATTTCTATCCATCGCCAATTGCAAGCTGTAAAGCTGGTTGTAGCGCTGCTGAGACAAACGGCGCACATCATTCGCATCACCCACAATTGTTGGATGAATAAAAACAAGAAGATTACGCTTCGTATTACTTCTACTGTCTGATCGGAATAATCTGCCTACATATGGAATACTGCTTAAACCAGGAATACCTTGACGACTAAGCTCAACATCATCAGACACCAAACCACCTAAAACAACTGTTTGTCCATGTTCGGCCAATACAGCAGTTTTAATAGCACGTTTATTGGTAATTAAATCGGCTGCTTGCCCTTTACTAGTCTGAACATTCGAAACTTCTTGCTCTACTTCAAGACGAACCGTACCGCCTTCACCGATATGTGGAACAACTTTTAATGTCACACCCACATCTTTACGTTCAACAGTTGTATATGGATTGATACCTGTACTATTCGTAGTGACTGACCCTGTTACAAATGGAACGTTCTGACCAACAACGATATAAGCCTCTTCATTATCCATCGTCACAATAGATGGGGTCGATAATAAGTTTGATTTAGTGTTGCTTTTGAGTGCTTGAATCAAGGCACCGTAAGCCTTACGGGAATTCTCAAAATTACCCAAAGCCAAAGTTGCACCGTTACCTTTATTGGCTCCTCCAGCAATAGCAGACGCTGCTCCAGCCGAGCCACCCGATAAATAACCAGCAGCAATAGAAGATAAACTAGCACCAACATTACTAAAGCTAAGCAAACCAATCCCACTAGATAAATCACCTAGCGCCCATTGGATTCCAAGTTGATCCGCATCATCCCCTGAAACTTCAATAATTGCAGCTTCAATCAGAACTTGCTGACGTCGAACATCAAGCTGCTGAATAGCAGATTCAATTTCGCGCATTAATTGAGGATCAGCCTTAACCACTAACGAGTTTTGGGCATTATCCGCAATAATGCTCACACCATTTTGGCTAAAGCTAGAGATACTGTTCTGATTACTACTATTTGAATTACCATTTAGGTTAATAGATGGTGTAGAAATTGAACTACCATTTGAACCAGAGGTATTTGAACTGGAATTCTGGTTATTACCCATCAAATTATTGATCGGATTCGATGAGTTAGAAGAATTATTGCTATTTGACGAAGAAACAGCTTGTCCTGTTACGAGGCCTTGCAGAATCTCAGATAAGTTTTTTGCACTAGCATATTTTAATCGAAAAACTTTTAAGCCGCCTAAGCGATCTGCTGAAGGTACATCCAGCATTTCGATCATGTGGCGAATACGTTTACGTGTTTCAGGATCGCCCTTTACTAAAATACGATTCGTTCGGTTGTCTGCAATAATACGGATACGGGCTCCGTTAAAATCTTTAGATGCCCCCGTAGCACTCATTGCCTCAAGTTGAGTAATGATTTCTTCCGCTTGGCTCGATTGGAGACTTATTGCCTCAATATCATTTTGCCCCGTACCGTCGAGATTACGAATGATATTTTCAAGTTGGTAAATATTCGCAGCTCGGTCCGAAACAATTAGCGCATTAGTGCCTGCTATCGCAGCCATATGTGCAAATTGCGGCATTAAAGGGCGAAGTGCTGGAATTAAATCATTTGGATTCGTGTTTTCAAGCCAAATAACTCGAGTGACGATTTGATCACCACGTAGTCTATTTCTAGAATCGTAAGGGATTCCCGAATTCTTAACATTACTATCTGGCACAAGTTTGATGGTGTTCCCAGAAGGAATTGCCACTACCCCATTTACATTTAAGACCCCAAGAAATAGATCATAAACTTCATCTTTATTAAGTGGTTTATTCGATATTACCGTGACATTGCCACGCACTCGCGGATCTACTGCAAAGTTTTTCCCCGTAATGTCTGCAACTTCATTAATAAATGCAGTTAAGTCAGCATCACGTAAATTGATCTTCCATGTCTGGGCATAGACGCTGCTGCTCACTGTCGCAATCAATGGGGCTGCTGCAAGTAATGCCCAAAGTGGACGTTGATGATTCAATAAAGCCATAACTTGCGATAATTCCTAACTCTTATGGTGACGTGTTATCACTAAAAATTTTGTTGTATGGTCATCACTTGATCACCACGTTTTATTTCTAATTTCACTTGCCCAGCTCGACGAGCCTGTTCAAGTAACTGCACATCCGTTTGCCCTTGCCCAACCGTTTGACCGTTTAAGGAAACAATCCGGTCACCCGGCCTTAAACCTAACTTATTTCTAAGCGCAGTGGGTGTACGTTCTGTAACTTCAAAACCTTCGCTTGAGTTCCCGCTTACACCCATATCTTTGAGGTACTGCTCTCGGTTCCCCTGCATTTGCTGAATAGCCTGCCCTAACGCCTCTTGAGTCGTATTAACAGGTGCCGACGACTGAGACGCAGTTGCAGTTGGTTGTGAGGCATCTGGCGTCATAGGTTGATATAAACCGTTTGGCAAACCTTTAAACTGAAGCTCACGCGTACTTCCATTACCTTGACGCAATATCACGTGATCCCAATAAACTTCTGCCAACTGATAAGAGGTAGAACCTATTGTTTCTCCCACCCGATACCGGTCAGCAGTATTATCAAGCTTAATAACAGCCGAAGAAAAACGGTTCGGATAGCCCAGCATCACACCTTGTAATTCTAGGTTGACATTTTCCTGAGCTGCATTGGCTGAAGGTTCATTAAAAAGAGAAAAAGTACTAATGTTAGGAATTTGTGGTTGCTGTGATCCTAACTCTACCCGATCAAACTGCATCATTTGAGGAGGTGCAATCACCCACCAAAATAATGAAGCCAATTTCCAGCACAGCCATAGAATTAAAACGGCAAATACAACCACACTTAACCGATCTAATTTTTGCCATTGTAGGTGCTGTAATTTCTCAATCCACACTTTCATTAGTTACCCCCTTGTATTAAGGGCTGACGAGAACTAATGACAAATGTATCTAAACCAGCTTTTCCATCATAAGATGGAATATTCAGTAATAATCTTTGCGTAAGCTGCACATCAAGCATCATGTTGGCATCTAATAAAAGATTCGCCATTTTTTGACTGCGTTGATCACGTATATCAACTTGTAATTGACCGTTTTGGTCCGTTAGTTGCCCATTTAAAGAAGGCATATTCATCCGGTCTTGACGATCACCAATATTATAAATCAAAGCACCGCCACCCCAATGCAATTGACCATCAACTGCGCCGAAACCCTGCTCTTTTTTATAATTAAAATTAATATCTTTTAACTGGATACTATTCACAGGCCATTGCCAGTTCACAATTTGTTTTAATGTTTCAGGCGCAACCTGACCATTCATAGCTTTTACAATTACTTTTTTACCCACGCCATAGCCCATTACCCCAGATAATTGGGTATTTCCACTATGGATATCTACATCAGCAGCGAACCGTAATAAAAACAGGTCAAGAGGTCTAGTTTTCCAATGAATCGAGCCTCTCAAAGTACCACGCCGCCAATCTGCTTGGCCTTGCCAGATATTTCCACTTACATTGTGTAGAGTTTGATTATTCTTTGAAAATTTAGAAATTAGCCACGTCGCCGGGATCTGTAAAATAATAAAAATTAAAAATGCAATGAGTGCAAATAACCACCACTTCCATTGCTTAGACTTTTTCTTCATTCAGCCTTACCAACATGCAAATTATCGTCCTTATTTTGAGAGTAGCTCCCTAGTCTGACATTATGCATACTTTTTCAACATCGCCAATTCACTTCATATAAAAAAACCAAGCAATCGGGCTTGGCTTCGGTATTAAGACTATAAGTTGAACGTATGACAAAATCATGAAAACCGAGTGCTAAAAGAACTAAATGCAAATTTGATCTCAACAATCTATTTAAAGATGAATTTAAACACCCAATTTCTTAAATAATTTTTAAAACACACTTTAGATATTTTTATGCATAAAAAAACCAGGCAAATCTGCCTGGTTTTTTAAATCTGCAATACGATTAGATTAAGAAATCTTCAAGTTTTGCGCCTTTTTCAATTTCAGCAACTAACCAGCGTGGTTGTTTACCACGGCCAGTCCAAGTCTCTTCAGAATTGTTTTTGTTGCGGTAACGTGGCTCAACAGATTTACGTGTTGTTTTCTTACGTTTTTGAGCACCAAACTCAAGAAGTTGTTCAACACTAAAACCTACATTTTCAGCGATCTCGATAATTTGATTATAAGCATCTTCGATTGCTTGATCTTTTTTACTTGCAATTAAAGCTTCCGCTTCTTCTTGTAAGCGTTTTAACTCTTCAACAGATAATTCACTGATATCCGGTTTCATTAATAAATACTCCAGTCTTACAGACAATTCAAAATAATACAGACAAAATTTAAAAACATAAAATCAAGACCAATATTATTTATAATCTATTCAATAAGCAATAGTTTGAAAGCCGTGTTCATCAGAATAACTAAAAAAATTACCTTTTAATTACATTATCAATTATAAATGAAATATATTTTATTAATATTTATTTAAGATAAATGTATTAAGTCATGCCCAACAGATTTTTCTAGCTCAATAATTTTTTGTTTTATTTCCTGAGGTATTTCACATTTTCGTTCTGTTAATTTATCTACGCAGACCATAACCGCTTCACCAGTAGCCACGATTTGTTGTTGTGTCTCGCTCCATAATATATAAGCCATACGGAATGCACTATTACGGAGCTCTTCCACGCGAACACCGACTTTCAATACATCTGGATAAAAAACTGGCTTTAAATATTTACACTGACTTGAGGCTACAACGGTATATAATTGTGGCGTTAATATATTTATAGCTTCCATATATAAAATACGTGAGCTTTCAATATATCGATAATATTGTACATTATTGACATGACCGAAAGCGTCCATATCCCCCCACGCTACTTTCTGTTCATATATTATCGGGTAGACAGACAGTTCTTTCATTTTTGCCTCATATTTTAAATTTTAAAAAATTCGCATCATTTTCAAAGATTAGGTTTAACTGTTTGATTAACACTTCATCTTCATTAAGCGTAGACTTAATACGTAAATAGCTCATTAAAATATTATCTGGATATAATGATAATAATGTTTCAGCCTCTGCTTGACGTCCAGTTGCCATATAGACATGCCATTTTGCAAAGGTTAAAACAGGCAAATTCATATATTGATTTTCAAACTCGATAATTTTTTCTTCGACATCTGCATAGTCTGGAACCTGTTTAAGCAGTTGCTGCTGAAACCACAGATAAAACACTTCTGGATCGAACTGTTCTTTTAATAAGTGTAGTGTTAAGGCTGCGTGCTGCATGCTCATATCAGGCATACGCGCCAATAGTTTGAGCCATAACAACTTACTGCTATAAGGTCGAGTTTGAATTTCAGACTCTAAATCCAGATAACGTTGTTGCAAAGCATGCAGATCATCAACGGAAGCTTCATCAAACTGCTGAAGGAGTTGCTGTAACCATAAATCACGGTGCTCAGCATCTAGCAAACCATACTTCATTGATCGTAAATATACCCATGGGTGTTGCAACGCCAATTGCCCCCATAAGGCAGTTAATCTTTGCTGGTAGGCTGTTTCTATTTCTTCAAGCCAAGGCGATAACTGATGCTGGTATAAAAACTCAAGATGAGTTAATGCACGTTCAGCTTCGTTTTGGGCTAAAAAGATTTCGATTCGTTCTAACTCTGCCAATTCAAATGCCATAGGCGGTGATTGATCTAAAGCAGCCAATGCTTTTGGATAGTCTCCACTTAAAACTAGAAATTTGGCATCAATAATATTTTTTAAAAGCGCTGACTGAGTAAAAACACGTTCAATAAATACACGTTGATCTTCGGCGGCCTCTAATAACCAGACAATACCTAATTGTTCATAGGGATGAAGGTTTTTAAACTGGAAGATGTTTTCACTTTTCCTCTGCTCGCGAGAGGAATAACGTTTAACCCAAAGCCATATAAGTTGAGCAATAAAACTCATGGCAACAAAAGCAAGGGTTAATCCCCAGACATTTGTTTGCAACTGCAATTGTCGCCAGTAAATGTAGACATACCCCATTCCATAGCCATAACTCAATAAAGCTAAAGCGGCAAAGAGTATTAAACTAATTACGAAATAAACCGACAGGAGGTGTTTCATATCTCCTCCTTATGAGCCAATTAGACCAAGTGTAGATAATTTAGGAACAGGCACTATCGATAAGTGTGCCACTTTAGCAATACGTTTTTTTAACTGTTGACTCGTTGCATCAGGCATTTCATCTAGCTTTTGCATCACAGATTGCAACTCGTTTTGATACTCTGTCATTTTGCCTTGATTGAGCGCCTGTTCAGCAATTAATAGTCTTAATTGCACCTCTTTGAGCACCACACTGCGATTCATTAAATTAATAGACGGCGTTTCTACTTTTTCTATGCGGAACCATTTTTTCCACCAAGACACAGACTCGGATTGATCCATCTCAAGCTTAGGCTGAGCTAAAGCTTGCTGAATATTTTTATCAATTGTTTGTAATAAATCATCAATCAATTGATGGCGCTGATTTTGAGCCAAAGTGAATTGTTGAACTGCTTGCTTATCCTGCTCAAGCGATTGGTTCAAGCTATGTTGCAATGCTGGAGCAATTTCATAGTGCACGAGAGATAGCTGCAACTGATTTAATTGATCAACTGCATAAATCAGTTGTTGTTGATCAATTGCAAATTGAATTAAATCTAACTTTTGTTTAATTAAAACTGTAGGAGCAATACCTGCTGGTGGAGCATCTGGGTGAGCTACTGAACTTACTTTATCACCAGTATTTACAGGTTGATTCTGTAATTGTCGCTGTAAAGCAACCAATTGATCATTTAGATTGGCATAGTGCTGTTCTGATTGAAGCAGACTTTGCTTAAGCTCGGGAACAGTACGAGAAATTTGCCACATATCGTAACTGAGTTTAGCCAACCAAGCCATGCCCAGTAAAATGATGATAGAAACAAGTTTTCTCATACGAATCCTTATAATGCCTGAATGTGATGAATCATCCCCGAAGGCGATAAATTTTCAAGTTGAATAATGTGAAAATGAGCCTGTTGTTGATCGCGATATTCTTTAACAATTTGGAAAAGACGTGGGCCTAAAACCAAATATACACAATCAGGTTGTACATTATTTTTTAAACAAAGCTCTAACCAATATTTCCAGCTGGCCTCACTGGTAATTAAGACTAGCCATTTGTGTAAATTATAATTTGAATTCTGTGTCAGATGTTTGAATGTAGAATATGAGGTTTCTGGGCATTGCCGATGATATAAAACGAAATTTAAAATCTGAATACCTTGCTGCTGCAAAGTTTCCATCATAAATTGACGGCCGCCCTCTCCTCGCCAGAAAGCGACACTACCAGCCTGCTTCATATTATGAAGAATCGGTAGGTTTAACATTCCCTCAGAAGTTTCAACATCTGGAATATGTGCGTCAACGCCATATTCATGAAGGCGATTAGCAGTAGCCTGCCCGACCGCAATCCACTGAATATGTGTTAAGTCATCTAGCTTTAAACCACTTTCTATTAAGTACTGCATACCCACATCAACAGCAGTTGGGCTGACCACAACAATAGCTTGTGCTTTAACTAATTGTTGGTAATGCTGAAGTAAGTGTTCGGAAAAGGGTTTAGCAACGAGTTCTAAAAGAGGTAAAGACTCAACCTGATAACCTTCATTTTGCAAAGCATCTGTTAATTCAGCGGCACGAGAATCAGGTCGAGTATTAATAAACAACATGGTTTAGTAAAGAGCCTTTAATAGCTCACCCGCACCTTGATCAAGTAAGTTTCGAGCAAGGTTTTCACCCAGTTGATGAGCATTGCTAGCTTCATCTGTCAGTTCAGCACATAATAATGTTTGCCCATCAGGACTTCCGACACGACCTTCAATATGGATTTGTCCATTTTGTAGTGTGGCATAACCTGCAATTGGAACCTGACAACCACCTTCAAGATAGGCATTAAAAGCACGCTCAGCACGTACACAAACATCTGTTTCTTCGTGCAATAGTGGATGAATTAAAGCTAATACATCTTGGTCAGCCGCACGGCATTCCAAGCCCAACGCACCTTGGCCCACCGCAGGCAAACTAATATCTGGTGTTAAACAATGACGAATACGTTCTGACAACCCTAAACGCTTCAAACCAGCACTAGCTAAAATAATAGCGTCATATTGACCATCATCTAGTTTCGCTAAACGTGTGCCAACATTTCCACGCAAGTCAATAATTTGCAAATCAGGACGTTGTTTTAAAATTTGAGATTTACGGCGTAAACTTGAGGTGCCCACTTTTGCACCTTGAGGTAAGTCGGCAAATTTTTCAAATTGATTTGAAACGAACGCATCTAATGGATCTTCACGTTCACAAATTACTGCCAAGCTTAGACCTTCTGGCAAAGCCATCGGAACATCTTTCATTGAATGTACAGCGAGGTCCGCACGCCCATCTAAAAGTGCTGCCTCTAACTCTTTAACAAACAGCCCTTTCCCACCAATTTTTGCTAAAGGCGTATCTAAGATTTTATCGCCTTGTGTGACAAATTTAACCAACTCCACCGTTAAATCTGGGTGAAGCTCCTGTAATCGGGCACGAATATATTCTGCCTGCCAAAGAGCAAGTGGGCTTTGTCGTGTAGCAATTTTCAAGGTTTTCATAAATTCAAGCATAGGCTGGTCAAACGATACACCCTAAACTTAACTTGATCCCTTAAAATTGCAAGTAAAATCTCGCACGCCCAAGATAACTCTTTTTAACTTTAGAGCTGATGGATCCGTTCTCTAAGCATAGATAAATGTCGACGACTCACCGAAAGTCGCTCATCTAAGCCACGTAAACGAACCTGATATTGCCCAGAGCTAACGAGCTCCAGTCCATCTAAATACGCAACTGCAACCAATGCATTTCGATGAATACGAATGAATTGATCTGCAAATTCGGTTTCAAGCTCTTTTAAAGTTTCATCAATTAATACACTGCCATTTTGATGACGCACCGTGACATATTTTTGATCGGCTAAAAAATAATAAATATTTTCAACTGGAATTAGCTCAACCCCACGATAGGTTTTTGCAGCAATTTGATGTCGTTGTGTTTTTAGATCATGTAAAAAATCATGTTGTGGTAAAGCATTGAGCTGTGCTTGAGTAAGCTGAGTCAACTGACTAAAAACTTGTTCAAGTTCCTGAGGATCAATGGGTTTAAGAAGATAAGCTTGAGCTTGAGACTTAAATGCTTCCAACGCATGTTGGTCATAGGCCGTACAGAATACAATCGCAGGTCGAGGATTTAGCTGGCTTATCTGTTCTGCACAGACAAGACCATTCATACCTGGCATTTGAATATCAAGTAAAATTACATCCGGTTGATGAAGCCGCGCCTGTTCCAAGGCTTCTTGTCCATGATGAGCCGTTGATACAACTTTATGTCCCATCTTTGAAACTAAACGTGATAATCGCTCCACTGCAAGTGGTTCGTCATCACAAATCAGCACCTTCATTCATCCTCCTTGTCACCGTTAACTTGATCCATTTTTTTATGGTTAACTCTGACTAACTTATTATTTTGTTTGATATTGATAGCTCATAATGGTGGTATATAAGGTTTCACCTTTATAAACCTGAAATCTTACGGAACTCCCATAATATGCTTTCAGGCGCTGCTTAACATTTTCAAGCGCGATTCCATGCCCTTTCCTTGAATTTATTGTATCGTCTGTATATGGGTTGGTAATGACTATACTGACCTGATTTTGCAATATTTCAACCAATACCCCTATAGTTGCCTTACCCATCATTGGTTCTACCCCATGAAAAACACTATTCTCTAACAAAGGTTGTAATGTCAATAAAGGAATGGTGATCTGTTTGAGTTGCACAGGTGAAAGCTCGACTTTCCAATCTACTTTTAAACGCTCTCCCAAACGGACCTGTTCAATCATTAAATATTGTTTACTTAGCTCGATTTCTTCATGCAGACTCACCAATTTCAATTCTTGAAAGCTGGCACGAAATAAACGTGACAAGCTAATAAGCATGCTTTCTGCTTTATCTGGATCTATCGCAATTAAACTGACTACATTATTTAGGCTATTAAATAAAAAATGTGGATGAATTCGCGCTTGCATGGCCTGAATACGGGCATTTAATTCGGCATATTGCTGATGCAACCATTGTTCTCTGACATATAAATAACGTAGGCAGAAAGCCCCGAGTAATATTCCATAGCTTAGATATAAAGGTACATTGGTAAAATAAATGCTCCAGCCCTGCGTTAATGATGCATGTTTATTTAAAAGACCAAAGTGAAAAAAATTACTCATCAAAGTGGTTAAGACAACAATACCTTGCAACATGATAAAGCCAATAGCCAAGGCAAACTCTTGACGTAAGCTGCTAAAAAAAGCTTGAAAGCGTTCAACCAATGCAAAAAAGGACAATATTACCCAGTTAATAAAAACGATGTATTGAAAAAGCCTTCCCCCGCTCAAGGCTTGCCAAGACTGTGCTTCAGCCAATGCTAAGACCAGAGCCAAAACATTACTTGCGATAATTAATTCGAATAAGTGTTGCCAACGCCCGTTTTTCGTAAAAAAATAGGAGGAATTTTGATTTCGGTATGCTGTAGGAAACAACTTTGTTTGTTGAGCTTCGGCAAGTGATATACTCTTTTTTATTTTACTGAGCCACCATGACCACATCTTCAAATCCCCCTAATTCAGTAACCCCAGACCAAACCTCAGGTATGTGGGGTGGTCGTTTTTCTGAAGCGACGGACGCTTTTGTAGCCGAATTTACCGCCTCTGTTCAGTTTGACCAACGTTTTTATAAACAAGACATCGCTGGTTCGATTGCGCATGCTACCATGCTTGCGAAAGTTGGCGTACTCACAGAAGCAGAACGCGATGACATTATTGAAGGTTTAAGCACCATTCGCTCAGAAATTGAGGCTGGAAACTTTGAGTGGCGCATCGATCTTGAAGATGTTCACATGAACATTGAATCACGTTTGACTCAACGTATTGGCATTACAGGTAAAAAATTGCACACAGGTCGTAGCCGTAACGATCAGGTTGCAACTGATATTCGTCTTTACCTACGCGACGAAATTGATGATATTTTAAAATTATTAGAACGTTTACAAAAAGGCTTGTTAGGCTTGGCTGCCAAAAATGTAAATACAATTATGCCGGGCTTTACACACCTACAAACTGCTCAGCCTGTGACTTTTGGTCATCACTTGTTAGCATGGTTTGAAATGTTAATTCGTGACACTGAACGTCTTCAAGACTGCCGTAAGCGTGTTAACCGCATGCCACTTGGTTCAGCTGCTCTTGCTGGTACAACTTATCCGATTGACCGTGCATATACAGCAGAACTTTTAGGTTTTGAAGCAGTATCTGAAAACTCTCTTGATGCTGTATCTGACCGTGACTTTGCTATCGAATTTAATGCTGCTGCTGCGCTTATCATGATGCATTTATCACGTATGTCAGAAGAACTGATTCTTTGGACTTCTGCACAGTTCAAATTTGTGAATATTCCTGACCGCTTCTGTACTGGCTCTTCAATCATGCCGCAGAAGAAAAACCCAGATGTTCCAGAGCTTATTCGTGGTAAATCTGGCCGTGTATTTGGTGACTTAATTAGTTTACTTACGCTCATGAAAGGTCAACCATTAGCGTACAACAAAGACAACCAAGAAGACAAAGAACCTTTATTTGATGCAATCGATACGGTTCGTGGTTCACTCATGGCTTTCGCAGATATGATTCCTGCATTGGTTCCAAATATTGAAATCATGCGTGAAGCTGCACTTCGTGGATTCTCAACAGCAACCGATCTTGCTGACTACCTAGTGAAAAAAGGCGTTGCTTTCCGTGATGCTCATGAAATTGTAGGTAAAGCAGTTGCATTAGGTGTTGCTGAAGAAAAAGATTTATCTGAGTTAACACTTGAGCAATTACAACAATTCTCTGACTTAATTACAGCAGATGTATTTGATAAAGCCTTAACACTAGAAGCTTCTGTAAATGCACGTGATCATATTGGCGGAACTTCACCAAAACAGGTTGAAGCTGCGATTGCTCGTGCCCATACACGTTTAGAACAGTTATACGCTTAAGGATAAACCATGAGTCGACAAGTTTTTTGCCGCAAATATCAAAAGGAAATGGAAGGTTTAGACTTCGCTCCTTTCCCAGGTGCTAAAGGCCAAGATTTTTTTGAAAATGTTTCTAAGCAAGCATGGCAAGAATGGTTAAAACACCAAACTACGCTGATTAATGAAAAACGCTTAAACGTGTTTGAATCAGATGCGAAGAAGTTCCTTGAAGAACAACGTGAGAAGTTCTTTAACAATGATGAAAGCGTAGAAAAAGCTGAAGGCTGGAAACCAGAATAATCGGTTTGTTTTAGCTTCTTCATCATTAAAAAGGCGGGTCCTATACACATAGACCCGCCTTTTTTTACGTGAAACTTACACAAGCATAAAAAGCCTTACATAGAGCGAACAGGACTCTACATGACATCAAAAAGTAAAGAACTTAATATCAATTCATAGCAAGAAGAACACGATCCCTGTCGTGTTTATGCACTTGATTTTCTGTCCTGAACTTCCCCCCAAAGTTCGGGACATTTTTTTATCTATTATTTTTAAGCAAATAAAAAGGCCTTGTTTCAAACAAGGCCTTTCAATATTTCAGCTCAAGATTACTTTTCGTGAACTTTAGCTTCAATTTCTTCAATTTTGGTATGACGAGCATCAAAGCCTTTTGCCATATAAATGACTTGCTCAGCAATGTTACGTGCATGGTCACCAATACGCTCTAAAGAACGTAGAACCCACATGACGTTAATTACACGAGCAATATGGCGTGGATCTTCAATCATATAGGTCATTAATGTGCGCGTTGCTGACTGATATTCACGGTCGATGTCAGCATCGGCTAAAAGTACACGTAAAGCTTGATCTGCATCTAAACGTGCAAAAGCATCAAGTGCATCATGAATCATGACACGAACTTGGTTACCAATATGACGTGTTTCCATGTAGCCACGAGGCGAACCACCCTCTTCACAAAGGTTCTGTGCAATACGGGCAATTTTTGCAGCTTCGTCACCAATACGCTCAAGGTCAGTATTGGCTTTACTCATGGCAATAACCATACGCAAGTCAATCGCTGCTGGATGACGACGCGCCAAAATTAACGTCAAGCCTTCATCAATATCACGTTCATATTGATTGACTGCATTATCTTTAAATTGAACATCAATCGCTAAATTTGCGTCTGTATCAAGCAAAGAATGAATTGCATTTGCGACCTGTTGTTCGACCAAGCCACCCATGGTCATAAACTTTGTGTTTACATCTTGCAAATCTTCATTAAATTGAGAAGAAATATGATGGGTTAACACCGGATTACTTGGACTCAAGGGAAGCCTCCAACATGATGGCGCAGGAATAAAATGATTGAGCATTAAAACACAGCAATCATTAAGTTTTTATGACAAAATTAAATTTCAGATAAAAGCATTTTATTACTGATAAGTTAACCAGCTATTAAGCTCAACCAGATCTTTTTCACCGAGCTGACCTACCGCAGCTTTTAAACGAAGCACATTCAATAAATAGTCATATTGAGCATTAAGATAATCCTGTTTTGCAGAAAAAGCATTACGCTGGGCCAATAAAACATCAACCATACTTTTTAAGCCTTCGTTATAGCTCGCTTTCGAGGCTTGAGAAACTAAAGAAGATGAATCCATTGCAGCTTTTCTTGCTTCGAGTTTGGCTTGGTCCGTATCAACCTGCATAAATGCACTTTTCACATCAACATTGGCACGGCGGATGGCCGCATCAAGTTGAGCTTGGGCTTTACTGGCTTCTACAGTCGCCTTTTTAATTGATGTTCGAGTGCGCCCGCCATTAAATAAATTCCAGTTCATTTCTACCCCAACCTGATCAAATTTTCCGTCAGTGGAAATAAGAGTCTCTGGGGTCTGTTTGGTATAACCATAGCTCGCCACAGCATCTATCTGAGGATAAAGCGCGGCTTTTTCCACACGGCGCTGATCTTCACTATATTGTTGCTGTAAACGGGCTTGCTGGATCTTTAGATTTTTTTGCTGGGCCAAAGAAATCCAATCATTAAGTTCTGCTGGATAAGGCTTTTGAAAACTAAAATCACTTCGTAATACAGCAAGTTTATCTTGATAAGAACCAATATATTCAGACAGCTGTTCTTGGGCTAAAAGTAATTGAACATTGGTTGAAATACGATTGGCTCTGGCATTTTGGTATTGAGCATTTGCTTCACTCACATCACTACGTGCCACCAAACCTTCTTTGAGTTTGGCATTCATCATATTCAGCTGCTCAAGCAAAGCTTTTTCTTCTTGTAGGTATGCAACACTCAGTGCCTGCTGACGCAGTACATTAAAATAGGCTTCTGCTACATTTAAAACATGATCTTGTTTTTGCAGTCTTAAGGTAATTTCACTTAAGGCAACCGAAGTTTTAACTTGCTTATAACCTTCCCAAGCATCCATTCGAAATAATGGCTGACGTGCTGTTAAGGTCGCTTGCCGAGTCGTTGAGGTATTACTTACCAAAGCATCAGAAAGACCTTCTTGATCAACACCCGGAAAGTTTGAACGCTTTACAGTTTGTCGATTACGAGTAATGTTTCCAGACAGTGTAACTGTGGGTAATAACGCTCCTGTTGCCAAGCCTAAATTAAGTTGATCTGCTTCAAATTGTTGTTGATTGGCTTGCCATGTCGGATCATTTTGTTTTGCGCGCTCATAAGTCTCAATCAAATCTAGAGCAAAACTCGAAGATGCAAAACTCCAAAGGCCAACAGCGACCATTAATTTTATTTTCATTGTTCAAATCAACGATAAAACTTGCCTTTAAGACTAAGAAAAATTCGAATCAAACTCAAGCCATTAAAAGTTTTAGTTTTTTTAAGCGTTCTCAGTTTTTGACAATATTAAAATACAAATAAAAATCAAAAGCATGCCTACCCAACCCAACCATGAAACATGCTCACCCACCAACACAATGGCAAAAATCGCAGCAACTAAAGGTTCAAATAAAGTTAAGGTGGTCGCTTTGCTGGCATTTACTGTTTTTAGTCCAAAACCAAAAAGTAAATAACCCAAAAACATAGGAATTAGCATCATATAACCAGCCACAAGTAAATTGGTTGAGCTTTGTAATAACCCACCACCTGTAACCAACAAAGTAGGAAGCAAAATAACTGCCCCACCGCCCATAATCATGCCCATTGCAGCTTTAGAGGCAATACCCCGATCTATTAATCTTTTTGCAGCCCATGAATAAAGTGAATAAGTTGTAGCTGCGACAAGCCCAAGAAAAATACCGAAGTATTTATTCCATTGATTTGTACCATCTAGGACCGCATGACTTTCACCCATCGACAACATCGTTACGCCAAGCACACCGCAAATAAAACTTAGAAACCAGATGGCAGACAAAGCTTTGCGATCAAAGAATCGCTCTAAAATTGCTGCGATTAGTGGAGCCGAACCAATTGAAACCACGGTGCCAATCGTAATGCCTGCATAATGCATTGAGGAATAAAAAGCCAAAGGATAAATACCAACCGCCGCTACACCTAAAAGCAGTATTAAAAGATTTTCTCTTATAAATTGTCGGTTTTCACGTATCGCTCGTGATGCAACCAAAGCTTGTAAAAGACCACCTCCGCCCATCGCTACGGCACCAATAGCGAGTGGGCCAAGTGTTGGTGCAAATGCGGCCGCAGTACCTGTTGTTCCCCACAAAACAGAGGCAACTAAAATCGCGATTGTGCCTCCATAACTACTATTTTTAATGAGGCTAATCATGTGGACATTCTCTATTTAAAATGTCTTCTGCCATTTGTTTTGCTAACAGGAGTTGACGACTGTTGCCTTCTAAGCCTGCTCGTGCCATAGAACCTTCTAAAAGAAAAGAAAGCTGCGTAGCCACATAACTAATCCGCTGTGACTCTGGGATTAATTTTTTTAAATGCTCAGCAACAATACCTTCCACTTCTTCTTTATGTTGTCTTACCGAACTTCGCCCTGAACTATTTGCGGGAAATTCTGCGGCAGCATTCAATAACCCACAACCTCGAAAGCCTTTTTCATAGGCAAATTCCGCATGGTCTTGATAGGCATCAAATACGGCCAAGATGGCTTCTTTAGCTGTTTTTATTTTTTCTAAACGCTTTTGGTAGAGATCAAGCCACTCTTGATGGCGCGCAGCAATGTAGGCATCGACAAGCTCACCTTTTGAAGAAAAATTATTATAAAGCGACATCTTAGCAACATCTGCTTTAGCCGTAACCGAGTTAATTCCAGTTGCAGTAATACCATCGTTATAAAACAAAGTTGAAGCGGCATCGAGAATTTTCTGTCTTGCTGTTTTATCATTCATAGCTTTAATTTAAGTAGACCGACCTACCTAATAATAAAGATTTCTAACAATGATGCAATCTTTTTCCGAGTTATAATTTGAGCAATATTCACTTTGATAAAAATACAATGATGAAAAAAGTTCTAATGATGAGTATGTGCAGCGCACTACTTTTAGCTGGATGTAATAAAACATCAGAGCAAAATCAAACTGTATCTAAAGAGCAAAAATCAACTGAGCAAAAGGCCACTCAAAAACAAGACAGTAGCTGCTTACAAATTATGGTAGCTATGCACACGATTAATCAAAACAGCAAAATAGAAGACTTAAATCAAATTAATGAAAAGCTTAAAACCTGTGTTCCGTCTTTAAAAAATGATGAACAGCTTAAGCTGATTGATGCATCAACAGCCATGTATCAACGTTTTATTAAACAAGACTACACTGAAAAAACAGGTAGAGCGTTTGAAGCTTTTGGCTATGCTGTTTTAGAACATAAACAACAAGACCTTAAAAAGGTCATCCAAACTCAGAAAAAGCTCTTCGACCAACTGAGTCCACGTGATCAATATTTACTTCAACATGAAGGTCAAGCCTATATTGAACTACTCTATCAAGGCGAAGGCATGTTTACCTATCGACGTCAGCCAAACTATTTAGTTGATGTTTTTTCTAAAGCCTTACCTGCTGACCAAAAAGAGTTTTTAACTCGTATGGCGAAAGACAATCAAAATATTTTCTATAACGATGGTGCGTTGGCTATTTCATGGAAAGAGCTGACTGAACGTGTATTATTTTGGGAAAAATTTATTCAAAAGTATCCAAAAAGCCATTTTATTAGTGATGCAAAACTACTCTTTAACGAATATCGCTATTTTATTTTCTTTGGTCTCGATAATACACCTGTGTCAGATGAATATGCACCGAACACATGGTTTGATAAAGATGCGCTTCAACAGATTCAGTTTCTATCTACACAAAGCCAATCGAGTTTAGCGAAACCTGCTCAACTATTTCTTAAGTTTATTGCCACGCCTGTAGAGGAGCGTAATAAGCAATTTAGAATAGATTTAACTGATAAGAGTGGCGATAAAAAATCAAATTATCAGATGACTCATGAACAACTCGAGCAGCTATTAAAATTAGACTCCCCATGGAACACTGAAGTTTATCGTGACTGCCATATAGATGCGGTTTGTATAGATACAAATTGACAATGCCACCCAACCTAAAACATGTTAGTCTGTAAATCGCTTGACGGAGCGCGAGTAATAACTCGCTGAGATTGTGTAAATTTCGTGTTATCGCAACACAAGTTTGAACATGAGTACCGTTGAACCTGATCAGGTTAAGACCTGCGTAGGAATCAAGCCATCTGAAAACTTAAGCCTTAAATTTATCTAGCAAAGATAAATCCGCCATCGTTTTTGGTCGTGCTTGATTCGTTGATGTTATTCATAAGGATCATGTAATGAACCAGTTAACGAATCTCTCTTCTGCTGAAATTTCAGCACAACATGAACAAGATGCAAAAGATTTAACCCGCATCTTACCCGCTTCTAAAAAAGTTTATATTGAAGGTTCTCGTCCTGATATTCAGGTTCCGATGCGAGAAATTTCTTTAACAGATACTCCAACTGGTCTGGGCGGTGAACATAATCCCCCTGTTATGGTCTATGACACTTCAGGTGTTTATACAGATCCAAATGTTCAAATTGATTTAGACAAAGGTTTACCTTCAGTTCGCCAAAACTGGATTGAAGAACGTAACGATACTGACGTACTTTCTGGTTTAACTTCAACTTTTGGTCAAGAACGTTTAAAAGACATTCGCACCGCTGACATTCGTTTTGCTCATATTCAAAACCCACGCCGTGCTAAAGCTGGCAAAAATGTCACTCAAATGCACTATGCCAAGCAAGGTATTATCACACCTGAAATGGAATATATTGCAATTCGTGAGAATCAGCGCCAGCGTGAAGGTGTTGATATGCGTCAACATGCTGGACAAAATTTTGGTGCAAAAAACTTAAAAGAAATTACACCTGAATTTGTTCGTCAAGAAGTTGCTGAAGGTCGTGCGATCATTCCTGCCAATATTAACCATCCAGAACTTGAGCCAATGATTATTGGCCGTAATTTCTTGGTTAAAATTAATGCCAACATTGGTAACTCAGCGCTTGGTTCTTCAATTGACGAAGAAGTTGCCAAAATGACGTGGGCAACGCGTTGGGGTGCCGACACCATTATGGATTTGTCGACAGGTAAAAACATTCATGAAACACGTGAATGGATTATTCGTAATTCACCTGTTCCAATCGGTACCGTACCTATTTATCAAGCGCTTGAAAAAGTTGATGGTGTTGCAGAAGACCTAACATGGGAAATCTTCAAAGACACACTGATTGAACAAGCTGAACAAGGCGTTGACTACTTCACGATTCACGCAGGTGTATTGCTTCGTTACGTTCCACTTACAGCAAACCGTTTAACAGGTATTGTGTCTCGTGGTGGTTCAATCATGGCGCAGTGGTGTCTAGCGCATCATGAAGAAAACTTCTTATACACTCATTTCGATGAAATCTGTGAAATCATGAAAGCTTATGACGTTTCATTTAGCTTAGGTGATGGCTTACGTCCGGGTTGTATTCAAGATGCAAATGACGAAGCACAGTTCAGCGAACTTAAAACCCTAGGTGAACTTACTCATCGTGCATGGGAACATGATGTTCAAGTCATGATTGAAGGCCCTGGTCATGTACCAATGCACATGATCAAAGAAAATATGGATCTCCAACTAGAAGTATGTAAAGAAGCACCATTCTATACACTTGGGCCTTTAACGACTGATATCGCTCCGGGTTATGACCACATTACTTCTGCAATTGGTGCAGCCATGATTGGTTGGTACGGCACAGCGATGCTTTGCTATGTGACACCAAAAGAGCATTTGGGTTTACCAAACAAAAAAGATGTTAAAGACGGAATTATTACCTACAAGCTTGCGGCACATGCTGCTGACCTTGCGAAAGGACATCCGGGCGCTCAAGTTCGCGATAATGCCTTGTCAAAAGCTCGTTTTGAATTCCGTTGGGATGATCAGTTCAACTTAAGTTTAGACCCTGACACAGCGCGTAGCATGCATGATGAAACCTTACCAAAAGAGGCTCATAAATCTGCTCACTTCTGTTCAATGTGTGGACCAAAATTCTGTTCGATGAAAATCACCCAGAATGTTCGTGACTATGCCAACAACCTCACTAATAGCAATTCAGAGGTTGAAGAAGGCCTCAAAGCGATGAAAGAGGTTTATCAAGAGCAAGGTCAAAAACTGTATCACAAAGTGTAAATATTCAAAAAAAACACTTGCCTAGCCATGATTCTCGGTTAGGATGAAATAAATAGATTTCGTCCTGATCGAATCATGAGTATTGTTGAACGTCCAAGTTATACATCTAAAGATGTCGAAGTAACATCACGTGAATCTCTATTCCGTGGTTTTATTCAAGTTGAAAAAGTCAGCCTTCGACATCGTCTATTTAATCAAACTAAATATACTCATGTATTACAACGTGAACTGATTCATCGGCCTGAAGCGGCTGGCGTTCTACTCTACAATGATCAAAGACAACAGTTTGCGCTGATTGAACAATTTCGTGTAGGTGCAATTAATGACCCCGATTCGCCGTGGCAATTGGAAGTAATTGCTGGTGTATTGGATGGAGATGAAACGCCGGAGAGCTGTATTCGCCGTGAAACACTTGAAGAGTCAGGATGCACAGTTAATCATTTACATCATCTATTTAGCTTTTATCCATCTGCTGGGGCGTGTTCAGAACTATTTCACTTATATGCTGCTGAAACAAACTTACCATCTAAAGGCGGGGTTTTTGGCATGCCTGATGAAGGTGAAAATATTCTTTTACACCTGTTTGACTACAGCGAAATATCAACATTATTGAGTCAAGGACGTTTGAGAAATGCCCCTGTCATTATGGCGTTACAATGGCTATCTCAACACATCACAACGATAATAAAATCCGACGAGGTAGGACGGTGACTTTTCAAGTCTCAACACTTTCACAAAAAGACCATGTCATTATACAAATTACCGATACCCACTTATTGGAGTATCCACACTTAGAATTTGTGGGGATGAATCCTGAAGAAAGTTTTCATGCCATTATTCAACAGATCCTGAAAAAACATCCTGAAACTGATGCCATTATCCACACTGGAGATTTGGCTCAAGCACCAACGCCTATTACCTACAAACGTTATATTCAATATATGCAAACGTTAGGTCTGCCATTTTTCCAGACACTGGGCAATCATGATAACGTTGATCATTTTCCATTACATAAAGAAAATCATCAGGAACCTGTGGTCATTTGTTTAGGAAACTGGCGCGTTATTTTATTAAATAGTGCAGTAAAAGGTCAGATTAATGGACACCTGTCGCCAGAACAACTACAAAATTTAGCGGCACTACTCGAAGAATTTTCAGATAACCCTGTTTTATTGGCTTGTCATCATCATCCTTTTGCAATGAAATCTAAATGGATTGATCATCACAAGTTACAAAACTCTAATGCTTTGCTTACCACATTAGCTCCATTTAAAAATGTAAAAGCTTTAATCTGCGGGCACGTTCACCAAGACTCACTAAACACTTGGCAAGGGATCGAATTTTTCTCGACGCCCTCAACAAGCGTTCAGTTTAAACCGTTTAGTAATGAGTTTGCCCTAGACCAAAATGCTCCCGGCTACCGTTACATTCGTCTAAAAAACGATGGTAGTTTTGAAACAGAAGTCTTCCGTCTTGAAAATTTTCAGGGCCTTATAAATACCAATATTTCAGGCTATTAGCTCTATTTTATATATGCTTATATGCAATTATGACTAGGGTAAACACGTTTTGAAAATATTTACGGGACGGAATGACTATCATCTTGCAGGAAAAATCTATATGATGACGACCCGATGGGAAAATCCCATCGATGGTTTTCTATAAAAACACTTGCATATCACCATATTTTTTGCGTATAGATAATACGTGTATGATGAGGAATGCCCTATTATGGCGAATGACAACCACAACCAAGTTTTGGATGAACATACAGAAGTTGTAGTGGAAGGTGACAAAGCTTCTGCAAAACGTGCACGTAAAGTGAAACCTAAAACTTCTGACATAGGCACAACTGCAAGTTTATTTGGTATTGCACCTTATCAACCTAAGAAAAATGAAGAGTACATGTCTGAAGGACAGCTCGAGCATTTCCGACAAATTCTGCAAGCATGGAAAGCTGAATTAATGTCTGAAGTTGATCGTACGTTGAATACGATGCAAGACGAATCAACTGCATTGCCAGATGTAAATGACCGTGCCACCCAAGAAGAAGAGTTTGCAATTGAATTGCGTACACGTGACCGTGAACGTAAGTTAATTCGTAAAATCGAACAATCTATGGAAGCAATTAAAAACGAAGACTACGGTTTCTGTGAAACATGTGGTATCGAAATCGGTTTACGTCGTTTAGAAGCACGTCCAACTGCAACGTTATGTATTGACTGCAAAACTTTGGCAGAAATTAAAGAGAAGCAAAATAACGGTTAATATGACCGCTGTAGCTACTCAAGAAAAGCCTAGCTTTTCATACTCAGGTCGGTTTGCGCCCTCGCCAACCGGCCCTTTGCATTTTGGATCACTCATTACCGCTGTCGCCAGTTATTGTGATGCTAAAGCTCACCAAGGCAAATGGCTGGTTCGTGTCGAAGACACAGATATCCCTCGTATTTATCCGGGCAGTGAAGAGCATATCCTCACCTCACTGGAAGCCTTCCAGTTCGAACCCGATGCAGAAATCATCTTTCAAAAAAACCGTTTAGACATTTATGAAAGTGTACTAAATCAACTTAAAAAAGAGGGTCTAATCTATGCTTGTCAATGTACACGCAAAATGCTGGGTTCAAATGCAATCTATGCGGGCACATGCCGCAATCTTAATCTTGATTTTCAAGACCAAGCAATTCGCGTAAAAGTTAAAGATCAACAAATCTGTTTTGATGACCGACTACAAGGACTTCATTGTTCTAACCTGCAACATGACCTTGGAGACTTTGTTCTTAAACGCCGTGATGGGATTATTAACTATCAACTTGCTGTCGTCGTGGATGATTATCTGCAAGGCATCACCCATGTCGTTCGAGGCTCAGACCTATTAGATAACACCGAACGTCAGATCTGGCTTAGCGAGCTCTTAGGATACCCTAAACTGAGCTACATGCACCTCCCTCTCGCCATGAATGATCAAGGGCAAAAGCTTTCTAAACAAAACCTTGCTCAAGCACTCGATTTAACTAAAGCTCCTCAATTACTACAACAAGCCATACAAGCACTAGGCCAACCAAGCGTTGATTTAGACCGCCCCGAAGTGATGCTAAAGCAGGCAGTAGCACAGTGGAATGTTGATTTAATTCCACATGGGCAAGAGCTCAGCGGAACATATCTATAAATAAAAAAACCCGATATCAAATCGGGTTTTCTCTCGCCTAAATACTTAACTAGAAGTTTGATTCTTCCCTTTCTGGGTTCACTTCTTGGGTTGAAGCATCGATCTTTAAGATCAAGCTAATCATCGCAGCACACATCATTAAAGATGTACCACCATAACTAATAAATGGCAGAGTCAAACCTTTAGTCGGCATCAAACCCATATTCATGCCCGCATTTACCAAAATCTGGAGCAAGAAAATAATACTGATACCGTAAGCTAAATAGCCTGCGCGAAGATAATGATGTTTCAATGCACGATGACCAATTTTGATACAGCATGCCAACATCAAGAAAGACAAACCAATGACAATAGAAATACCAAAGAAACCAAACTCTTCACCTAACACCGCCAACATAAAGTCAGTATGCGCTTCAGGTAAATAAGATAGCTTTTGGACACTGTGCCCTAAACCTGTACCAAACCACTCACCACGGCCAAAGGCCATTAATGCATTTGATAACTGATACCCCACCCCTAATGGATCTGCCCATGGGTCAGTAAATGAAATCAAACGCTGGAAACGATATGGTTCAAACAAAATCAAAAATACGATACCGGTTACAATCGCACCTAACATAATTAAGAACTGTGTTGGCGGTGCACCAGCTAAAAAGAATACCCCGACCATCATCAATACAATTACGATCGTAGCGCCCAAGTCAGGCTCAGCAATAATCAAACCAACCGTAATTGCCATAACCCCACTTAAACGTAATAAGCCTTTCCAATGAGTACGAACCTCTTTGGCACGGCGTACAACGTAGTCTGCGGTAAAGATTGCCATCATGACTTTGGCAACCTCGGTTGGCTGTAAAGTAAAGCCACCGATCTTAATCCAACGTGTAGAACCGTTCACTTCTGAACCTACCACCAAAGCAGCAAGTAGCAGAACCATGGTCAACAGCCACAGCGGAAAAGTATTTTTAAACCACGTATTGAGTGATATCCGATAGGTCAAATATGCCACCACAGCCGCAGCGACAATCGAAATACCATGACGAATCACATAGTGAAACGGGTTTTCATGCATATATTCAGCATAGGGCATCGAAGCAGACGCCACCATCACTGAACCGATACACAACAATGCAACGACACAGAAAATCAGGACATTACGTGGCGTCACTTCCGCTGGCCATTTAGGCAATATCCGTTCATACCAATGATTGATTTTCTGGATTGTGGTCTGAGCTAAGCCTGCCATACTACATTCCTAATCATGTTTTCTTTAAACCAACGAATTGACGCAGGCAACAAACTGCTGACCACGGTCATTATAACTTTTAAACATATCAAAACTTGCACAGGCTGGTGATAACAACACCACATCTTCAGCTTGTGTTTCACGTTGACACAGCTCTACAGCTTCTTTAAGCGTTGCTGCATGCAAAATTTTGGTTGCGCCTTGAATAGCCTGTTCAATAACTGGAGCATCTTCACCAATCAATACCACAACTTTGGCATATTTTTCGATAGAAGAACGTAATGGAGCAAAATCTTGACCTTTACCTTGCCCACCTAGAATCAAGGCAACCTTACCTTTTTTAACCTCAATTGCAGCACCTAAACCGTCAATTGCAGCAAGTGTAGCACCAACATTAGTCCCTTTAGAGTCATTATAATAACGTACATCATGTACAGTTCTCACATACTCACAGCGGTGCTCTAATCCTTTAAACTGTTTTAACGTTTCAAGCATAGATTCCATAGGCAAACCAATTGCTTCACCTAATGCCAAACAAGCTAAAGCATTGGCTACGTTGTGCATGCCTTGAATATATAAATCTGAGCTTTTAATTAAACGCTGCAAACCACGTGCAAGCCAAAGCTCGCCATCACCCTCTCTTAAAACACCGTACTGGTTTAAGTCTGGTGCATTTAGACCAAAGCTTTGCATTGGGGTTGTATCTGGAACAAGAGGGCGACTTAAAGCATCATCACGGTTAAATATAACTTTTTTAACGCCTTGGAAAATACGGTGTTTTGCTTGGTGATAACCCCACATATCGCCATGACGATCTAGGTGATCTTCACTCATGTTAAGAACCACAGCAACCTCAGCATTTAAATGTGATGTGGTTTCCAACTGAAAACTTGATAGCTCAAGTACAAGCAACTCTGGTTGGTCTTTTAGCAAGTCTAGAGCTGGGCGTCCTAGGTTTCCACCCACAGCAACTTTTTTACCCGCATCTTTAGCCATTAAACCAATTAGAGTCGTTACGGTACTTTTGGCATTAGAACCCGTAATAGCCACAATAGGCACTTCAGTCGCACGGCGTAATAGTTGAATGTCGCCTACTACTGAAATCCCTTGAGCAATAGCTGCCTGAATTTCTGGTAATTGCGGTGCAAGGCCTGGGCTTAAAATAATTTCTTCTGCTTGTAATAATAATTCTTGGTCAAGTTGACCAAAACTGGTTTTAACACCAGCTGGAATCTGGTCATGGCCAGGAGGGGTTGGACGAGAGTCCGTTACTGCAACTTGGTAGCCTTGTTCATGCAGGAAATTAACAGCAGATACACCTGATATTCCTAAGCCTGCGACAACTTTTAATCCACCACGTTGTATTAACATTTTTGCCCCACAATTTATCAATCGACAGAATGGCAAAAATGTTAGCACTTTGCTGTTTTGAATGCTTTTTCAGTTTGAACTTTATTCATCTTTTTTTGTGTCAGTGCGTAAAAAAGCCATCAATATGATGGCTTTTTAAACGAAACAGGAAATACTAAATTTATTGCCATTTAATTGGCTTAATTTCTTGAACTGTATTGGTAGGTTTATCTTCGCTTGAACAACCACAGCCACCAGCACAACCAAAAGTCATTTTTGGTTTAAGCCATTTTGCCAAAGTTGTCCAACCCTGCTTTTCACAAAATACAGAGAGTGAAGAAAAGACTGAATTTGCTGTTTTTGGAAATACTTTCTTAAAAACAACAACCGCACTCCAACTCACTACAACCGCAATAATCAGATATTGAATCATATACAACCTCCTTTCTTGCCTTAACCCCAATAGTGGGAAGCAATTTGATAGGTAACAAACGATGCCAAATAAGCCAAACCGAACAGATATGCAGTCATGGCAGCAACATGTTTCCATGAACCTGTTTCACGTCGTACTGTTGCCAACGTAGCCAAACAATGTGGGGCATAAATGAACCACACTAAAAGCGACAATCCTGTTGCCAAAGACCAACCTGTGCCATCTGCACTAATCAGATGTGACAAACCTTGTGCTACAGCATCGTCACTCGTTGCAGACAAGGCATAAACCGTACCTAATGCTGCAACCACAACTTCACGCGCAGCCATAGCTGGAATTAAAGCAATACAGATTTGCCAGTTAAAACCAATTGGAGCAAATAAAGGTTGAATAAGGTGTCCGAGCATGCCGGCAAAACTATAATCTATAGCAGGTAATGTCGCCCCTTCTGGTGGTTGTGGGAAAGTACACAAAAACCAGAGCAAAATAGAGAGCGCAAAAATGATTCCGCCGACGCGTTTTAAGAAGATCTTTGCACGGTCCAGTAAACCAATTCCCACACTTTTTAAATCAGGGAAACGATAACTCGGCAGCTCTAGCAATAAGGCATGTTGAGACTTATCTTTTTGGAAGAATTTCATTAAAAATGAAACACAAAGCGCACTCACAATACCAGCCATATAGAGACCGAATAGCACCAGACCTTGTAGGTTGAAAATACCCCAGACCATTTTCTCTGGAATAAATGCAGCAATCAGCAGAGCATATACAGGTAAACGTGCCGAACAAGTCATTAATGGCGCAACCATAATGGTCGTAAAGCGATCACGAGGGTCACTAATACTACGCGTTGCCATGATTCCCGGTACTGCACAAGCAAAGCTTGAAAGTAAAGGAATAAAGGCTCGTCCGCTTAAACCAGCTTGAAACATTAATTTATCAAGCAAAAATGCTGCACGCGGTAAATAGCCCGATTCTTCTAATACTAAAATGAAGAAGAACAAGATCAGAATTTGTGGCAAGAATACCACTACGCCACCAGCACCCGCGATAATTCCATCAACGACCAAACTATGTAGTAGGGGCTGTGTAATCACGCTTCCGATTACTTCACCCAACCAGCCGAAGAAACCTTCAATGCCATCCATGAATGGAGCTGCCCACGCAAAAACTGCTTGGAACACAATAAACATCATGAGCGCAAGGCTAAGCAGGCCTAAAACTGGATGCAAGAAAATTCGATCTAGAAAATCAGTACGCTTATCACCCTGCTCAACATAATGAACAACATCTTTAAAAATCATATCGATTTTTTGATGATGAGTCCCAGTTAAACCACTCAGTTCGGTTTGTGGCACACTGTATTTTTCTTGATCAAGGGCATGTAATAAATTTTCAATACCCGCATTACGAACAGCAACTGTTTCAACAACAGGTACACCCAAACGTTGAGATAACTTTTGAGTATTAATTTGGATGCCACGACGACGCGCTTCATCCATCATATTCAGTACAAGTAAAATCGGGCGGCCTAGCCCGATCATTTCGAGCACCAGTCCTAAATGCAATTTTAAGTTAGTGGCATCAACCACACACAAAAACGCATCTTGCTGCCCTTCTTCTGCAATCTTACCCAAACAAACGTCACGGGTAATAACTTCATCAGGACTAGTTGCATTTAGACTATATGTACCCGGTAAATCGAGTACACGCACTGCTCGACCTGACGGTAACTGAAAATGACCTACTTTACGCTCAACAGTTACGCCCGCATAGTTTGCAACTTTTTGTCGAGTTCCAGTTAAATGGTTGAAAAGAGAGGTTTTACCACAGTTCGGGTTTCCCACAAGGGCAATACGTAACGCATCACTCATGCGGGTACTCCTTCTTCTACTAAAATTTCAATTTTTTCCGCTTCTGCTTTACGTAAAGCGAAACGAGTAAAGCCAATTTGGATCAAGATCGGATCACCACCAAAAATACCCTTGGTAATCACTTCCACTCGTGTGCCTGGTACAAAGCCCAGACTTTCCAAACGAATTGCGACCAAATCTTGCTGCTCGGACTCTACTTCTATCCGATTCACTTTGGTGATGGTCGCCGCTTGCTTCACTTTTAAAGCTGATAAACGCACCGCATCCGATCCTAAACCTTTTTTTCTAGTATACATATAAATGAGAATAATTACCAAATAAGGTTAAATTTCACTTCTTATTCAGTTTAATCGACAAACCTTAAAGTTTCTTTTAAAGTACAGAGGTTTAGAGGATCTAGTGTATGTTGAATAAAAAACCGCGTATTCCAAGCCCAGTTCAAATTCCTGAACATTTAAGCTTTTTACAAGGTTTTCGAGACTATTTAGTTGCACAGACAGTAAGTCCTCATACACGAAATGCTTATTTATCCGACCTCATTCAATGCAGTGAACTTCATCAAAAAACAGCTCTTCCACAGTGGACAAGTGATGATATTGCTGATGTTTTAATTGAGTTGACCAAAGTCGGGAAAAGCCCCCGCTCGATTGCTCGCTGCTTATCTGCTCTACGCCAGTTTTACAAATTTTTACGTGAACAGAAATTACGAAGCGATAATCCTGTAGCAACCCACCATTCTCCAAAAATTGGACGAGCCTTACCCAAAGATCTATCTGAAGAAGATGTTGAAGCACTGATTCAAGCACCCGATATCAATACAGCACTTGGCTTACGTGACCGAGCAATGTTTGAAGTACTTTATGCGTGTGGTTTACGTGTTTCAGAACTACTTAACTTGCGATTAGAGCTCATTAATTTAAAGCAAGGCTATTTACGTGTTACAGGTAAAGGCAATAAAGAACGTTTAGTTCCGTTAGGACAATTCGCCTGTGAATGGGTAGAACGCTATTTGCATAATGCTCGGCCTCAACTCTACAAAAGCTCGACTGACTATCTTTTTTTGACCCAACATGGCGGAATTATGAGTCGGCAGAACTTTTGGTATGCCATTAAACGCTATGCGCTTCAAGCCAATATTCAAGCTGAACTCTCACCTCACACCTTACGTCACGCCTTTGCGACACACTTGCTTAATCACGGCGCTGACTTACGCGTAGTACAAATGTTACTGGGTCATAGCGATTTATCTACAACACAAATCTATACACATGTTGCACAAGTACGAATGCAACAATTACATGAAAAACATCACCCTAGAGGATGATAAAGCTGTGAAGCTCAAAGTAAATATTTCATATCAATCGTTTGATTTCGTTCACAAAGGTTAAGAAAGTTTTAACAATACACATTAGATTTTTTGTTATGCTTAGCAGCTTCTGACTATAAATACTGATGAAATAAGGGTTATCTATGTCTTTTACCCGCTCTCAAATTTTTCTTGCCTGCGCTCTGGCATCTAGCCTTTTGTTCAGTGCTTGTTCTAAAGAAAACAAACCACAAAAAGAAGATGCGCTCACAGCGACTGCACCTGCTACTGGGGAAGCTTCAACCATTATCGAACGTAATGATAAGCAGCGTTTGATCGAAACTTTGCAGAAACAATTTAAGAATGCAAATATCAACGCCAAAATTTTAGATATCAAGCCGACAGAAGTTCCTAATTTGTATTGGGTAAATCTCGAAGGAATGACATCGATTTATACCACCAGTGATGGAAAATATTTAATTCAGGGTGATGTAATCCGATTAGGAGGCAAAGAGCTTCATAATATTGGAGATAATCTTCAAGCTTCAGAAAACAAAAAGCATCTTGCTGCTTTAAAAAATGAAGATCTCATCGTCTACCCTGCAAAAGGTAAGGCTAAACATGTGATTTATGTGTTTACCGATGCAAGTTGTCCTTATTGCCATAAATTACATGAGCACATTCCCGAAATTAATGAAAAGGGTATTGAAGTACGCTATATCGCTTGGCCACGTGGTGAGCAATTTATGCCGACCATGGAAGCTGTATGGTGTAGTGCAGATCGTAAAGCTGCCTTTAGCCAAGCAGTACAAGGCGTCAATATTCCGCCCGCTCAATGTAAAAACCCTGTTCGAGAGCAGTATCAACTTGGCTTAAACATGGGTGTAAATGGTACACCTGCTATTTATAGTGTTGATGGCGAGTACTTAGGTGGATATCTAACACCAGATGAATTAATTAAACGTCTGGATAAATAATCTACTTAAAGTTGATGAATGATTAATCATCTATCTCTTACAAAAAGCGCTGCTCTCATTGCAGCGCTTTGTTTTTTCAATAAATAATGCTTTAACTATCTGTGTTTAAAGACTGATCTACTCTTCTTTTCCAAACATCGCACTCTAATTCATTGAACAGGCACTAAAAGCGCTAGAGTCTGGCGTTTTTTTTAGCTATGATCTAGCTTCAACTAAATGATTAAATGATGAATGGAGTGTGACGTGAAACCAGTTCGCCTGGCAATACTCGGTCTAGGAACCGTAGGTGGAGGAGCCCTTAAACTACTACAAGAAAATGCCGCTGAAATTAAACGTCGCACCGGTCGAGAAATTCAAATTACCCACGTTGGAACACGCCGTCCTCGTCCAGATCTAGAATTGGAAGGGATTAAACAAAGCGCAGATTTACTTGATATCGTTCGTCAACCAGACGTTGATGTGGTTGTAGAAGTAATGGGTGGTATCCATCCTGCTTACGAAATTATCATGGAAGCAATCAAACACGGCAAACAAGTCGTGACTGCAAATAAAGCGTTACTCGCTGAACATGGCAATGAACTATTTAAAGCAGCTGAAGATAATGCTGTACAAATTGCTTATGAAGCAGCAGTTGCTGGCGGTATTCCAATTATTAAAGTCATCCGCGAAGGTCTTGCTGCAAACCATATTGAATGGTTGGCAGGCATCATTAATGGTACAGGCAACTTTATTCTGACTGAAATGCGTGAAAAAGGTCGTGCATTTGATGATGTATTAAAAGAAGCTCAAGAACTTGGTTATGCAGAAGCAGATCCAACTTTTGATGTTGAAGGTATTGATGCTGCGCACAAGCTTACAATTTTAGCGTCTTGTGCGTTTGGTATTCCTCTTCAGTTTGATAAGGTCTATACCGAAGGTATCAGTAAAATCACTGCACAAGATGTGAAATATGCAGAAGAACTTGGTTTCCGCATTAAACACCTAGGAATTGCACGCCGTGCTGAAAAGGGTATTGAACTACGTGTTCACCCAACGCTCATTCCAGATGAACAGCTTATTGCGAATGTAAACGGCGTTAAAAATGCTGTTTTAGTTCAAGCGCATGCTGTAGGCCCAACGCTCTATTACGGTGCTGGTGCTGGTGCTGGTCCAACAGCTTCTGCTGTTGTTGCTGATGTAATTGATATTGTTCGTGACATCTCTTATACCGAAGACGGTGCAGGAACAATTCCTCAGTTGGCTTTTGAAGCATTAACAAATGTGCCAATTTTAAGTCGTGAAGAAATGACTACCGGTTATTACATCCGCTTAAATGCAGAAGATCAAACTGGCGTACTTGCAGATGTTACTACCATCTTAAGTCGCGCTGGAATTAGTATTGATGCCATCATGCAACAATCCCGTTTAAAAGACCTTATTCCAATCGTGATTCTGACCGATCCAATCGTTGAATCTAAAATGGATGAGGCTCTTGCACAAATCCAAGCATTACCTGCAATTCGTGGCGAAATCGTAAGAATTCGTTTAGAATCGCTCGATAGTTAATCAGGTTGAGGGAAAGATTCCCTCTCCCGCTTCACCTCTAATTGGAACACCATCATGTCTAATGCCAATCGTTATACTGGTCTTGTAGATCGTTATCGTGACCGTTTGCCAGTTTCGGCAACTACTCGTGCTATCTCTTTGGGTGAAGGCAACACCCCACTCATTAAACTTGAGAATATTCCACGTATTATTGGCAAAGATGTTGAAATTTATGTGAAATATGAGGGCTTAAACCCAACTGGTTCATTTAAAGACCGTGGTATGACCATGGCTGTAACCAAAGCGGTTGAAGAAGGCTCTAAAGCGATTATCTGTGCATCTACTGGTAACACTTCTGCTGCTGCTGCTGCCTATGCTGCACGCGCAGGTATCAAAGCATTTGTTTTGATTCCTGAAGGCAAAATTGCAATGGGTAAAATGGCACAAGCGATGATGTATGGTGCGATCACTATGCAAATTCGTGGTAACTTCGATGATGGTATGCGTCTTGTAAAAGAAGTTGCTGATCAAGCACCTGTAACGATTGTAAACTCAATCAACCCTTACCGTTTGCAGGGTCAAAAAACTATTGCTTATGAAATCGTTGAAGCTTTAGGCCGCGCACCTGATTATCACTGCTTACCTGTTGGTAACGCAGGTAACATCACTGCTCACTGGATGGGTTATACCGAAGCTGTAGCAAACCAACCTGCTGATCAGTTTGAACAAGTGATTTATGATGCAGCTACTGATCAATTCACTGGTCCAAAACCTGAAGGTTTACCAACAATGGTTGGTTACCAAGCTTCTGGCGCAGCTCCATTCTTACGTGGTGCTCCAGTTGAAAGCCCTGAAACAGTTGCAACTGCAATTCGTATTGGTAATCCACAAAGCTGGAACCATGCAAAAGCTGTAGTACGTGACTCTAAAGGCTGGTTCGATGAACTTCAAGACAGCGAAATTTTAGAAGCTCAACGCTTACTTTCTATGTATGAAGGCGTATTTGTTGAACCAGCATCTGCTGCTTCTATTGGCGGTGCGATTCGTGACATTAAAGCAGGTAAAATTGCTGAAGGTTCTGTCATTGTATGTACAGTAACTGGTAATGGCTTGAAAGATCCTGACACTGCAATCAAACAATGTGCTGATGCAGTGATGTTGTCAATTGATGCGACAATGAGCCAAGTAAAAGATTCGATTTTATCTAATATGTAAAATCTGAGTTTTCAAAAAACGGCTGTTCAACACAGCCGTTTTTTTATGTCTTTTTTATAGCCGTAAAAAAACGCTTCTTGATAGAAGCGTTTTTAGAATATTTAAATTAAATACGTTTTGGTAAATTACTTAACCAACCTAATAGGTTAGTTGCATCGTTATTACGTGCCTGCGTACTTGGCTCACCAAGTAATACAATCACTGCTGGACGCGAGTTTACAGTCGTATGCATGACAACACAGCGACCTGCTTCATTGATATAACCTGTTTTAGATAAGTTAATATTCCAACCACCATTACGCACTAGAGCATTGGTATTGTTAGATTTCAAAACACGATAACCCAAGTTAAAGTCATAAGTTGGTGTAGTTGAGAATTGACGAATCAAACCATATTGAGAAGCTGTACTCGCTAAAATTCCTAAGTCACGCGCAGAAGATACATTGCGTGGATCTAAACCAGTTGACTCATAATAATGCGTTGCATTCATACCTAAAGCACGTGCTTTAGCATTCATCGCCGCTACGAATGCAGGACGACCGCCCGGATAAGTACGCGCCAAAGCTGCCGCTGCGGGATTTTCAGACTTCATCAAAGCAAACAACAATACTTCTGCACGGTTCATTTTGTCGCCAACACGGAGTGTTGAACTTGAATTTTTACCGTTTGCCCCAGCAAAATCAATTTGCTCAAGCATAATTTCTTCTGACATGTTTAAACGAGCATCTGCTGTTACCACTGCTGTCATTAACTTGGTAATAGAGGCAATTGGCACAGAAGCATTGGTATTTTTACTAAACAGCACTTCACCCGTTTGCGCATCCATCACTAAAGCAGCTCGAGCACTTACACTCGGCTGAGCATTGTAACCACTCGTATCACGAATTGGAGCGAGCTTAGGAGCAGATGCTATAACTTTCGGTGCACTACCACCACGCAATGTCGTGGTTACAGACGTTGAACCTTGTGGAGTTGGCTCATCATCTTCCTCATTCAAAAATTGGCTAGCATCAGCTGAAGACCAATTTAAGCTTGCAGTACCACTACTCCCTGAGGACGGGTTATTGACGAGTTCTGCAAAGCTTGTTGAACTCAAACTAAGCAAAATAGACATGCTTAGCACATGTATTAAAGACTTTTTAGAATTTTTCACGGCACAATACTCGACTCAGGGTGATACACATTTGCGCTTACTATAATTATGCCTTACATTTGAGGTATAAGGTATAACGCTTTTACCGACACAATTGTGCACAACTATTCGCTCACTATATAAGAATAGGATTGCTAATTTTGTCATTCCATTGCAAGCTAATTTTGCTTTATGTAACAAAAAACTTGTTTTTTGAAAGAAAGGAGGTCTTCTTGATTACAGTTTTAGTTGTGGATGACCATGAACTTGTACGTACAGGCATTTGCCGTATGTTAGAAGATCATGCCGATGTAGAGGTCATTGGACAAGCCGAATCGGGTGAAGAAGCAATTGCTATTGTTCGTCAGAAACATCCTCAAGTTGTGTTGCTTGATGTCAACATGCCAGGTATCGGGGGCGTAGAAACGACACGTCGTTTACTACAAACCGCACCAGACACAAAAGTTATTGCTGTAAGTGGTTTATCAGAAGAACCGTACCCTTCTCTTCTGCTTAAAGCAGGAGCTAAAGGCTATATCACTAAAGGTGCTCCAATTACAGAAATGGTTCGGGCAATCAACAAAGTCATGCAAGGCGGCAAATACTTCAGTGCCGATATTGCTGAGCAGTTGGCGAGTTCCTATCTATCTGATACGCAACAATCGCCTTTTGACGCTTTATCTGAACGAGAAATGCAAGTTGCAATGATGGTTGTAAATTGTATTAGCGCTCAGGAAATTGCGGACAAACTTTTTGTAAGTGTAAAAACGGTTAATACTTACCGCTACCGTATTTTTGAAAAACTCGCTATCGATAGCGACGTTAAACTCACTCACCTTGCGATCCGTTATGGTTTGATCAAGCCATAATCCAACTTATATGCAATTTCCTTTAAACTCATCGTTGTCCCATACGATTTTTCGTTTGGGCACGTGGTATGGTTTATATCGTCTTATTATTGCGGTTAGCCTCAATATTATTTTGGTTTTAACCGATGCTCAAATCGACAATAGTCTACAACAACCCGCTTTATATTCTTATACCCTGCTCGGCTATTCCATATTAAGCCTTCTTCAGCTTTTATGTTTTAAGTTTGTTGCAACTCAGGCAACAAAGCAGCTTATCTTATTTTTTGTAGTTGATGTTATCTGCCTGAGTTTACTTACATTTTCTGTAGGTGAACCAAATCTACAACTCAGCTTGTTGTATGTTATTGCTATATTTACCTCGGCAATTTTACTCAGCGCAAGAATGTCTTTACTCATTACATTACTTGCGGTCATTGCCGTTATTTACCAACGTTTTGTTGGTAGTTTATTTGACTACAATAATCTAAATACGATTGGTAATAGTGCCTTATTAGCCTTCTTATTTTTTGTGGTGCATGGCATTGGGCAAATCGCGGTACAGCGCTTTAAACTACTTGAAGCACTGACTTTCCATCAATCAATAGAACTCTATCAACTACAAAATATTAACCGCTATATTTTGGAACAAATTGAAGAAGGTTATCTGGTTCTAGATGAAAACTACGACATTGTTTTAAGCAATCCAGCTGCCTGTTCTCTATTAGGGATTCCTCCTCAATTTGCCAGTGAAAAATATCCTTTAGCGAAATGGCACCCCGATTTATTTGAAATTCTTAAGTTTGATAACCTACAAGAAGGCGACCGATTTATTTTTGAGTCGCGACTATCGACTTATTCTATTAACATTAAAGTGCAACATCTTTTAGTGCCACAACAAGCATTGACGCTACTCACCTTACAAGATGCACAGCAGATTAATCAGCAAGCTCAACAACTCAAACTTGCTGCCCTAGGGCAACTTTCAGCCAGCATTGCACATGAAATCCGTAATCCCCTAGCAGCCATTGTTCAGGCAAATGAATTACTTAAAGATAGTGATTTAGAACAGCAAAATACTTTACGTCGTATGATTGGCAAGCAAACAAAGCGCATCGATAGTATTGTTCAAGACACATTAGGACTGGCCAGCAGCGAAAGAACTTACCCAATCCAGATTGAATTAAACAACTTCATAAAGACGTTATTAGACGAAGATCTTTTAGATGTTAAACATTCTATACAGCTTAAAATTTCCGATTCATCCTTAAAATTATTATTTGACGAGAAACAACTTAGGCAGGTGCTCATTAACCTTGTCAGAAATGCTTTGCGACATAATGCACCCGATTCATCCCATGTTCTGATCAACATTCACTCACAAACAAATAAAATTTATATTGATGTGATCGATTACGGCGAAGGGGTTTCAAAACGTGATATATCTCAATTATTTAAACCATTTTTTAGTACCGAAATTAATGGAACTGGTTTAGGATTATATTTGTCTCATAGTTTTTGTGAGGCAAACCATGCAAAGCTCACTTATGTAGAGCAAAAACAAGGGGCATGCTTCCGAATGGAATGCCCAATAATATATTGATTTTTTTATTAGGTTTTTGGGGAAATGGCAGAACAGCAACCACTGGTTTTGCTTGTAGACGATGAAGAAGATTTGTGCCTTTTAATGCAAATGACTCTTGCACGAATGGGGATTAAAACACATCTTGCTTATCGGGTTGAACAGGCCAAACAACTCTTTACTCAGTTTCATTACGATGCATGTTTAACCGATTTAAACCTACCCGATGGTAGCGGTTTAGAATTGGTTAAACACGTTTCTCAAACTTACCCACACACACCAATTGCAGTTTTAACTGCATACGGCAATATGGATATTGCAATTGCAGCGTTAAAAGCAGGAGCTTTTGACTTTGTAAGTAAACCTATTAACCAAATTCATTTAGATCAGTTATTAAAAAAAGCGCTAAATCAGCCAAAACCAGAGCATGAGTTTGGTGAAACAACTTTGGAAAATGACCTATTAATTGGTCGTTCTCCGCCAATACAAAACTTACGAACAGCTATTAAAAAAATAGCCCGCTCTCAAGCTCCTGTGTTTGTTACAGGCGAGTCTGGTACAGGTAAAGAGGTTGTTGCTAATCTGATTCACCGCTTGAGTAATCGCAGCGAAGGCCCTTTTATTGCGATTAACTGTGGAGCCATCCCAACCGAGCTCATGGAAAGTGAACTTTTTGGACATAAAAAAGGAAGTTTCACTGGAGCGACTCAAGATAAACAAGGTCTTATTTTATCGGCACACGGCGGTAGTTTATTTTTAGATGAAATTGCCGAATTGCCATTAAGTATGCAAGTTAAATTGCTTCGGGCCGTGCAAGAGAAAAAAATTCGTCCAGTAGGTTCAGATCAGGAAATTGATGTTGATTTTCGAGTAATCAGTGCCAGCCACCAAGATTTAGATTTGTTAGTCCGACAAGGTAAATTCCGTCAGGACTTATTTTTCCGTATTCATGTGATGGATATCATGTTACCGCCACTGCGTGAGCGCGGTGGCGATATTTTGTTATTAGCCAATCATTTTATTCAAAAAGTTTGTATGGAATGGGAAATTCCAAGCAAACAATTAACTACAACTGGTGAAACTTATTTATTGCAGCAAGATTTCCCGGGTAATGTTCGTGAATTAAGAAATATGATTGAACGAGCTATTACCTTAAGTGATGATGAATTTATTGATTTAACACACCTCGCACCTCTTCTCAGAGGCAGTAGTGTTAACTCTCAAATCACCACTCAACCAGTGAATGACACGTCAACTGCGATTGCCCAAACTCGACCAAAACTACCAATGGAAGGTTTAGAACGCTACTTAGAAAATATTGAAAAAGATCTTCTATTGAACGCATTGGATATGACACATTGGAACCGAACATTAGCAGCTAAAAAGCTAGGAATGACTTTTCGTTCTTTACGCTATCGACTGAAAAAGTTTGGCTTAGATACAGAATTGGGAGAAGAAGTATAAAACTACTTTTTCTTTAGAAATAAGTCTGCAACGCGATCTAAATAGACGTCTTCTTTCATTTCTGGGGGCAAAGGATAGGTCTGATTAGGCTGAATACCTTGCCCTTCAATCATATTGCCGTTTGGCGTGTAGTAATGTGAGACTGTCATTTGTAGTGCCGCACCACTTGGCAAAGGAAATAGCTTTTGCACTACACCTTTTCCATAACTTTTTTCACCCATGACCCATGCACGCTGGTGTTCTTTCATGGCTGCAGTAAAAACTTCGGCTGCCGATGCAGAGCGATGATTAATTAATATACCTAATTTTATATTCTGAAATTCATTGCCGGGCAAAGCCTGAAATTGCTGGTTACCTTCCGAGCGGCTTTTGGTTGAAACAATAATTCCATTATTTAAAAATAAATCTGCTGACTCGACTGCTGCTGATAACAGTCCACCCGGATTATTTCGTAAATCGATTAAAACGGCTTTTAAACGTGGTGAACTATTTTCTTCAATTAACCGTTTAATTTCATTTGCCGTATCTTGCTGGAATACTCTAATTTTGAGTACTAAAACCTGATTATGTAGCATTACAGGTTCGATATCGGTTTCTATTTTTTTATTACGAACTAAGTTAATGTTTCCACTTAACTCTTCTGCTTGTACTTGAAGCGTACTTCCAATAGAACCGTAAAGCAGACCAAGTACCTGATCTTGGTTTAAATTTTTTAAGTCTTGATTATCAATCTTGAGAATCGTCTGACCATTTCTTAAGCCTAATTTATATGAGTCTGAACCTGTTTTAAGATCACGAATTATCCATTTATGGAGATGTAATTCAGGGCTTAAAGCAAAATCAACCGAGGCAAGGTCACCTTCGGTATATTGAATGAGTTGACGATATTCTTCTGCCGACAAATAACGTGAATAACGATCTAGCCCACTCACTAACCCTTTAATGGCTTGTTGAAATAAGGCATCGTCAGACTTCACATCGACATAGTTATCTCGAACGATTCCATAGATTTGTACAAACTGTTGAATCGACTCGATCGGCACCTCTGCATAACTATGTTCTGGTTCTTCCGAATCAGAATGCAAAGGTGACAATTTCTCTGTTACAACTGGCGCCGCAAAAGAAAATTGGCTGCAACACAGCAACATACTTACAATAAGTTTTTTATATTTAATGTGTTGCAGCATCCAATCACCTTTAGTTTATGCAGATAATGTAATCAGGTTACGTCCTTGCATTTCAGCAGGAACAGGAATCTGCATTAAATTGAGAATCGTTGGTGCTACATCGGCAAGCACACCACCTTCTGCAATTGTTGCTTGTGTTGGGCCAACATAGATAAACGGTACAAGTTCCGTTGTATGTTGAGTATGAACTTGACCACTCTCGTAGTCTTGCATCTGTTCAACGTTACCATGGTCAGCAGTAATGAGCATGTGGCCTTTTTTCGCCATAACTGCCTCATAGACACGTCCTAGGCAAAGGTCGACTGCTTCAACTGCTTTAACTGCCGCATCAAAAATACCTGTATGGCCTACCATATCACCATTGGCATAGTTCACAACCAATAAATCGTATTCACCAGAGTTAATGGCTTTAACCAATTCATCAGTTACTTCATAAGCACTCATTTCAGGCTTAAGATCGTATGTCGCAACGTTTGGAGATGGAATTAAAATACGTTTCTCACCTGGATATTCATCTTCACGCCCACCACTAAAGAAGAACGTTACATGAGCATATTTTTCAGTTTCGGCAATACGTAACTGAGTTTTTCCAAGAGAGGATAAATATTCACCCAATGAATTTTTGAGAGCTTCTGGCATGTATGCAACTGGCGCATCAATGCTAGCTTGATAACGCGTAAGCATCACAAATTTAGAAAGATTTGGAACAACTTTACGTTCAAAGCCAGCAAAATCTTTTTCTACAAATGCGCGAGTAATTTCACGAGCTCGGTCAGCACGGAAATTCATAAATACAACGCTATCACCGTCTTGGACTTTAGCAATATCACCAATGCGAGTCGCTTTTACAAACTCATCGTTTTCATTGGCTGCATAAGCTAACTCTAATCCTTCTACTGCTGTTTGTGCAGTACGAAGTGCCTCGCCTTCAGTTAACAAGCGATAAGCTTGTTCAACGCGATCCCAACGGTTGTCGCGGTCCATTGCAAAGTAGCGGCCAATCATGGTCGCAATACGACCCTGACCTGGATATTGAGCAAATAATGCATCTAATTTTTCTAAAGATGGCTGAGCACTACGTGGAGGTGTATCACGACCATCTAGGAAAGCATGTAAATAAACTTTTGCACCGCGTTTTAATGCAAGCTCACACATCGCCACAATATGGTCTTCATGTGAATGGACGCCACCTTCTGAGAGCAAGCCCATAATATGAACAGCACCATTAGCAGCTTTGGCCTTTTCAACAGCGTCGATCAACACTTCATGTTTAAAAAAGTCGCCAGTACGAATATCTTTAGTAATACGGGTAAAGTCTTGATATAACACACGGCCTGCGCCAAGGTTCATATGACCAACTTCAGAGTTACCCATTTGTCCATCAGGTAAACCAACATCTTCGCCAGAACCAGAAATTAGACTATTTGGATGCTTTGCGGTCATTGCCGCCAAATTCGGTGTTTTTGCTGCAAGAAAGGCATTATCTTCAGTCGCTTCACGGTGACCAACACCATCCATAATGACCAGAACGTGAGGGATCTTGCCAGCAGTTGCATCCGTCATAATCTATTTCTCTTTTGTCTACAATTTCGTCACAATATCTTACCGAATTTTCGGTCAAGACTCTATTTTTTCCTATGGCTTTCACCAATATCTACGATTGATGAAAACCATAAATTTCAATTATTACTAGCGAGCGCGGTAAAGCAAATAACTTCCGGCACCAAACATTAACAAGATAGGTACGAGTACGAACCACGCAGGAGATGGGGCATAAACCAAGCTGGCATAACCCAAGAAATCCTGCAAATAATAGAAACTCAAACCAATAAACAATGCGATCACCAAACGGAAACCCATCGATTGTTGGCGTAATGGCCCAAAAATAAATGAACATGCCACGAGAACCAGAGCAATCAACGAAAATGGCGAGGCAACTTTTTGCCAGAAAGCCAATTGATAGGTCTTTGGAACCTGACTATATTCATCCATATAGCGCATGAAACTGATGAGCTGGCTTGGTGATAAATCTTCAGGATCTAAAGTCACCATGTGCACATATTTAGGCTGTAATGCTAAAGAAAGCGATTGTTCGTCATGGTCAGTTTTGATGGCATTTCCTGCCGCCAAAATATCCATTTGTTGGGCTTTCTTCAAAGCCCATTGACCATCTTTTACGAACTGTCCTTGCTGAGCATTGATTAATGATTGCAAGTAATAGTTCTGGTCAAAATCGACCACTTGAATATCTTTTAAATTGCCTTGAGAGTTAGCATAGTCGATATAGATAAATCGCTGCCCTTCACGTGACCAATAACCTTTCACTTCGCCTAAAGCAGCTACAGAGCGGTGACTTTTAACACTTGCTGCTTTTTCATTAGTATATGGAATAACCCATTCACTTAAAGCAAAAGACAAAATAATAAGCAGTAAAGCTGAGCGCATCACCCAACCAACAATACGCCATAAGCTAATACCAGCAGAGCGCATAACAATAAGTTCACTGCTGGTTGCTAGTGACCCTAAACCAATTACCGCACCAATCAAGGCAGAAATAGGCAAAATTTCATATAGATAACGAGGAGCGCCCCATAACACATAGATGAGAGCTTGCCATGCGTTATAGTCTGGTTTGAGCTCACCCAACTCGCCCAGATACGTAAATAAGATCTGTAGAATTGACAAAACAACTGTGGTGCCAAACATTGCAAGCGCAGTGGTTTTCGTCACATATTTGGCGACTATTCGACGTGCTAACATTATAATTTCACTCGCTTGATCTGTTTCTTGATTTTTGGTGCCAACTTTTGTTTACGTGAAAATAAGGCTGCTGCAACGCCATAAACCACCAACACGGCAGGATAAGCCCAAATATCGAGTTCTTCTTTACTAATACGAGTCTTGATTGCAATCATTAATACGATCAGACTGGAAAAAATAAAAATCGCCGGAATAAGACGGTAATAACGACCTTGTCGTGGACTCACCTCCGACAATGCCACAGAAAGCATTAAAGCAATAATAATGGTGAATGGTCCAAACAAACGCCATCCCAACTCACTTCTTATGACTGGATCATTTGTTTTTGAAAAGAGTTTAGTCGTTGATAATGCTTCTACATCGCCACTTTCAAACTTAACATCTTTATCATTTTCTAAACGTAGACGATAAGACTGAAACTCTGCTTGTGTATATTTTGGTTGTCCCGGAAATATCTCATAACGGCGGCCTTGCACCAGATCAACGACATTGGCTGTGTCATTTGCAACTTCTACACGAGTCGCTTCTTTTGCCAAGATCATGACATCTGGTTTATCTTCTTTGGTCGCACGTTGATAAAAGAAAATGTCCTTCAAATTCTTTCGGTCTTCTGACAATGAACCTGCATAAATCGTATAGGGTCCAGAAGAAATAAATTCTCTTGGGCGAACCAAATCGAAGCCTGTCCGAACCGCTTGGGTGGTGGTTAATTTCTCAAACTCACGCAGTCCCCACGGCGTCATCCAGAGCATAAGCACAGACTGACAAACCATATAAACAAGCGTCATTGGAATGAGTAATCGTGCTAATTGATGACGGCTCACACCACTACCGTTCAGTACTGCCATTTCATGGTCAACATATAAACGACCAAACACCAACATTAAACCAATGAAAAAACCCAGTGGTAAAATGAGGGTTAGAAATTCAGGTAAACGATATCCAATGATGCTAAACAAGATACTGGCATCTAAACGCCCCTGCGCCGCCACACCAAAGTATTTGATCAGACGACCACCCATCATGATTAAGGTCAATAAAGAAATGACCACCAATGAGGTAGAGACAACTTGCTTGACGAGATAACGCCGAATAATCAAAGTAATACTTCCAAAAGGCTAATCGGGACGACTGCTAGTTTACCCGAATGTTAAAAATATAAAACCGCACATTGCAACGCTATGCTTGAAAGTGTTTCAATGTTTTAATTCATCATAACTTTCTATAGGCAATCACGACAGCCATGAAATTTACAACTTATACAACTTTTCCCGAACAGACATCTAATGAATCTTTGTGGGTTTTAGTTGATTCAGAACAGCTACAAAGCAACGTCAACACATATCAAATCAATAACCTAGAAAGCGTTCTGAACGCTACCCAATTTAAAGGCAACTTCAATGAAACTCTGCCTTTATTTGGTCAGATTTCAAATCAGCCTCACAGCCAATTACTTGGCTTAGGAAAAACAGCTGAACTTCAGGCAGTCAAGCTCGCTAAACTTGCCCAAACGATTATCAAATCGACACAAAATAAATTTAAGCATATCGCAATTGATATTGCTGCTTTACCTGTCGAGCACCATTATTTATTTGCTTTAAGCTTAACTCAAGCAGCTTATGGTTATGATGAGTTTAAATCGAAAAAAAATGAATTTGTGTTACAACAGGTTGATTTAATTAGCTCAACGACTAGCCTAGATGAAAAACAACTGGCTTTAGTACATGCAGTACAGTCTGGTCAGTCTTATGCACGTGATCTTGGCAACCGTCCGGGGAATATTTGTTTCCCAGAATATTTGGCAGAACAGGCTCTAGCTTTAGCCGCAGAATTCCCTGACTTACTTAAAGTAACTGTTTTAAATGAGCAACAAATGGCTGATTTAGGCATGTATGCTTTTCTTGCAGTCAGCAAAGGATCTGAACGTCCGGGCCGTATTGTAACGCTCGAATATCAAGCACAGATTGATCAAGCTCCAGTTGTTCTCGTTGGTAAAGGCGTAACTTTTGATACAGGTGGTATTTCATTAAAACCAGGCCTTGGCATGGATGAAATGAAATTCGATATGTGCGGTGCAGCATCTGTACTTGGTACCATTCGTGCCCTATGCGAAGCAAAACTTCCTATTCATGTCGTTGGTGCAATTGCAGCAGCAGAAAATATGCCTTCTGGTAAAGCAACTCGTCCAGGTGACATTGTGACCACCATGAGCGGTCAAACTGTTGAAATTTTAAATACAGATGCTGAAGGCCGTTTAGTACTGTGTGACACATTGACCTATATTAAACGCTTTAATCCAGCAGTCGTGGTTGATATTGCGACCTTAACAGGTGCGTGTGTAGTTGCTTTAGGCAAAGTACTCAGTGGGTTGTTCTCACCAGATGATGCTTTGGCAGCAGAGCTCCAACAAGCTGGCGAACAATCATTTGACCGTGTATGGCGTATGCCAGTGATTGATGATTATCAAGAATTACTTGATTCACCATTTGCCGATATTGCAAACATCGGTGGTCCATACGGCGGCGCGATTACGGCTGCATGTTTCCTTGAGCGCTTTACACGTGAATATCGTTGGGCTCATTTAGATGTAGCAGGAACTGCATGGTTATCTGGTCCAGCTAAAGGTGCAACAGGTCGTCCAGTACCATTACTCATGCAATTTTTAGCGAATCGTGTAAATACGAATGGCTAAAGTTAGTTTTTATCTGTTTGAAACCAGCGAAGAACGGCAAGTCGATAGTGCTTGCCGTTTATGTCGAAAAATATTACAGAAGCATCCTAAAATCTGGTGGTATTGCCCAGATGTGCAGCTACAACAGATGCTTGATGAAAGATTATGGGAATTCGACCCTGTCAGTTTCATTGCGCATGGCGTTGACCAGACTGATGCTGCTGTATGTATTTCGGCTAAACAACCACTTGAACAAGGCCTGTTAGTATTTAATTTTAACAATCATGCACTTGAACAAGTTGATCATTTTAGCCACATTATAGAAATTGTTGAAAATAATGAAACAGCCAAGCAAATTGGTCGAGAAAAATTTAAAATGTATCGCCGTTTGGGTATAGAACCGCGGACCTTTAAATTATAACGCGCTAAAATGTAAATACTGTTGATCAAGGAGAAACATGGTGGCATTAAATGTCGGGCAAGATTTTAAAAAAAGATGGTTAAATGCGCCTGAAGCTGTCCGTCATACCTATCAACAGGATCTGGCACGTATTTGTGACTTACTAGAGCCTCAAACGCCTATTCAACTTTGGGTTTTAAATGATGAAAAAGCGCAGTTAGAATCACAGCAAAAAATTGAACAAGCTTACGCAGATCTTAAAGCGGAGCTCATTGAGCAAGCACGTATTCGTCGTCAACTTGCTTTAGAAAAATCGCTTGCTGATAAACGTGCATCAGAAGCTGCTTATGCTGCGGAGTTGCAAGCAGACGAAGTTCGAAAATTTAATGAACAGACTGAAACATTACATACATTACGTAGCCATTTAGAACAAGAGGTTGCAGAGCAAACTGCGCGTTATCAGAAAAACCCTGAAACACCGGCAGTCAATTACTCTGCTGGCGTAAAACTTAGTATTACCGATGATCAAATCTTATCTGAGCTTGAAAGTTTACGTATTCGTTTAGAACTTGAAGCTGAGAGCTTAATTGAACAATCTGTAACAGCTTTCCGAGCTAAGCTAAATTCGGCAGCTCAAGAAGAAATTGAATACATTTTAAAGAATTCTAAGTTTTCTGATGAAAAAATAGAAAAGTAAAGTTTTTAAGACTCTCTTTGTCATAAAAATGACATTTAATTGTCACAGAATAGTCATGCACAATATTCTTTTAGTTCAAATAATTATTAGAATACCGCATGGTTATTTATGAAAATTAATGAGGGTAAAAATGGACATTCCGCATCAGATTTCAATGCAACTTGAGCAGCTTAATCAGGGTGAACAATGGACATTTTCAGCACAAGAACTTTATATGAGTCATAACGACTTTAACTCTTTATCTATCTTACTCACACGAGAGTCAGAAAAAGGCGAATTTTCAATTACACGCACCCAACATAATAAACCATGGGTCGGCACAAACTCGGTTACGCTAACCAAGCAATAAGTTTTCAAAATAAAAAAACCGGAACAAGTGTCCGGTTTTTTTATTTTAACGATTTAGCTTTTTATTTTAAAAAACCATTCTCAGCTAAAAAAGCCATACTAATATTTGACTCTGTTTTTTGTTCAGCTGCTTTGTCACCTAGCAATAAACGCTCGATATAACGCGCCAAAACATCGACTTCAAGGTTTACTTTGCTACCAACTTGCCATGTTCCAATGTTAGTACGCTCTGCTGTATGCGGAATTAAATTTAAGCTTAAAATATTTCCACGTAAGTGGTTAATCGTTAAGCTAATCCCATCTACGGTCACAGAACCTTTTTCGGCTAAATATTTAGCAAGTTCTACGGGTGCTGTAACTTCATAATAGATTGAGCGAGCATCTTCACGTACTACAGTAATTTCACCCACACCATCAACATGGCCACTGACAATGTGTCCACCAAAGCGTGTTGTCGGTAACATTGCCTTTTCAACATTGACACGTTGCCCAACTTTCCAGTTACCTAAAGTCGTACGATTCAAGCTTTCACGAGAAACATCCGCTGCGTACCAATTATCGCCCCATTCAATCACGGTGAGACAGATTCCATTGGTCGCAATTGAGTCACCCAAATGCACATCTGACATATCCAGATCAGTCTGAATACGTAAACGCACATCACCACCTACGCTTTGCAGGCTTTCAACTTTTCCTAAACTTTCAATAATGCCTGTAAACATGGCTCAATCTCCAAATCTTTTTACACTGCTTAAATTGCAGCGCTTACCAAAGTGCGAGCTGTGTACTATTACCTGAAGTATCTACACCACCTAGCTCGGCGAAGTGGTAAAGCTGGCCTAATAACTGACGTAATGGTGGTCCTGACTTAGCATGAGTATCAGTAATCACAATAAACTCAAGTACGCGTGCCCGTTCAGACTGTCGCTGTTTACTTACTCGATAGCGCGGAACATCTTGTGTTAACAAAGTCACTTTGCCGCGCTCCAGATTAGCCATAAGCAAATCTTTCGGCTCGATATTACCATCAGTTGAATAACTGGTCAGAATATAGCGGGCATTGATGGTTGAAAGTAGTTTTTCATACGCATCTTTCGCATATTTAGAAGAGTTATATGGGCTTGGACGTTCTTTACGCCACGCTCTATCAATTCCACTCTTATAACCTTTGGTATCTGGTGATGGTAAATCGACCTGATCCCATAAAGTTAATGCATTCAGAACATGATAATTACTACTATATGCGTGCTGGTTATAGGGTGGATCGAGATAGGCAACATCGACTTCAAAACCACTCATTTGATTTGCTAGATGCTGTGAATCTACACACCACATTTCAGCAGCAGGACGTTTACGGTCACCAATCTCGCAAAAACGGCTTGGTGTTAACCAAAGCAATGACTCAATTCGTTCCAATGCAGTTTGTGTACGTCCGCCCCACCCTTGGTGAAAGCTTTTAAATACGCCGCTGGTGTTACTCACAAAACTTGCTGAATAAAGTAATGGCGCGAGTAAAGCACTCATTTCTACATCATTAATTGCACCTTGTGCCTGCCATGTTGCAATCTGCTGGCGAATCGCATCAATACGCATACCATTACGGCGTTTAAAGAATAAACGGTCACGAGTTGGATCGTATACATCATCGTTACGTGGGCAAAGGTTATGCGTTACCCAACCTTTAACTTCAGGTAAGCGATTTAAATAGTCGATTGCCTTCTGATAGCCACCAAGCTCTTTAAATGCAGGTGCATCGGTACAAGCTAAAATCGCATGATTTAAAGCATGACTATAAGGTTCCCAGTCATTTGCAATCACACGGTAACCATTTTGACGTGCTAAACGAGACACGACACCACTGCCGGCAAAGAAGTCGGCAAAAATCGGAGGATTCTTTTTCTTGCTATTCAGTGTCCCTGTAATTTCAAGGGCTTCTAAAATTAGATGGAGCAATCGGCGCTTGTTACCTAGGTAAGGAACAAGCTGATGGAAAAGATATTCGTCTGTCGTACGGGCCGCATGACGACGTTTGTGATAAACCGAAGGCTCTGAATTCATACTTTCTCTTGCGTAGGGATTAACCTTAAGCGTATATCTTGATCAAGTTGTGTCACATCAAGAAGTGTAAAACGAAGTTGTTGTGCCATATATTCAAACTCTGCATTGAACATGGCTCTTGCACTTTTCCCCAAGAATGTTGGGGCAATATAACTGATCAACTCATCTACCAAACCTTCTTGTAAAAAGGCAGTAGATAATGTCGCACCGGCTTCCACCAATACATCATAAATTTGATGTTGCTTAGATAGGGTCTGTAACAGCATTTTTAAAGGCTGAATTTCTAATTGTATCACGCCTAAATCGGCAAGTTCTTGACGATATGGCCCCATCACCAGCACAGTTTCAGGGTTTTCTAAAATTTTAGCGTTAAGTGGCAAACGCCCCTGACGATCTAAAACAACCCGTTTTGGTTGAGCAACTGTCTCAATATCAATATGACCGAGTGAACGCACATTAAGCTGACAATCATCTGCAATCACAGTTTCAATACCTGTAATCACCGCTCCTGAAATGGCACGCCAATGCTGGACATCTTGACGGGCAGCAGAACCGGTAATCCACTTCGATTCACCAGATGCCATTGCTGTACGTCCATCTAGACTTGAAGCTACTTTTAAGCGTACATAAGGCATACCCGTAGACATTGCCTTTAAGAAACCTTGATTTAATTTCTCTGCTAAATCTTCACAAATGCCAACTTCTACTTCAATTCCGGCATTTTTCAAAATCTGAACGCCCTTACCCGCAACGAGCGGATTTGGATCAGGACATGCTACAACCACCCTTTTAACCTGAGCCTTAACCAGTGCTTCAGCACAAGGAGGAGTTCTTCCATAATGCGCACATGGCTCAAGTGTGACATAGGCTGTTGCACCTTGTGCTTGTTCAGCTGCCTGACGTAAAGCAAAGACTTCTGCGTGTGGTTGACCCGCTTTAGGATGGAAGCCTTCACCAATTAACTGATCATCTTTGACAATGACACAACCAACATTTGGATTAGGCTTAGTCGAATATAGACCTCGTTTGGCAAGTTCAATGGCTTGCTGCATCCAATATTGATCTTGTTTCAACTCAGACATAAAAATCTCAAATAGTTATTGTTCACGTTGTTGCATTTGCTCAATTTGACGACGAAACGCCTCAACATCCTGAAAATCTTGATATACAGAAGCAAATCGGACATAAGCGACATGGTCAAGTGCAAATAGAGATTGCATGACGATTTCACCAATTGTTCTAGATTTTACGTCACGCTCACCTAAACGGCGAATCTGCAACTGAATATCACTTAAAACTGTTTCGATCTGCTCTTGTGTGACCGGACGTTTTTGCAGAGCATGCATTAACGAACGACGTAATTTGGCCTCATCGAAAGGTTCATTTTTTCCATTCGATTTGATCACACGGGGCATTACCACTTCATAGCTTTCAAAAGTGGTAAAACGTTCACCGCAACTTACACACTCACGACGTCGACGAATCTGACAGCCTTCGGCGGCTAAACGTGAATCGATGACTTTACTATCTGCGGCGTTGCAAAATGGACAATGCATAGCGGATTTATAGGGTCGATTACTTTGACCTAGTGTAGCAAAATTTCTACACTTACAGAACCAGCATTCTATAAGACAAAAAAACAGCCCTGAGCAAGATCAAAGCATCGCTTTGATCACAGCGCAAGACTGTTCTTTTAAGACAGCAGATATATTAATGATGATTATTCAATACGTTCGCCATGTTGGCTTAAATCCAGACCCATGCGCTCATCATCAGCGTTCACACGGATACCGATTACAAGATCAATCACTTTAAGAATAACAAAAGTAGCAACACCACTGTAAACCATGGTTGCCAATACGCCTTCAACTTGTACCCATAATTGGCCAGCGAATGTTGGAGCTAAGGTAACGTTAGCTGCTTTAATAATTTCGTCACTGTAGAATACGCCAGTTAAAATCGCACCGACAATACCCCCTACCGCATGCAAACCAAACGCATCCAAAGCATCATCGGCTTTAAGTAAGCGTTTAAGTGCTGTAATACCCCAGAAGCACACTACGCCACCAATAAGGCCCATCACTAAAGCACCGCCTACCCCGACAAAACCTGCTGCTGGTGTAATCACAACCAAACCAGCTACCGCACCAGAAGCACCACCTAATACAGATGCTTTGCCACGGATCATACGTTCAACAACTAACCAAGATAATGCAGCAGCAGCGGCAGCAACTTGAGTCACTAAAATTGCCATACTTGCACGAGCACCCGCGCCTAAGGCACTACCACCGTTAAAGCCGAACCAACCCACCCAAAGTAAGCTTGCACCAACAACAGTTAGAGTCAGGTTATGAGGAGCCATAGATTCACGGCCAAGGCCAATACGCTTTCCAAGCATGTAAGCAGCAACGAGACCTGCAACACCTGAGTTGATGTGTACAACTGTACCACCAGCAAAATCTAACGCGCCTGCTTTAAATAACCAGCCATCTGTTGCCCAAACCCAGTGAGTAATTGGTGCATAAACAACAAGTACCCAAATTGCAATGAATGCCATGAAAGCTGAATATTTCATACGGTCTGCAATAGAACCACTCAGGATTGCAACTGTAATGATGGCAAAAGTCATTTGGAAAATAACAAAAAGACTTTCAGGAATTGTCCCGCTCAATGCATCAAACGCGACTCCGTTGAGCATGGCTTTAGACAAATCACCAAAAAATGCACCTGTGCCAGAGAACGCGATTGAATACCCTGCAATCACCCACAGCAAACTTACTAAAATTGCAGCGGAAAGGCTGAACATCATAGTACTTAATACATTTTTCTTACGTACCATACCGCCGTAGAATAGTGCCAAACCAGGAATGGTCATTAATAGAACCAAAGCTGTTGAAACTAAAATCCAAGATGTATCGCCTGTATCAAGTTTTGGTGTTGGTGCTGGAGCTGCTGGAGTTTCAGCAACTGGTGCTTCTGCAGTGGTTGCAGTAGCTGGAGATGTTGATGTAGCCGCAACTTCCGATGTAGGCGTTGTTACAGCATCTTCTGCCCAAACGGCAGTACCACCCAAAAGAGCGCCTGATAGACTCAGCGCCATAAGCATTTTTTTCATTCGTGTCCCCCAACCTCATTTGCGAGTTATTTTCTACTCAGCAAGCTTTGTGCCAATTAGACAGCATCTGGTCCAGTTTCACCCGTACGGATACGGATAACTTGTTCCAAGTTAGTCACAAAAATCTTACCATCGCCGATTTTTCCAGTGCTTGCTACACGAGTAATTGATTCAATTACTGCGTCAACCATTTCATCACTAATCGCAATTTCGATTTTTACTTTAGGTAAGAAATCAACCACATACTCTGCGCCACGGTAGAGTTCTGTATGTCCTTTTTGACGACCAAAACCTTTAACTTCAGTTACGGTAATCCCTTGTACACCAATGTCAGAGAGCGCTTCACGCACATCATCCAATTTAAACGGTTTTACAATTGCAGTTACAAGCTTCATGTTTGTTTCCTTCGGCTTCTTTTCACCAGTAAGGTTTTATGTTCAATTTTCATGCCAATATTTCAAAGGTTGAGGGAAATGAATCTATTGCATGAACTTTCTTTATAACCTATTTAGTGATCAAGATGTAGATGAGCTATTAAAAATAAAATGAATTTTCAGTATCGTTGAGTGCTTATTTAATGTTCTATTTGTACTAAAAGAATTGAAACCTATATCCCAAGTTCAAGCAGTGTTAAACTGTAAACCATAAGGTAATACAACACTTTGGATATTTTATGCTAGAAACATTACTACAGGCCATTTTGGAACAAATTGATGAGCCTAAAAAAGATTTGGAAAAAAATTTACGTGCATTATTAAATGAAGCAGTCGAAAAGTTGGATCTTGTGTCCAAACAAGAAATTGACCGTCAAAAAACTGCACTTCAATCTGCCACTCAACGTTTAGAAGAGCTACAAAAACAAGTAAGTCTGTTAGAAGAAACTTTAAAGAATAAAAAATAAGCACCAACGTAGCGCACTTATACTTTACAACGATTAAAAATGAAGCACCATAATGGAACAATAAGATGTCTTTTTCTAAAATTTATACACGGGGACTTTTGGGTTTGCATGCACCTCTAATTGAAGTTGAGGTACATGTGAGTCAAGGCTTACCTTCTCTTACCATTGTCGGACTAGCAGAGGCGGCTGTAAGAGAGAGTAAAGACCGAGTTCGCTCAGCCATTATTAATAGTGGATTTCAATTTCCAACTAAACGGCTGACCATTAATCTTGCACCAGCAGATTTGCCCAAAGATGGGTCACGTCTGGATTTACCAATTGCTGTAGGCATTTTAATTGCCTCTGGTCAGCTTCCCGAAAACTGTGCCGAAGATTTTGAATTAATTGGTGAATTAGCGCTAGATGGTCATGTAAGACCAGTGTCAGGTACTTTAACTTTGGCAATGGCCTGTCAACAGGCCAAGCATAAAATGCTTTTACCTCTCGATAATAGTCAAGATATTAACCATTTACCGGACCTTGAGTGTTATCCGGTGAGCCATTTAAAAGAAGTCTGTGAACATTTTCTGGGCACGAAATCTCTATCTTCGATTGAACCTTCAACAACATCAAATCAAATGCCTTATAAATTTGATTTGGCAGATGTAAAAGGTCAGCTACGCCCACGTCGCGCACTAGAAATAGCCGCAGCAGGGGGACATTCTCTGCTCTTTAAAGGACCACCGGGCACCGGTAAGACTTTACTCGCTTCACGCCTTCCTTCAATTTTGCCACCTCTTTCTAATCAAGAAACACTTGAAGTTGCGAGTATTTACTCGATTTCGAATACACCGCATAAGTTTGGACAGCGTCCTTTTCGTGCGCCCCACCATACCGCATCAGCAATTGCACTGGTTGGGGGCGGATCTCATCCTAAACCGGGTGAAATTACCCTATCTCACTTAGGTGTTCTATTTTTAGATGAACTTCCAGAGTTTGACAGAAAGGTGCTAGAAGTTTTACGCCAGCCGCTTGAGTCAAAAGAAATCATTATTTCACGAGCAGCTCGGCAGATTACTTATCCGGCTAACTTTCAATTGATTGCTGCGATGAACCCCTGCCCATGTGGTTATGCGTTTAATCAAGACAGCCGTTGCCAATGTTCACCTGACAGCATTAAGCGCTATCAAAACCGTATATCGGGCCCGTTACTTGACCGTATCGATTTACATATTGATGTACCGCCTTTAAAAGCTCAGGAACTGCAAGATCCAACACCTGTTGAAGGTTCTACGGCTGTAAGACAGCGTGTGATTTCTGCTTATGAACAACAAATGCAAAGACAAAATTGTTTAAATCAAGCGCTTTCACCGAAGCAACTAGAACAATATGCTGTCCTTGATAGTACTTCACAGCGAATGATTGAAATGGCACAGCAACGTTTAAATCTATCAGCTCGTGCTTATCATCGTGTTTTACGAGTAGCGCGGACCATTGCCGATTTGGCTCAAAGCGAGATGATTCAGAGCCCTCATCTTACAGAAGCTCTCTCTTATCGAGGCAATCATTCTTAAGGTAAAACAGCGGATTATGAGTCCGCTGTTCTTTTATTAAGAACCTTATTTAAGGTTTCAATTAGACTAGTGATTTCTTTCTCTGATAAAGCTGCAAAACCGAAGCGGATACTACGATTAGAAGACTCGATTTGTTTAAACTTATCCTCTGTATCAATGTTGAGTTCTTTTAATTTTATAAGCTGATCTTGAGTAAATGGTTTCTGGAATTTCACCCATAACGCCATTCCACCTGCGGGTGGTTGTATATGAACACACTCTGCAAAAATTCGATTGAACTCAGTTAATGCATGGTCTCGGCGTAGCTGATATATCTTTTTCATTTTACGGATGTGTCTTTTAATTTCACCCCGTTGCATTAAATCTGCTAAGGCAAGTTCAGTAATATTATTACCTTGACGATCAATCAGTAAAATATCTTCAGTAATCGATTGAATGATTGATGGCGATGCCACGATGTAGCCTAAACGGATCCCTGGTGCAAAAACTTTAGACAATGAGCCAACATGAATAACCAATTCAGAATGAGGCAAACTCGCTAAGGGTGGCATAGGCCGACTGTCATAATGGAATTCATGATCATAGTCATCTTCAATAATATAAAAGCCCCATTTTTTTGAAAGCTCTAAGAGTTGAAGACGGCGATTCATTGGCATCGTGACAGTTGTGGGATATTGATGATGCGGAGTTGTATAAATGGCAGCAACCGAATGTTCTTTTAAAATACGTTCTAAATCCTCAATGAAAATACCTTGTTCATCTAATTTGATAGAAACGACCTGAAAACCATTTGATTGAAACGCTTTAAAAGCAGATGGATAGTAAAGCTCTTCAACAACGATAACACCCTGCCGATTAGGTAATGCACGAGATGCAAGAAAAATTCCCATCTGGCTACCACGTACAATACAAATTTCATCTTCGGCAACATTCATAAAACGTTCCATCGACAACATTTGTTGTAAGGCTTGTCTTAACTCAGCCATACCTTGCGGATCACCATATCCCATATACTGGTTTTGGGTAATTTTAATCAGTGCATGCCGATAGGCGCGTGAAAATAGTTCGTAGGGAATAAGCCGTGGATCTGGCACACCATCGTTATGTGGATATAAAGCAACTTCTTGAATAATTGGCTTCTCATTAACTTTTCGCTCAGATACTGACTCTATTTTGAATTGTTTTTCAGGCAAAATATCTGCCACAAATGTGCCTTTTCGGGGGCGAGTCACAAGCCATCCTTGTGCTTCTAATTCTTCATAGACCGCTTGTACTGTTTTCCGATTAATTCCTAATTCTTTTGATAGGCTACGAGACCCCGGCAGCATAGTCCCTTGCGCCAAACGGCCACTTAAAATTTCCTGACTAATCAAGTTAGTAAGCTTTAAAAAAACTGTTTTTTCTTCTCTTTCATCGATACGAAAATGTACTTGCCAAGGTCTTAGCATATTTGCCCCATCTGGACCATATAACTTATTAAAACTGGATGTATTGATTCATCCAGTTGTTTTCTATTCTGCCTTCACCTACTTAATTTGGTCAACTGGACTGGAGAAGAGATGAAGACTGCTTCTGTAAACAAACAAGACCTTATGCAACATGCACAGCAAGACATGCAAAAGTGGATTAGTGACTCAGATTTAACTGACCGCCAAAAGCTTGCACTCACTTGTCGTATTTTATTTGATCATGGCCATGATGCTGGTTTAGCAGGCCAAATTACTTGTCGTAGTGAAAGTAAAGAATCCTTTATTACCCAACGTTTTGGTTTAGGTTTTGATGAAATTACTGCCTCAAACTTGCTTGAGGTGAATCAAGACTTAGAACCCATCAATCAAGAAGGAATGGCAAACCCAGCCAACCGTTTTCATACATGGATTTATAAAGAACATCCAGAAGTTAACTGCATTATTCATACGCATCCGACTCATGTAGCGGCTCTATCGATGTTACAGATTCCACTTATGATTTCCCAGATGGATGTCTGCGCACTCTACGAAGATTGCTCATTTGTAGGCCATTGGCCAGGTGTTCCTGTGGGCAATGAAGAAGGTATTTTGATCTCTTCTGCTTTGGGTAAAAACCGTGCTGTTTTGTTATCTCACCATGGTCAACTGGTCACAGGAAAAACCATTGAAGAAGCTTGCAACTTGGCACTTTTAATTGAACGCGCAGCTCAACTGCAACTTTTAGCCATGTCGGCCGGGCAAATTCAGCCGATCCCACACGATTTAGCTACAGAAGCTCATGACTGGGTATCTACCGATAAACGTAACAAAGTGAACTTTGCTTACTACACACGTAAAGCTTTGAAAAAACATTCTGACTGTATTTAAAAAGAGATTTCGACCATGAAACTAAACGGCATTATTGGCTACCCTGTTACTCCTTTTTCTGATGACAACACCATTAATCTTCCTGTTTTAAAGCAAATGCTGGATTTGCTTATTGAAAATGGGTGTGATGCTATTGCACCTTTGGGTAGTACTGGTGAAAGTGCTTATCTTGAATGGGATGAGTGGTGTTTAGTCGCTAAAACTTCAATTGAAAGCATTAATAAACGCTTACCTGTCATTATTGGGATTTCAGAACTCACGACGGATCAAGCCATCAAAAAAGCGCAGATCGCTCAAAGCTATGGTGCAGATGCACTTATGGTGATTCCTGTATCTTATTGGAAGCTGACAGATCAAGAGATTTTTGAATATTATCAAGCGATTGCAGAAGCAACGACTTTACCGATTATGATTTATAACAACCCTGCAACGAGTGGTGTTGATATGTCTCCAGAATTAATCGTGCGCATGTTTAACAACATTGCAAATATTACGATGGTGAAAGAAAGCAGTGGTGATATCCAACGTATACATAAAATTCAAGAACTCTCAAAAGGAGAACTTCCGTTTTATAACGGCTGCAACCCTCTAGCTTTAGAAGCTTTATGTGCTGGAGCAAGTGGTTGGTGTACAGCAGCGCCAAATCTGTTAGATCAACAACCTCAACAACTTATCGAACATGTAAAAAATGGTGAATTAGAACAGGCCAAAAAATCATTTTATCAGCAACTTCCTCTACTACGCTTTATTGTAACTGGTGGTTTACCCAAAACGATTAAAGCAGGTTTACAGCTAAAAGGTGTTGCTGCGGGTTCACCACGTAAGCCACTATCTAAAGCTACGGATATTGAGCTTAACCAGTTAAAACAGCTACTTTCTGAAATAGACAACTAATAAAAAAGCGGGTCAATAAACCCGCTTTTTTACAGCATAAACTTAGAATGTTTTAGTTAAACTAAACACTAAACCTGTGTCGTAAGGTTTTTTCTGAGCATCAGTCATACCAGAAGTACTAATGTCTGTACCAACAACATCTAGCTCAGCCAAAATGCCTAGAATGTTACGGTTTACACCCACTTTATAATCGATATAGCTATCGTCTTTACCTGGACCACCAGCAACTACGGCTAAAGCATCTTTATTTTTGAATTTGTTATAGCCAACTGATGCAAGTCCAGTAAATCCTGTATCTGCAATTGGCGCTGAATAACCGACATTAAAATACCAGAACTGCTTAGAATGAGCCCAGTAATCATCTGAATAGTTCACACCTACGCTAAGTGCATCCCCTTTAAATAAAGAATCAGCAAAAGTTAATTTACCGTAAACCTCATTAAAATCTAATCCATTTTCACCATCATAACCAATTCCATTACGGTCAAAACTATGACCAGAACCAATATAGCCATAATGAATTACACCGACATCATAAGTAGGCGCAAGCGTATCCGTTAATTTCAAAGTATTGGTATACCCCAAAGCGACATCAGTTTCTGTTGAGTTGCCAGTTACTCCAAAATCAACACTTGAACCCCAGAGTGATAAATAAGCACCCGACTTATGAGAAAAAGTAAAACCACCTTGAATTGCAGGGTTATTTGAGGATTGAGTAACTCCGCGGAAGCGATAGTCAGTAGTTGCCGCTACACTTCCTGTTGTCGTGATGCCATAAAAAGATGGTGCAGGTTCAGCCATAACCATCGTTGAGCCTGCTGCAAAGATACCAAGACCTAAGGTCTTAAGTGCAAATTTCATCATTCTGATCTCCCCCATAATGAATGCACGATTTATGTATATAAAACACATTGTGTTACTTAAGCTTTAGCAATTGCTGTGCCAATTCCATATTGGCTATCAATGCACTTCATTAATTTTGAGATCAAACTTGTCTTACAATGAAACCCCCGCTTATTCTTCATAAATATATATCTATAAAAAACAATAAAATAAAATAAAATTCTTGTCCGTTTAGAAATAATAAGCATATGAAAACCCCTTATCGGAAACTAGTAACCACGATGGGAAGTATTCATTTACTCAATGTAAAATTTCTATTTAGCCTTGATTAGGAAATATAAAAATTACGTAAATTTCTTAACGCTCGGCTTTTAATGGTCTGTAAATGGGCATTTCATTTAATTAGATTTCTTTATTTTTTCTATTTTTAAACTTATGAACTATTTTGGGTCTTTTTTAATCAGCAATATAAGCAAAAAGAGTAATGCACAAAATTTACGCAGAATATCGCACTAAATTTGACCAATTAAATTAAATTCTATTGGTCTTCTACAGTGATCTATTTTTGCACATCATTCTTCAAAATAATGTTATAAAGTAACAATTTAAAAAATATTTAAAATAATTTGTCGAAAAAATCAACTCAAGAGAAGATCAAAAAGTAAACATATCCACCAAAAAAGATCAAAAAACAAACAGAAGAATCAACTATTTTTTGAGCTTGGAATATAAAATAAATGGTAAAAATACACTAAAAAATAAATTACTTTTTTTATTTTAAACAATACATTAAGTATAAAAGGTTAATAGTAAATTTAGTCAACAAGCAGTAGCACATTAATCAATTTCTGCATAGCATATATAAAATAAAATCAACAAAAATATATCTTTTTTATAGATTACTTATACAATTGATTCAAATCCTAGGCCCTGAACAATAACAAGGCACAGGATTTATCGTTTTTATGAGGTTCTTTAAATATGCTAAATGCACAAAAACTTACATTAGCAGTTCTCATTTCTGCGGCAATAATTTCCTCAGCTCAGGCAAGCGAGCAAAGTGAGGCAAAAGGATTTGTTGAAGATGCGAACGGTTCTATTCTCTTCCGTACAGGTTACATCAGCCGTGACAAAAAAAATGGCGTGGATGATACCAGTTCATTTGCTCAAACAGCAATCGTAAATATTGATTCTGGCTTTACTCCTGGTATTGTCGGTTTCGGTGTAGGTGTTGTTGGCGATGGTTCATTTAAAATCGGCGCAAACAAAAACGCTGGCAATAACATGATTCCACGTGAAACTGGTCTCAATGATGATGGCGTACCAACAAAAGGTGCTGGTGATTCTTATGATCACTGGGCACGTGGTGGTGCTAACGTTAAAGCACGTTTCTCAAATACAACAGTACGTTACGGTACTCAAGTACTTGATTTACCAGTTCTAGCAAGTAACACAGCACGTTTGGTGCCTGAATATTTCACGGGTACTTTGTTAACTAGTCATGAAATTAAAAATTTAGAAGTGATTGCTGGTAAATTTACTAAAGATCAATATTCTGATCAGGTGAATACAGATGGTCGTCATCTTGACCGTGCAATTGTTTGGGGTGCTAAATATAAATTTGATGACAACTTGAATGCATCTTACTATGGTCTAGACAGTAAAAATGCTCTTGAACGCCATTATGTAAATGTAAACTATAAACAGCCTTTGGCGAATGACAGTTCATTAACTTACGATTTTAGTGGCTACCACACTAAATTCGATGCGAATGCGAATACCTACTCAGCTACTGGAGCAGTAGCACCAGATTATGGTAAAACTGGTATAGCAGGCGAAGAAAAGACAAATAATATTTGGGCAATTTCAGGTACTTATGCAACTGGTCCACATAGTGTGATGTTAGCATACCAACAAAACAGTGGTAATGTTGGTTATGATTACGGTGGTAATGCTGACGGTGGCCAAAGTATCTATTTACCGAACTCTTATTTGTCTGACTTCATCGGTAACGATGAAAAATCAGCACAAATTCAATACAACGTTGATTTTGGTAAGTTAGGTGTATTACCTGGTTTAAACTGGACGACTGCATTTGTATACGGTTGGGACATCAAAGTTAGAAATGTAACTGACAGTGCTCAGGAACGTGAGTTCTTTAACCAAGTGAAATACACTGTTCAAAGCGGTTTTGCTAAAGATGCAAGCCTTCGTATTCGTAACTCGTACTATCGTGCAAGCGATTCATACCAAGGTGCTTACATTGGGGACACCAATGAATGGCGTCTATTCCTTGATATTCCTGTGAAATTATTCTAATTCACAAATCTATCAAGCATAAAAAAACCTACATCTGGCAACAGATGTAGGTTTTTTATTAAGCTCAGAATATCAATTGAGGCATTCTGAGCCTTATCAATTAAAGCTTATTTAGCAGCTTCAATTGCTTTTAATACTTCAGCTTTAGCAACGTCAGCACCTTCCCAACCACTGATTTTTACCCACTTACCTGGTTCTAAATCTTTATAGTGACTGAAGAAATGCTCAATTTGGCTAATCAATAACGGAGGAAGATCTGTATATTCCTTAACGTCTTTATACAATGGAGACAATTTTTCGTGTGGAACAGCGATTAATTTCGCATCGATACCACCATCATCTTCCATTTTTAATTTGCCCACTGGACGGCAACGAATGACTGAACCAGCAGCAACAGGATGTGGAGTTACAACAAGTACGTCTAACGGGTCACCATCTTCAGACAAAGTATTTGGAACATAACCATAGTTCGCTGGATAGAACATTGCTGTGCCCATGAAACGGTCTACAAACAATGCATCAGAATCTTTATCGATTTCATATTTAATTGGTGCTGCATTTGCAGGAATTTCAATGATGACATAGATGTCATTTGGGGCATCTTTACCTGCTGGGATATTGCTGTAACTCATATCAATACTCTTTCGTTATGAAGTCAGATGTAAAATCCACTCGATTATAGCGTGGATATCATCAAAATGATGCCGATTATACAATGCGCACACGCGAAAGTTGATATGAATGATGACAGAATGACACTCAAGTCAGTTTAATCGTGACCACTAATAAGAAGATTGGGCACAATATAGATAAGAACCAGACAATCGAACGTAAAGTTGCCCAGTTACTTAAATAACAGATCCCATAAATTACTCTTAAAATAATATATGCCCAACCTAATCTCAGAATAAAATATTCTGGAACGACCATATATTCTGCCATTAAAATAGCCGTTAAGAATAAAGGTAAGCTTTCAAAACTATTTTGTTGTACGGCATTTGCACGAGCAGCCAAACCAGTTGTTTTGGCAAAAAAAGCTCTCGGGTTTTGATTATCGGCAGGCTGAAAACCACCTGTAAACTTTGCAATTACGGTAAATGCGTATGGCAGCAAACATGCCACTAAAATAATATAGATAATGCCGCTGATGCCCTGCATAGTGCCATCCATCACTGAAAATACTGTTGATCATGCTATCATAACATTGCGTTTTTACCTGAAATTTTATGCAATCACTTATCATCACTGATTAATAGGGCCATGTATGCAACAACCTGATCAAAAAGAATTGTTTGAAGTCTTGGATAAGCAAAAACAGAATCAACTTCAGATAGATCGCATATTAAAAATCGTTCTCCCTATTATGGCTTTTTTACTTAGTGTGATTTGTGCAAATTTGAATTGGCAGTCGACACTTGGCACCTTTGTTATTTTAACAATTACCTTTATTGCAGTCGGTATTAAACGACTTACTTTGTGGCACTGGCTCATTGTGATTACGATATATTGCTTAGCAGATAATTATTTAAGTTACGATCAGCTTGATTTAACTCACCTACGCCTGCAACTTGGCACAATGCTTGTTTTTGTTGGGATGGTCGGAATTGGACGTCCTTATATAGACCGCTGGTTTATAAAAAGCCATAAAAACTAAAATAAAAAAAGCGCCCTAAGGCGCTTTTTTTTATTAACTGATTAGGCTGGTTTACGTAAGTCTTTACGTAAAATTTTGCCTACATTTGATTTTGGTAATTCATCCATAAACTCAACATAACGAGGGCGTTTATAGCCTGTTAAGTTTTCTTTAGCGAAGCTCAAAACTTCTTCAGTCGTTAAGCTTTGATCTTTTTTCACAATAAAGAGTTTTGGCACTTCACCTGATTTTTCATCTGGAACACCAATGGCTGCAACTTCCAATACTTTTGGATGTTTAGCAATAACTTCTTCGATTTCACTTGGGTAAACGTTAAAGCCAGAAACCAAAATCATATCCTTTTTACGGTCTACAATTTTTGTATATCCACGGCTATCCATCACGCCGATGTCACCCGTACGGAAGAAACCATCTGCTGTCATGACTTTAGCTGTCTCATCAGGACGATTCCAGTAGCCCTTCATCACTTGAGGACCACGAATCGAGATTTCACCTTGCTCACCTAAAGCAACTTCTTTACCGTCATCATCTAAAATAGCAACTTCAGTTAAAGGTAACGGAATACCAATAGTGCCGCTAAATTCAGTAGAAGCAGGTGGATTTGCGGTTGCTACCGGTGAAGTTTCTGACAAGCCATAACCTTCAATAATGGTTGTACCAGTAATTTTCTTCCACGCTTCTGCTGTAGAAGGTAAAACGGCCATACCACCGCCCATCGCCATTTTTAAATTGCTATGGTCAAGTTGTTTGAATTCTTCATTGTTCACTAAAGCATTAAACAATGTGTTTACCGCTGGGAAGAATGATGGTTGATATTTACGTAATTCGTTAATAACAGCTGGTAAATCACGAGGGTTCGGAATCAAGATATTTGCTTGACCTTTATACATACCGTACATCGCGCAAACCATGAACGCAAAAATATGATAAAGCGGTAATGCACAAACAATACGGTCGCCTTTAGCACCATCATTTGCTCCAAATTTACTTTGGAAAATACCATCACACTGAAGTAAGTTTGCTACAAGATTACGGTGGGTAAGCTCTGCACCTTTTGAAACGCCTGTTGTACCACCAGTGTATTGAAGTACAGCAGTATCACTTAAAGTTAAAGTCGGACGCTTATAATTACTCGCATTTTCTTTATTTAATGCTGAGTTAAATTTAACGTGCCCTGGAATATTCCAAGCTGGAATTTGTTTACGTACTTTACGTAATACAAAATTCACCAGAGTACCTTTGAGTGTACCGAGCATGTCTCCTACTGATGCAACTACAACATGCTTCACTGGAGTTTTACCTAAAATGCTTTGGTAAACACTGGCAAAGTTTTCGATAATCACAAGGACTTCTGCACCTGAGTCATTTAATTGATGCTCAAGTTCACGTGCAGTGTAAAGTGGGTTAACGTTTACTAACACTAAACCTGCACGTAACACAGCTAATGCAACTACAGGATACTGCAATACATTCGGCATCATCACTGCCACACGAGTTCCTTTTGCTAACCCCAAATTTTGCAAATAGGTCGCGAACTTACGGCTTGCAAGTTCTAACTCATTAAATGACATCGCTTTATCCATAAAGATAAAGGCATCGCGAGAACCAAATTTTTGGAAATTACTCTCAAAAATATCAACAAGTGAGGTATTTTCCGCAGGCAATGCTACTGTTTCTGGAATCCCTGTTTTTTGGTATTCTGCAAACCAAATTTTTTCCATAATGCCATTATCTCCGATTCGTAATCCTTAGTAATAACTGTTATTCAATGCCCCAGCTATTCTTTAGCTTCTTGGTGCCAGAACATATTTAAAACTTATTGGCACATTCATGACACTTCGAACAAGATTATGAGACAGAAGTTTTGACAATTTAACTCTGCCAAATTTTTTGCATGGAGTACAAATTACGTACTCCAAATTGCTGTCCTTTTAATCGTTATTCAATACCAACAAGTTCAGTTCATTGCTTGAACATGTTGCCATATATAGCGTATTTATGTTGCCAGACGCTAGCTTTATCTCTGAATCAACAGTTTATTTGCTTTTTGATATCCACGTGGTAAGAGCTGACCTTTTGAAGCTCGTTTACCCATATATTTTTGTAGATCATCACCTTTTAATTTTAGATGTTGCTGACCTGCAACCACCTGAATTATTTCATCTAAGTTCAGGGTTGTCATGGATAAAATTTGCTCTTTCTCATCAAGTTGTATCAACTTATTACCTTTACCCTTATTTAGATTTGGTAGTTCTGCCAAATCAATAATCAAGAGTCGACCTGCTGAGCTGAGCACCGCTAAGTGCGTCATATTCTGAGCAGATATTAATGGTAAAGCTTTTGATTTTTCAGGAACAGACAAGAATGTCTTACCTGCCTTGGCATTGGTATCTAACTGTTTAGTTTGAGTTTTAAACCCATAACCAGAGGTACTCGCAGCGATAAGTTCTGACTCTTCGTCTTCTAGATAAACCTGAATAAACGACACACCACTTGCAGGAGCAAGTTTAGAACTTAAAGGTTCGCCCAAACCTCTTGCTGATGGCAAACTACTAATAGGCAAGGCATAACTACGCCCTGTCTCATCAAGGAAATAGATCCGTTGATTGGTTTTACCCACAGCGTGACTTAAATATTGGTCGCCCGCACGATAGTTTAAATTCTCTGCATCAACATCCGCACCTTTTGCAGCACGAATCCATCCAGCTTCAGATAAAACCACCGTTACTGCTTCAGCTGGCATTAAATCCTGTTCTTTAATCTGAACAGCTTCAGCACGCACCACGATTGGAGAACGGCGTTCGTCACCAAACTTTTTCGCGTCTTCTTTTAATTCACCAATAATCAGATTTTTTAAAGATTCTGGATTTTCCAATTGCTCACGAATAATGGCAGCTTTTGCAGCAAGCTCATCTTGTTCATGACGGATTTCCATCTCTTCAAGTTTTGCTAAATGACGCAACTTGAGTTCTAAAATTGCTTCTGCCTGTATCTCATCAATATTGAAATGTTCCATCAAGACAGGTTTAGGCTGATCTTCTTCACGAATAATACGAATGACGGTATCAATATCAAGATAAGCAATTAAAAGACCTGCCAAAATATGCAGACGTTTTTCAATTCGGTTTAAATGATACTCTAAACGACGAGTTACCGTTTTTTTACGGATCTCAATCCATTCAAGCAAGATACGACGAATCGATTTAACCTGAGGACGTCCATCCTCACCAATCATGTTTAAATTAACACGGTAGCTCGACTCTAGATCGGTGGTTGCAAATAAGTGGCTCATTACCGCTTCTGCATCAATACGGTTAGAGCGAAGTACAATCACTAATCGTGTTGGGTTTGCATGATCCGACTCGTCACGAATATCAACGACTAATGGTAGCTTTTTGGCCTGCATTTGGTCGGCAATTTGAGTAATCACCTTAGAGCCCGATACTTGATAAGGCAGTTCAGTAATCACGATTTCATTTTTTTCGATGGTATAAACCGCTCGCATGCGGTAACTACCACGACCAGTGGTCTGGATTTTGAGTAATTCTTCTGGCGGAGTAATAATTTCAGCTTTTGTTGGTAAATCTGGCCCTGGAATATATTCAGCCACTTTTTCATCTGAAGTTTGCGGGTTACGAATTAAGGCAATCGTTCCTTTAATCACTTCACGTAAATTATGCGGAGGAATATCCGTCGCCATACCAACGGCAATACCGGTTGTGCCGTTGAGTAGAATATTAGGAATACGCGCTGGCAACGTAATAGGTTCTTTTAATGAACCATCAAAGTTATCTTGCCAGTCAGTTGTGCCCTGACCTAACTCATTTAATAACAACTCACTGTAGGCAGAAAGTTTTGCTTCGGTATAACGCATCGCAGCAAATGACTTAGGATCATCTGGTGCCCCCCAGTTACCTTGTCCTTCAATTAAAGGATAACGATAACTAAATGGCTGAGCCATCAATACCATCGCTTCATAACATGCCGAGTCACCATGAGGATGGTATTTACCGAGCACATCACCTACTGTACGTGCTGATTTTTTTGGCTTGCCGCTATTTTTTAAGCCTAGCTCGCTCATGGCATAGACAATACGGCGCTGTACAGGCTTTAAGCCATCACTGATATGCGGCAATGCACGGTCCATAATGACGTACATGGCATAATTCAAGTAAGCCTGTTCAGTAAATTCGGCTACAGAGCGGTTTTCTGTCGCTTGATGCGCAAGGCTGGTCATAGTCAGCTTATCTTCCAAATCAGTCGTTATTTTAAATGAGTCTTATGCTAAGTGGGCTATGTTACAGACACAAGAGGGAGTCTGTCACCTGAGCGTCAAATTATGTCTCATCTCTCTATATTTTTAGTTACTTGCTATAAAGTTAGGCAAAACTAGAGACCTATCGACTCTAGTCTTTTCCCTTGGGTTTCTTCACCTAATATTAAAATTACAGCCGCGACCAAAAGTAAAACAACAGTAAACATCATAAAAACATGGCTAAATCCATGCTTTGCAACCATCATATGAGTAACGACAATCGGCGCCAAAATTCCGCCTAAACGCCCCATTGCCGATGCCCAGCCCGAACCAAAAGCCCGAATATTGGCTGGATATTGTTCTGGCGTATAGGTGTATAACACGCCCCATGCCCCTAAATTAAAGAAAGACATGAGACAGCCCCAAAACATAATGCTATTTACGCTGTCGGCTTGTCCAAAGAAATATGCAGACAATGCACAAAACCCGATAAATGAAGCGAGAGTAATTTTTCTACCCAATCGCTCTACAAACCATGCTGCTGCCAAATAACCGGGTAGCTGTGCCAAAATCATCAGCAAAACATATTCAAAAGATTTAACAATGTCATAACCCTGTTTCACCAATAAACTTGGCAACCACGTAAAGATACCGTAGTAGGAATAGACGATCCCAAACCAGATGAGCCAAAGCATTAAACTACGGCGTGCAAAAGGGCCACTCCAAAGTTGTTTAAAAGAGACCTTTTGTTGTATAGCGACAGGCACAACTTCAATGTGATGAACGATTTGAACACCCGCCTGAGCTTCTAGTTTTTGAACTAATGTATGCGCTTCTTCAATACGTCCACGGTTAATCAGGTACGGTATCGACTCGGGAAGTTTTTTCCAAATCACTAGAATATAAATCAGAGGGAGGCCGCCCATCAGAAATGCGATATGCCAGCCAAATTTAGGAATAATAAAATAAGAAATTAACGCTGCAACTAACCAGCCTAAACCCCAAAAACTTTCAAGTAATACAATAAAACGACCACGTACATGTGAGGGTATATATTCACTCACCAATGTCACCGCAACAGGTAACTGCCCACCAAGTCCAAGGCCAACAATAAAACGGAAAATCAATAACCATTTTAAATCTGGAGCAAAAGCACATAAGGCGGTCGCAATACTATAAATTGCCATGGTTGTGGCAAATATTGTCTTTCGACCAAAACGATCGGCTAAGGCTCCCGAGCAAACTGCCCCAATAGCCATTCCTACAAAGCCAATACTGACAATCCAACCGCTTTCGGCTGGTGTTAATGCCCAGTCTTTAACAAGCGTTGTCATGATAAAAGCAATAATACCGGTGTCCATCGCATCAAACATCCAACCTAAACCAACCACCCACAATAATGTGTAGTGGAATTTGCCAATTGGAAGATTTTGTATACGTGAAACCAGATCCATAAGAAAACTCTACTGGAAAGAATAAGTGAGCAATACAATATTTAATTGTTATAGCATGCTCACATCGTATTCTGCATGATTAATGTTCATCGGTTGATGAAGCTGATTCTGCATCGTCATCTTTATAAATAAACTTAGGCATTTCTAAGCCGAAATAGATCGCAATCAAACGCAGAGTAAAACCGAAAATTAAGGTTGAAATAACAGTTAACTCTAAACTGAATCCCAAATCTAAGCATACCCAATAGCAAATGACCGCTACAAAAGAAATACTCGCATAAAGTTCGCGACGGAAAACGAACGGAACGTCGTTACATAAAATGTCACGCAAAATACCGCCAGAAACGCCAGTTAACACCCCAGCTACTGCCGATACGACAAAACCATGCCCCATTTGTAAAGCAATCTGACAACCAATAATGGTAAATCCAATTAGACCTAAGGCATCGAGCACCAAAAAGATGTTATGTAAATGACGCATCCATTTGGCAATAATGATTGTGACAAATGCAGCACAACAAGTCAGAACTAAATATTCAGGATGTTTTACCCAAGTTAAAGGATAGTGACCAAGTAATACATCACGTACAGACCCACCACCTAAAGCAGTCACACAGGCAATCAGTACGACACCGAACCAGTCCATACTCCGTCGCCCAGCAGACAGTGCGCCTGTCATGGCTTCGGCAGTAATCGCAATAATATAAATAACGGTGAGTAACATTGCCCTTTCCCTCAGGCCAAACGGTGCGCGTATTTTAAGATAAAGTTATAGGAATTGTGCACAGCATTGTTTAAATTTTTTTCCAGAGCCACATATACAAGGCTGTTTCATGGTGACATGCATATCTACCGTGGGATCAAGAAAAAACCATTGTTGTTGATGATATACAAAATGTGAAACCTCATGGTGAACCTGAGCTTTTTGTCCATCATGATAATGTGCCTTGAATTCAACCTGTGCATGGGTTTTATCGAGTTTTTCTTTGGCGTTAACGACGTCTAAACCCAACCATTGATTTTGTTTACTCCAGTCTGCAATAGCATCTTTATCAAGTGCAGTTTGCTGACCTAAAGCGGTTGTTTGAACAATATAATCAATTTGCTGTAATGCAAAAGCACTATAACGCGAACGCATCAGCTGCTCTGCTGTCAGGGCTTTTGCTGTGCCTAAATGTAAAGGCTCACAGCATTCTGCATAGCTGCCTTTTCCACATGGACAAATGTGTTGAGTCATTTTGTGTTTCTCAAATAAAAAAATAGCTCAGAGTTGAGCTATTTTATGATGTTTCTAGACTTAAAATGTCATTTAATCTTTTGATTCATCTTGTTCGATAGAAACAATATGAACTTTCTCGATTTTATGACCTTCCATCGTAATCACTTCAAAGCGATAACCATCTGCTTCAACAGCTTCACCATTTTCTGGTAAACGGCCTAAATGGAACAGCAAGTAACCTGACAAAGTTGAATACTGTTCACTCTCATCGACCAAATCACGGCCTAATAAAAGTGATACGTGGCGAATGTCCGTTGAACCTTCAAGTATTAATGAACCATCTGCCAAACTCTCAGCGGCTGCATCTAGCTCATCTTCATCAGGGAATTCACCCGCAATGGCTTCTAGAATATCAATTGGCGTTGCAATACCTTCAATTGAACCATATTCATTTAAAACGATTGCCATTTGTAACGGTGCTTGACGTAATTGCTCCATCACCATAAGTACTTGAGCATTTTCATGCACAATGACAGGTTCACGTAAATGCTTTTGGAAATCGACTACACCTGTTTCAATAAAGCCATTTAGAACTTTATGAGTAAGTGCAATACCTTCAATATTATCAAGCTCACCACGTGCAACAATCAAACGAGAGTGTGTCATTGACATTAAACGTTCTTTTAAAACTTCTGGTTCGTCGTCTAAATCAATCCACTCAAGTTCAGGGCGTGGAGTCATAACAGACTTTACAGGACGTTCTGATAAACTAAGAACACCTTGCACAAGCACACTATGATAAGCGCCATTTTCTTCATCAAATACTTCATCTGCAAAAGCTTGTGTAGCCAATACGTCTTCTTTATCAGAAGATTGCGTATCTGAGCTAGAACCACTGCTTTTACTGCCTAACATACGTAACACGGCTGAAGCAGTGCGATAACGTAAGTCTGTAGTTGTAACCAGTTTTTCCTGATTGCGACGCATGCTTTGGTTGATAATTTCCACCAAAACCGAGAAGCCAATTGCAGCATATAAGTAGCCCTTCGGAATATGGAAACCAAAACCTTCCACCACCAAAGAGAAACCAATCATCATCAAGAAACCAAGACACAGAATAACAACCGTTGGATGCTTATTCACAAAATCCATGAGCGGTTTCGATGCCCACAACATGATTCCGACAGCAATTACAACTGCAACCATCATAATAGACAGTTCTTTCACCATACCTACAGCGGTAATCACACTATCTAACGAGAACACAGCATCAAGCACAACAATCTGGACAATGACCATCCAGAACGCAGCATGAACAGGGTTATCTTCTTTATGAAGTTGATTACCTTCCATGCGCTCATGCAATTCCATGGTGCCTTTAAAGAGCAAGAACACACCACCGAACAACAAGATCAAATCACGCCCAGAGAATGGGTGATTAAAAATATGGAAGAGTGGTTCTGTCAGTGTCACGACCCAAGCAATCGAAGCTAAAAGTATTAGCCGCATTCCTAAGGCGAGTATTAAACCAATTATACGTGCTTTAGCTCGCTGCTCTGGCGGCAGTTTTTCAGCCAAAATAGCGATGAAAACGAGGTTATCGATCCCCAATACAATTTCAAGAACGATTAAAGTTGCTAAACCCACCCAAGCAGATGGATCAGACATCCATTCAAAGATCATCGATCCTGCTCCTGTGCTGATTGGATTTTATCTTTATTTGGCAACACAGCAGGCATGCCCATACAAAGGAGGGAAAATGTTTTTTTAGGACAAGAAATTAAAACGGAGCGACTACAACCACTACCCATATTTGTTCATATGTTGTTAAACGAATTTTTAGTATAGGCAAGATTTAACATAAATTCATCATTTTTATTTGTTCATGACAGGCATTCACTAAACCCATACAAAACGTTAGTCTTTACTATAAATCTGCTTATAAAGTTGTCATATTTTTTGCTTAGTGTAGACAAGAAATATGAACGTGATAAGGTGAAAATAAAACAATGAATAGCGTATTAACAATGGCAGTAAATGATTCACCAATAACAGCTGTAAAAACAAAACAACCTCTTATTGCATTATATTGTGGTTCACGTGCGGGAAATAACCCGATCTACCGAGAAAAGGCGATTGAACTCGCTCATGGAATTGCTGACCAAGGTTTCGGTTTAGTCTACGGTGGTGCCAGTATTGGTTTAATGGGACAAGTTGCTGAAAGCGTTCTCGCAAACGGCGGAGAAGCTGTCGGTGTCATTCCTGAATTTATGCTCGACTATGAAGTAGCCCATGCTGGCTTAACCGAATTACATATCGTAGAAACCATGCACGAGCGCAAAGCCATGATGGCAGAGCGTGCAAGTGCATTTATTGCATTACCCGGCGGTTTAGGAACATTCGAAGAAATATTGGAAATAGCCACTTGGGGCCAACTTAATCAACATCAAAAACCCATGATTTTGTATAACGTAAATGGCTTTTATAATGCATTGATTGCCCAACTAGACCATGCGGTTCAAGAAGGTTTTCTTCCCCTTCAGCACCGAGCTAAATTAATTGTATGTGATGATGTCGATCAAATTTATAACGTCATTAAAAATTTAAAAATGCCGAAAAGATTTGTTGTTTAGTTACCCACCTACTCTCCATAAAAAAGCGGTTCTGCCGCTTTTTTTTGTTTTAACTATTTTCACCGCTACCTTCAAAAGCACTTAGATTTATTAAAGGGGTAATCAACATTGTCTTACTTTTTTTACTTTCAATTTGTTTTACACTAGACCAAAACGTTAACTTTCAAATGTTATGAATGCCACGCCGACTCACCAAGCCTTGCAACCTGAATATCGCTTACTCGTACTTTTGGTTTCCATTGGCTTTTTTATGCAGGCTTTGGACACAACAATTGTAAATACAGCTATTCCTGCAATGGCTCACCATTTAAATGAAGACCCTCTACGCATGCATAGCGTAGTTGTGGCCTATGTTTTATCAGTAGCTGCCTGCATTCCTTTAAGTGGATGGTTAGCAGACCGCTTTGGTGTTAGAAATATTTTCTTATCGGCAATCGTTATTTTTACTTTAGCCTCTTTAGGTTGTGGTCTTTCTCAGAGCCTCAATGAACTCTTATTTTTCCGAGTCATCCAAGGCGTAGGCGGAGCCTTACTACTTCCTGTTGGCAGACTATCACTTTTAAAGATTATTCCCCGAACTCAGTTCTTAGCTGCAATGAGCTTAATGAGTCTTGCAGGTTTACTCGGGCCGTTGGCTGGTCCAACTTTAGGTGGCTGGTTAGTTGAAGTTGCAACTTGGCACTGGATTTTCCTGATTAATATTCCCATGGGTATCTTAGGCATCTTAATGACATTAAAAGTCATGCCTAATTTAAAAGAACCTTCAGTCAAAACATTTGATTTAGGTGGCTTCATCTTATTAGTGGTGGCCATGATTGGATGGTCTTTGGGTATCGAACATTTAGCCTCACCTGAATATTCAAACTGGTTCAGCATTTCACTTTTAGTCGTCGGCATAATTGCAACACTTTGGTATGCCTATCACTCCCACACTCATCAAAATGCATTATTCCGCAGTCGACTCTTTAGAAACAAAATCTATGCGATTGGTATTTTAGGTAATTTCTTTGCCCGCTTTGGTGGTAATGCTTTACCTTTTGTTTTACCGCTCATGCTACAGGTGGCTTTTGGTTTTGAACCCTTTATTGCTGGTTTAATGATGATTCCACTGGTGTTAGGCTCGTTATTTTCAAAGCCAATTGTCAGACCGATTATCCAAAAGATTGGCTATCGACGTTTTTTACTCATCAACACAACGCTGGTCGGGCTATGTATTGCCTCTTTCGCCATCATGACAGTCGACACTCCAACTTGGTTTAGAGCCTTACACTTTTTCTTATTTGGCACATTAAACTCACTGCAATTTGTGGGTATGAACACGTTGACCTTAAAAGATTTGCCTCAACAAGATGCAAGTAGCGGTAATAGTTTCTTATCGATGATCATGATGCTATCAATGAGTATTGGCGTAGCACTTGCGGGCACACTCATTAATATCTTTACTGACTATTATGGAGCTGACCATGTGACCACTGCATTCCATGTCACTTTAATTTGCCTCGGCTGTATCAATGTCATTACAGCGCTTATTTTCTGGCAAATTCCAAAAAATACCCCCGTATAAGCCGTTGCATTTTTAGCGTGGTTTCTCGCTCGCGAATCACGTTATGATGTCGGCTTCAAATCTTTAATGAGTTTTGCATGACCAAACTGGCTAAAACCTTTTTCACAGCACGGTACAATACCTTTATCGGAATTGGCTTGGGATGTGTTATGGGAGTTCTGGCTTATTTTGGTCTGTTCTATCAGCAAAAAGCCGTTGCACAAGATTATCCAGTTCAAGGCTTTGATATTTCTCATCATCAAGAAGATATTAACTGGAAAAAAATATCACCGGAAAAGTTCCAATTCGTTTATTTAAAAGCAACTGAAGGCGGTGATTACAAAGATTCAAAATTTCAAGAAAACTGGCTCAAAGCTCGTGAACATGGGTTTCATGTAGGGGCTTACCACTTTTATCGCCTGTGTCGTGATGGAAAGACACAAGCTGATAACTTTATTGCGACTGTACCTAAAAAATTAGATGCTCTTCCTCCCGTCATTGATCTGGAATATGACGGTAACTGTATTAATTCGCATACCAAAGAAGAATTACTTAAAGAAATAGGCATCATGCATGATCGCCTAAAACAGCATTATGGCAAACAGCCTATATTTTATATTTCTAAAACTTTTTATCACATTGTGTTAATCGGTAGTTTTCCTAATACACCACTTTGGGTTCGTGATTATGAAGGTAAACCTGAACTTAAAGACAAGAGAAAATGGCTCTTTTGGCAGCATAGTAATCAGGGTAAAATTGAAGGGATAATAAAGCCCATAGACTTAAATGTTTATGAGGGTTCAGTCAAAGAATGGCACCAATTCTTACAGCAGCAAGGCATCGTGAAAGCACAATAATATGCGCAAAATCATTCATATCGATATGGATGCCTTTTATGCATCAGTCGAATTGCGAGAGCGTCCTGATCTAAAGCATCTCCCTGTGGTTATTTCTTCGCATCATCCGCGAGCTGTCATTGCTGCTGCATCCTATCCTGCCCGTGAATTTGGTTTGCGTTCAGCCATGTCGATGAGTCAGGCAAGAAAACTATGCCCTCAAGTCGTTATTATTGAACCAAATTTTGAAAAATACCGCACAGTCTCTGCTCAAATTCACTCTATTTTTCAGCAATATACTCTGCTTATTGAACCTTTATCGCTCGATGAAGCCTATTTGGATGTCACAGAAAATCTAAAACAGATTGCGAGTGCAACCGAGGTTGCGATGCATATTCGGGAAGATATTTTTAGGTTAACTGGACTGACTGCATCAGCAGGTGTAGCTCCTAATAAATTTTTGGCAAAAATTGCTTCAGATTGGAATAAACCGAATGGCTTATGTGTAATTAAACCTTCGCAAGTCGCTAGTTTTATTCAAGACTTGCCACTTAAAAAGATTCCTGGAGTCGGCAAAGTCACTCAGGAAAAATTACAGCAACTTCAACTACATACTTTGGGCGATTTACAGAAAATTGAAGAGGCTGTTTTAGTTCACCACTTTGGTAAATATGGGCAACAGCTCTATCTATATGCACAAGGAATTGACCATAGACCTGTTCAAGCTGAAAGAGCTCGCCAACAAATTTCGAAAGAGACAACTTTCGATAGTGACTTTACTTTGGTTCAATGTCAGCCCTATTGGCAGGGACTAGCCGAGAAAGTCTGGCAAAGCTTAGAGAAAAAACAGCTCAATGCACGTGGTGTGAATATTAAGCTTAAACTCAAGAATTTTCAGACTTTACAACATAGTAAAAGCTTTAAAAGACCGATCCAGTCGCTACAGGACTTAATCCAAGTTTTATTTTTATTATTAAATGAAATGCAGATTCCTGAACATTTTCAGTTCCGCTTAATTGGTATAGGAGTTTATCAATTACAAACCCAAGCGGATGACTTCCAACTTAACCTTTGGTGATTGATTAATTTTCACTCAAAAGAGCAACTTTTAAACAAAATAGACTCCCTTTTACTGAGACTTTAGAGTAACCTAATCAACGCATATTCATTACCCATGTATTTGCAACATGCCAAAGCAACCTTTACTTTCGGCATATCGTCCTGTGATTGGCGTGACGACCAAATCCGAATATTACAGGGCTCTTTTGATACATGGCTTAGATATCCCTTCATCACAATAATCTACTGAAATTCCTTTCTGCTTGCTTGCACCAACCCAGTAACTCTTCATAAAATCAAAACTATTAAATAAAACCACCCTAGAGCATTTTTATGACGGTAAAGCGTTTACACATGACTTCACGCTACTGCGAAGTTGCGATTTCAGGTAATTTGGTACATTTAGCTGGCCAGCTCGCAGATGATACAAGCGTAGATGTTACAGCACAGACTCAACAAACTTTAGATAATATTGACCGTCTATTGGCAGAAGCTGGAACAGATAAAACCCATATTCTTTCTGTTATGATTTTTCTAAAAGATATCGACAAAGATTATGCAGCAATGAATGCAGTTTGGGATGCATGGATTAGTGAAGGACATCCACCAGCACGTACTTGTGTCGAATCTAAACTTTATGCACCAGACGTGCTTGTAGAAATGACGGTTGTTGCAGTACTTCCATAATTTTTATAAATATAAAATGACACTAAATTGAGCAATATCCCTAGTTATATTGCTCAATTTTTTAGTAGTTTTAACATTTTTAATGTCAGCATGTTATTAAGATCTTCTTTAATGAGTTCTCTAATCAATTGCTATAATCTCTAATTTTTAAGACTTCACAAACGCATTTGACATTCTTTCTAGTTGCGGCGTTGCATGTAAAGTTGCCATCTCTGTTTCTGGTGTCAATAAGTCCCTTCTTAGATCGTGATAATCAGGCACCTCACTGTAATGCAGTACACGATAGCCAGCCAATTGTAATAGACGACGTTCATATTGCTGATGCGCACGGCGTAAACCATTTTCACCAAGAACAACAATGACAACAACCTGATAATTTTGATCAAGTACAACAAAATCAGCTGCCATATTTTGATATTTTCGACGTGTATGCGCATATTTTGTAGTTAATAATGCATCAAAGGATACATGTGCCAACACGGTAAATTTAGGTAAAACTGTTTGTAGTCTGGTTAATGTCATTTGCTCATGGCTAGTTAATACTGCACGGCGCTTCAAGGCACTATCATGTTGATGCCTTCGCGAAAGACTTTTCACTGCCATTACAACAGCCAAAAATAATAATAAGATCGTGATTAAATAGTACATGGGTCCAATCCTTTAGGTTTTTTATAATGATTTTGCTAGATCACACTTTGTTTTAATTGATAACGACACAGCCGTTTTTTAAAAGGTTCACTTAGTAATTTCACTTGTAGTTATCAAGCTTGGCTTAAATTTAGCCACCCTCACATTATTTATAATCATAGAGTCTACAACAATCAAGTGCAGCTCGTCAGATTTTTGCTATTTATCATTATTCGTTACGTTTTTTGTACTTTTAATCTTCAAAAATCTCACTATACGATTTAAATAGACACTTTAAAAACAAAACAGGCTCTATTTAAGAGCCTGTTTTATCAATATCCACGAACCTTGCTTTTAGGTTTACTTTTTCCACCAAATGGTCTTTTCTCACCTGTTTCACGAGGAGGCAAACCAGTGTGCTGGGTTAAAACCTGTCCTTTTTGTGGACGTTTTTGCCCTGCTGCTGAACGAGATTGTCCCTGACCACGTTTTGCTGAATCACCCGCTACAGAAGAGTTCTTCTTACGTGCCGACTTATATTCACCTTCAGCAGTACCTTGTGGCTGATAGGTCGGGATCAAGTGCTGCTTTGAATTACCAATTAAATCTGCACGCCCCATTTCTTTTAAAGCTTCACGAAGCAATGGCCAGTTGTTTGGATCATGGTAGCGTAGGAATGCTTTATGCAGACGACGGCGTTTCTCACCTTTTACAATATCAACTTTTTCAGTATAGCGAGCGACTTTAGCAAGCGGGTTTTTGCCCGAATAATACATAGTTGTTGCAGTTGCCATTGGCGATGGATAGAACGTCTGTACCTGATCGGCACGGAAACCATTCTTTTTCAACCAAATTGCAAGGTGCATCATGTCATAATCTGAAGTACCCGGATGTGCTGCAATAAAGTAAGGAATTAAATATTGCTCTTTTCCTGCTTCTTTACTGAAACGGTCAAACATTTGTTTGAAACGATCATAAGTACCAATTCCCGGCTTCATCATCTTAGATAAAGGACCATTTTCGGTATGTTCAGGAGCAATTTTTAAATAACCGCCAACGTGGTGTTGTACTAGTTCTTTTACATATTCAGGGTTGAGTACGGCAAGGTCATAACGTAAACCTGAACCAATCAGAATTTTCTTCACACCTTTAATTGCACGTGCTTTACGATAAAGCTGCACTAAAGGTGCATGATCAGTATGCAAGTTTTGACAAACGCCTGGATATACACAAGAAGGTTTACGACAGTTCTTCTCAATTTCTGGGTCTTTACAATGCAAACGGTACATGTTTGCCGTTGGACCACCTAAATCTGAAATAATACCTGTGAAGTTAGGTGCAGTATCACGGATTTTTTCAATCTCACGTAAGATCGAATCTTCCGAACGGTTTTGAATAATACGACCTTCATGTTCTGTAATTGAACAGAATGTACAGCCGCCAAAACAGCCACGCATAATATTGACCGAGAATTTGATCATATCAAATGCAGGGAAACGCGCATCACCATAAGTAGGATGTGGCAAACGTACATATGGTAAATCAAACACATAATCCATTTCCTCAGTCGTTAGAGGAATTGGTGGTGGATTAATCCAGACATCACGTTCACCATGGCGTTGAACCAAAGCACGGGCATTACCCGGATTAGTTTCAAGGTGCAATATACGGTTTGCATGCGCGTAAAGCACGTGATCATTTGACACTTCTTCAAAAGAAGGTAAACGAATTACAGCCAACTCGCGTGGAGGCAACTTGTGTTTAATTGCTTTTGACGGTGCCGGCTTTAATTGAACGATTTGAGTGTCGTCATCGAGTTTGTCGCCTTCACGCACAATCGGATTTGCAACAATCTCTTTCTGGAAATCTTGATACTGAGCTAAAGAGTTACCCTTTTCTTTTTCAACCTCACAGCCATCAATATCTTCAGTCATGACATAGGGGTTAATAATTGGATCAACACGCCCAATCGTATCTACATCATTACTCGCAACTTCAACAAACTTTGCTTTTGATGCTTTGTTATGTTTATTAATAATAAATGCTGTACCACGAACATCAGTAATCTCGTGGATTTTTTCACCTTTGGCCAAACGATGCATCACATCAATAATGGCACGCTCACCATTACCATACATGAGTAAATCGGCTTTTGAATCCATCAAAATCGAACGACGAACTTTATCTGACCAATAATCGTAGTGCGCAATACGACGTAAACTACCTTCAATACCACCTAATAACACTGGTACATCTGGGAAAGCTTCACGACAGCGCTGGCAATAAACTGTTGCTGCGCGGTCAGGACGTTTATTTGGTTCATTGTTTGGAGAATAAGCATCATCAGAACGGATTTTACGATCTGCCGTATAACGGTTAATCATCGAATCCATATTACCTGCGGTTACACCCCAAGCAATCGTTGGCTTACCTAAAACGCGGAAGCTTTCAACATTGGTCCAATCTGGCTGCGCAATAATTCCGACACGGAAACCTTGTGCTTCAAGTACACGCCCAATCACACCCGATACAAATGATGGGTGGTCAATATAAGCATCGCCACAGACTAAAATAAAGTCACATGCATCCCAGCCGAGTTGGTCCATTTCTTCTCGTGACATCGGCAAAAATGGTGCGGGTTCAAAACACGACGCCCAATATTTGTCGTAATCAAACAGCGCTTTGGGCGCAGTCTGCATGGTGTAGGCAGTAGACATGGCTTGCGAATCTCGGCTAGCAGATGGAGGAGAGACATCTAAAGATGAAAGCTGATCATTTTAACATGAATTTCATTCATTTTCCCTGTTTATAAAACATGCGAAAACAACAATATAGAAATTAATTTGATTAAACTTTACTCAATATTTTATTCTTGGAAAAAATACGGCGGAACAAAATCCGCCGCAGTTTTAATTTTTATTTGTAGAGATTAGAACAACGCTTTTGGCAAACGAATCTGAATAATCTCATTATCATCAGCCAATTTTGCATTACGTCCTGTCGAACCAGGGAAGTTATTATCATTGAAAACAGTAAGCGTTGTGCCATTTTCAATAATCACATCTTCAATGGTTTCAAATGGGAAGGCAAAAACCTGTCCCGTACCAATATCCCCTGCTCTAGCTGTGCCATACAACAAATTCGGGTTAGCAATTTTAATTAAATCGACTAAATCTTCACGGCTTACTAGCTGACCTGACTCATTTAATTTAATACGGATTAATTTTTTATATCCGCCTAAATTATTCTGGGTCGCATCACGCTCAATAATAATGCCTTCTTTATCATTAAAGAGTTGGAAGTCACCAATATTGGTTACCTTGCTGTCTAACTGGAACCAATAATATTTTCCTGTATACGCTTTTTTCTTCAGATCAAATTGAGAAATCAGTAGTTGTCTTTCTGTTTCCCGAATTGATTTAATTGGCTTTTCTATAAGCGGGTAAAGATACTGCCCATCTGGTGAAATTGCCATTCCTTCAAAACCACCACTTTGCTGAACCAAAGGCTCTACAAAATTAATTTGCGCTTTATTAAACTGATTTTGTGGTGAACGTAATTCTTGAGTCGGATTTAATGGATTTGGTAAAGCGATTGGTGCATCTAATAGCACACCGTCCGCTGAAAAATGAAGTAAATAAGGTCCAAACTCATCCCCAATCCAGTAGGTCCCATCATTAGTACGTTGCATAGACTCTGGATCAAAATCTGCACCCGTTAATAAACGCTCAGCTGTATCACCATTCACGATATTAAATGGAATTAATTTGTTCGGATCACGCAGCTGGATAAAGCTTTGCACAGTTACTTGACCCGTGCCTTTAGCTTTAGTTTTGAAATCAGGTTTTAATTTATAAATACGAAGTAAAAAATCTGCTGAATTATCTTGAGTTCCGAAACCGTTATCAGCCATTGCCATATAACTGCCATCTTCATTTTTTAATGCAGCAGAAAAGCCTTGTACAGGTTGACCCTTAAATGGAGGATAAATTCCATTTGCACCTTTCACATATGCCCCAGAGTCTGGGCCAGCCGCATAAGTTTCTACAGGTAATTTGGCAAAAGAAATTAAGGTCGGTTCAGTAACTTTTTCATTAGGTGAAGTTTGTTCTTGATCGTTATCATCATTACATGCCGTCAATCCTAAACTGGCACAGCATAATAATGCGACTAAAGTTTTTTTGCTCATAGTTTTATACAGTTGGTAAAAAATTAAGCAAATTTAATCAAGCTTATATGAAGTTTTTACTTCAAAAAGATGAAATCTTTATGGCGAAAATATGACAAGACCAACTATTTAATAGAACCTTAAAAATTCAACCTCTTCGCTAAAAACTGATTAAAGTTTTGTTGGCTGATATTCTCCCGCAATTGCTGCTTTTAAAAAGTTCTGGAAGGTTGGACATTCCATATGATTTTCAGCAGGACATACCGCAGCATGTTCTAATCCTTGACTAATAAAATGCAATCGTTTTGCCATTTGTTTTAATTGTTCAGCTTTATCTTTTAGTTTTTGCCGATCAAGCTCTGGCTTACCATCTTGTCCAAACATTGTTGCGATTTCATTTAAAGAAAAACCTGCGGCACGACCTAAAGCAATGAGTGCCAATTGATCAAGCACTTGTTTCCCATACTGCCGACGTAAACCTTGCCGCCCTATCGATTTAATTAATCCTTTCTCTTCATAAAAACGTAGTGTTGCTGTTGTGACTTTTGCCCTTTTAGCGACTTCACCAATATCCATAATAACCTCTTGACTTCAAGTGAACTTTAACTTGCACAATAAATTTATCACGTTTCAGACGTATAAAAGCAAGGTTTCAAAATGAATCTCTCCTCAACGTTCTTTCAGGCTTTATGCCTTGGTATTGGCGCAACAATTATGATGGATATCTGGCTGTTAATATTAAAGATATTCAAAATTCCCACCTTAAACTTCGGCTTGCTTGGACGTTGGGTCAGCTGGATATTTCACGGAAAAATTATCCATCAATCTATAGCTCAAAGCCCTCAAATTAAGGGTGAATATTTATTAGGCTGGATTGCTCACTATAGTGTCGGACTAATCTTTTCATTTAGCTTTCTTTTAATTGTTGGCTCAGATTGGCTTAGCCATCCTCAGTTTTATTCAGCACTTCTGTTTGGTGTAGTCACCGTTCTCATTCCTTTTTTTATTATGCAACCTGCGATGGGTAGTGGTTTTGCTTCTTCAAAAACCCCTCGTCCTTTTTTGAACTGCCTAAAAAGTTTGATGAACCATAGTGTTTTTGGTTGTGCCTTATATCTCACTGCAAAACTATTTCAACTTTAAATAAAGAGGAAACTACTCATGAAAACCGTTGCCATTATTTACTATAGTCGCCAAGGCCACACCCAATTTATTGCTCAGCAAATTCAAACTGGTATTTTGAGCCATAAAGATATTAAAGTAGATTTACTCAATGCTGAACATGTTGTCGAAAACCCAGAAATCCTAATTCAATATGACGGCTTAATTTGGGGATCCCCCACTTATTTAGGGGGTGTATCTTCTAAGTTAAAACAACTCATGGATGCAACTGGTCCATTATGGAAAAAGCAGAGCTTTAAAGGAAAACTAGCGGCTGGCTTTACCGTATCTTCCCTTCCCGCAGGTGATAAACAATCGACACTAATTTCAATTTTTACTTTTTGCATGCAACACGGCATGTTATGGGTCGGCAACCCGATTATGCCAGAACAACACCAAGGTATTCCTTATACTCAAGCAGCCAATCGTCTAGGCTCATGGTCAGGCTTAATGGCTCAGGCTGAACATGGCAGTAATGCTGATAGGTTTGATGAAGGAGATATTAAAACTGCTCAACAATTTGGAGAAAATTTTGCATTAACCTTAAATGCTTATCAAGGAATATAAGACCATGAAAGCACAGAGGCTTTTATTTCTCTTAATTTTATCAGGAATGATGTCTTTTATAATTTCAGGCATTTCAACTTTTAAAGTAGTTGGGCTAAATCATCATTTCCTTTCATTGTGGGTATCAGCTTGGATTATTGCATGGATATTGGCTTTTCCAAGTGTATTGATTTGTGCGCCTATAGCTCAGAAACTTGTCGACATTGTATTTAAGTAAGTTAAAACGTACAAAAATTGCGGCGATTTGCGGATATTCATCTTTAGTATTTTTTCATAATATATGAAGCATAGAGAGACAGGATGTCTCATTGAAGAAGAATAAGAACGCAGGAAGCGGTAGTTGACAGGAGTTAGCTACATAAGCTGAATACGAAAGAACCTCGACAGGATGTCGGGGTTTTTTCATTTTAATTATACAAAATTCTTACTCTTTGCTTGTGCTGAGCAACAGAACTTATATTGATCGATTAATTACAGCTGAATACCATGATTTCATTTGAAATTTGATTATCGGTTTTGTATTTTGCTTACCTCATCTTTATCTAACAATTATTTTAAACCGACTCAAATAAACATTTTGGGTCTCAAATTTTTCGTAATTGCTTTAATGACAATAATGACTGGGTGTACAAGCTTAGGCCCGAATAGTGGTTCATTTTCATGGCGTTCAAATAAGCTCTCGTCTGGTCTACAAAAAGCTTATTCTGTTCCACAAAGCACAGCAAATCGGTTATCTCCGATTATTATTCAAAGTGCTGACCAATATAATGTGCCCCCTCTTTTACTTGCCGCGGTCATAAGACAAGAATCGAGTTACAATACTAATGCGCTATCACCTACGGGTGCGGTAGGTTTAACTCAAATTATTCCCAGCTATTGGCAACAAAGTTGTGCTGGTAATTTGTATGATGAATCTACAAATATTCAATGTGGTGCTTATATCTTAAATCACTATTATCAGTCAGCGGATAGTTGGTTCAAAGCAACAGCTTATTATAATGTGGGACCAACTGGATATGAGCGAAGCTTCTGGACACGGCACAAAGCTAAAAAATATGCTCGATCTGTTAAACGTCATCAAAAAGCTTTAAAAAGTGCCCTATAAATAAGCTTAAATAAAAGCCCATCAATAGATGGGCTTTTTTATACAGTTAATTTTATTCGTCAAATAAACCGTCAAACAGAACAGAAGATAAATAACGCTCCCCACTATCTGGCAGAATAACAACAATAGTTTTACCAGCATTTTCAGGGCGTTCTGCAATTTTTGCCGCCGCAGCCAAAGCTGCGCCACTTGAAATACCCACTAGAATACCTTCTTGGGTTGCACAGTTTCTTGCCCACTGAATTGCTTCTTCGCTAGTCACGGGTAAAACTTCATCCACAAGATCTAAATCAAGATTCTTTGGAATAAAGTTCGCACCAATTCCCTGAATTTTATGCGGCGCAGGTGTAATGTTCTCTCCATTTCTAGTTTGAGTAATAATTGGAGACTCAGCAGGCTCAACGGCTACAGAATACAAAGGTTTATTTTGAACTTGTTCGAAATAACGAGAAATACCACTAATTGTGCCGCCAGTACCAACACCTGCAACCAAAATATCGACTTGTCCATCTGTTGCTTGCCAAATTTCAGGACCAGTTGTGTCTACATGAATTTGAGGATTCGCTGGATTTTCAAATTGCTGAGGTAAGAAATAAACATCTGGCTGTTCAGCTGCTAATCGAATGGCTTCATCAACTGCACCTTTCATCCCTTTCGCTGGTTCAGTTAAAACTAAATTGGCGCCGAGTGCTTTTAATACTTTTCTACGCTCAAGGCTCATACTTGCAGGCATAGTTAGAGTAATTGGATAACCTTTTGCCGCAGCAACAAATGCCAATGCAATACCAGTATTACCACTGGTTGGCTCAACAATATGCATACCTTCTTTTAACACACCACGCTTTTCTGCATCAGCAATGAGTGCCGCTCCGATACGACATTTCACAGAAAATGCAGGATTACGGCTTTCCACTTTTGCTAATACGGTTGCACCAGTTTTAATCAAACGATTAATGCGAACTAAAGGAGTATTGCCAATAGCTTCTGCATTATTTGGATAAACTGCTATTCCTAAATTATTGGGTGTTGGAAATTGCTGATCAGTAGACATGTTATATCCTTATTAGATTTGGAATGATTCTGAATCATTATAAGCTTCTAGAATAAACAGGAAAGTAGAAAAGCTAAGTAATGCCTGAATTCTTAAATGAGGAGTGTCTCTTGTCATAGATTTCTTTTTAATAAACAAAAAATTAAGAATTATTTTAAAAATCAAATTATTAGATTAAATAAGTTTATTTTCCTATCTATATCTTACATTATTAAGACTACGCTAATCTTCTTGTTACAGACTAAAGCTAATGTTTTCCAAAATTTTATATAGCGAGTCACCAAAGTTCTCCCTCTCTCCAATCGGCACAAATACTATCATCTTCTAAATTATGAGTTAGTCGCTCCGTCAGCATAGCGCTCAACGGAAATAGCATAATTTGATAATTATCTGTTAGATAAGTGGAAGCATCTTGTTTGATGTATAAATCCCCCCACCATGAAATCCAATCTAATTTTTTATAAAATGTCTCATCTTCAGGCTGTAATGCCGCGAGTTCATAGCCTAAAGTAGTTAAAGCATCAGTTAAATATTTTAATAATTTAGATGCGAGTCCTTTTCCACGCATTTTGAAATCAGTAGTCACATACTCTATGTAAGCAGTTTTTAAAGTAATACCATCTTTTAAGGTGAAAATTCGATCTGTCCATAAAGCATGTGACACAATATTACCATCCAATATGCCTATAATATGTATAGCATTTTGCATGAAGGTATATTGACTCCAAGGATCTTCATCAAAAGCAGTAAAACATAGGTCAGCAATCTGTTGTCGCTGTTGCTCATTTAGATCTTGGGCTGCGATGATTTTAAAGTGCATAGGCAGAAACTCAATTTTAATTGGATACATCATAAGTAAAAAACAAAATCATATGAAGTATTTTTAATTAAAGCACTTTAATGGTTTACTTTTATTATTTTCCACATAGAAGAACACCCCGACCTCTTTCGGGGTCGGGGTGTTAGAATAATGAGCTGGCGATGACTTACTCTCACATGGGAAACCCCAC
>NZ_JAOVFN010000016.1:0-86176 GCF_034650275.1 Acinetobacter sp. IRS14
ACTCCCGACCCCTTAGTTCGTAGCCAAGTGCTCTATCCAGCTGAGCTATGAGCGCATTAAGTAAATGGCGGTGAGAGAGGGATTCGAACCCTCGATACCAGTAATAGGTATGCTTCCTTAGCAGGGAAGTGATTTCAGCCACTCATCCACCTCACCGGAACGAGCCGCCATAATACAAACTAAAACCACATTGTTCAAGTCATCATACTGAAATTTTCTTGTTTTTTAGTTCAATGAATTATTTTTTAAGCAATTTCCTCATTATTTTCGTCTTTTTCGATCAAACGCTTGTTAAGATAGATATTATTTCTTCATCAAAATACTGTAGTGCATAACACATTATTGCAAACCTGAACGTGCAGTTCGGGTCTGCATGGCTTATGCTAAACTTATCTGCCAAGCGTGAAACAAAACGACATGACAAAAAACTGGGCTGACCCTGAAGCGAAAGCTGAAGCTGAACGTTATGACAATCCTATTCCAAGCCGTACTCTGATTTTAGATACGTTGGAGCAGTTGCAAACACCACAATCTCATGCAGAGCTTGTCGATCATTTTAATATTCATGACCAAAAAAGTATCGAAGCATTAAGTCATCGTTTAAGTGCTATGGTTCGTGATGGTCAAATCATGAAAGACGGTTTTAAATTTCAGTTGGTGGCAGATCAACCAACATATGAAGCAACTGTTTATATTAATAGTAAAGGTTTAGGTACAGCACATATTGATGGTCAAACTGATCTTTTACTTCCTGAACGTGAATTACGTTTAGTATTTAATGGTGACCGAGTTAGAGTGCGCCAGACTTCAGTAGACCGTAAAGGTAAACCTTGGGGTTTTATTACAGAAGTTTTACAGCATCGTGTTAAACAATTAATTGGTAAATTGTCAGTTCATGAGGGTGAATATTTTATTCAACCCAACAATCCTAATCAGCATCAGCCTATTCCTTTAGAAAAAGAACTCGTAAAACATGCTGAGGCGAATGTTGGCGATATGCTACGTGTTGCAATTGATAGCTATCCGACCCGTGAAGAGTTTTCAACAGCACATATTATTCAGTCTATGGCAGACAAAGCTGATACAGAAATTATCATTCCACAAACCATTCTTGAATTTGGTTTGCCATATGAATTTCCAGCTCAGGTATTAAAAGAAGCAGAAAGTTTTAAAGAGCCATCTGCTCAAGACCGTGAGGGTCGTATTGATTTAAGAGATTTAGCATTAGTTACAATTGATGGTGAAGACGCTCGAGATTTTGACGATGCAGTTTATGCAGAAAAACGTCCGGGTGGTGGTTACCGCGTTGTAGTCGCAATTGCCGATGTAAGCCATTATGTACGCTTAGACTCAGCCCTCAACGAAGAAGCAGAAGAACGAGGCACTTCGGTATATTTCCCACACTTCGTATTACCAATGCTACCAGAGGCTTTGTCAAACGGCTTGTGTTCTCTGAACCCTCATGTAGACCGCTTATGTATGGTCTGCGACCTTAAGCTCTCTCGTTCAGGCCGTGTAACTGGTTACGATTTTTATCCGTCGGTTATGCACTCAAAAGCACGTTTGACCTATACACAGGTAGCGCAATACTTTGAAGGTGCAACAGATGCGATTCCAAAAGATCGTGATGTTCATAAATCTTTAAATACACTTTTCCAGCTTTATCAAATTTTGAAAAACTTGCGTGCTGACCGCCATGCAATGGAATTTGAAACCATTGAAACGTACATGACTTTTGATGAGCTGGGCGGGATTAAAGAAATTTTGCCACGTACACGTAATGAAGCACATAAGCTCATTGAAGAATGTATGTTGCTTGCTAACGTTGCTGCAGCTGAATATGCATTAGAACATGATGTTCCAATGTTATATCGTGTGCATGAAGCTCCAGAGTTTTCACGTATTCAGAAAGTAAAAGACTTTGTGAAATTGCTTGGTCTACCCTTCCCTGATCAACCAACTCAAGCAGACTATCAAAAAGTTATTGAAGCGACCAAAGACCGTATTGATGCTCCAAGTATTCATGCCGTTTTATTACGCTCAATGATGCAAGCTTATTATGGTGCAAAAAATGCGGGGCACTATGGTTTGGCTTATGAAGCCTATACCCATTTCACTTCGCCAATCCGCCGTTACCCAGATTTATTGTTACACCGTGCTATTAAGGCACACTTGAAACAAAAGCCTTATCCACTCTCTGGTGCTGCGCTTGATGATGCTGGTGAACATTTTTCTCAAACTGAACGCCGTGCAGATGAAGCTTCTCGTAGCGTAACAACTTGGTTGAAGTGTCACTATATGCAACAGCATTTGGGTGATGAGTTTATTGGTATCGTAAGTGCAGTAACCGAATTTGGTTTATTCATTACGCTTAAAGATCTATATGTCGATGGCATGATTCATATTAGCCAACTCGGCGATGACTTCTTTATTTATGACCAAGCGAGCCAAAATCTGGTAGGTCAAAATCGTGGTCAAGTCTTTGGTTTAGGCGATGAAGTTAAAATTCAGGTTGCTGGCGTAAATCTTGAAGAACGTAAAATTGACTTCCAGCTTCTTCAGCAAATCACGCATGCAGGAAGAGTCGTTCGAAGCCGAGCTCCACGCACAACTAAAACATCTTCACAGGCAACTGAAGAAGTTTTCAGTAAACCAACAAGTAGTGATGGTGAAAGACCTGTTCATAAAAAGAAAGAAAAAGCCAAGGCGAGTTCTTATACTAAAAAATCTGGTAAAAAACCTTCTGCAAAAGCCGAAAGTAAACCAGAAAAAGTAAAGAAAAAGTCTAAGCCTAAAAAGAAAAAGGCCAATGCAAAATCAAAGGCTGAATAATTAAATACTAGATGTTGCTAGCCTAGAAATAAGTCCCGATTTGGGACTTATTTCTTTTTAAAAAGCTTATTTTGCACATTAAACTTGATTTCTGGCTTGAGAGGACCTACATCTAATAACATGTTTAAAAAATAATGTGGCTAACAGCAATGACTTTACAGCAAGCGACCTTACCAACCCCGCGTTTTGATGAAATTAAATTAGAAAATTTAAAACAAGACATCCAACAAGCGATTCAAGCAGGCCAAGAATTTTTAAATACTCTTACCGCTGTACCTACCGATACCGCTCAACAACTTGTCGTACTTGAACAAGTCGATACACTTGAAAACAATCTTAGTGAATCATGGGGTGTTTTATCACATTTAAATGCGGTGATGAACAATGCTGAAACCAGAGAAGTCTATCAATCGTTATTACCAGCTTTGAGTGAATATTACACTCAACTTGGTCAACACACGGCGCTCTATCAAACTTATCAGCATATCCATGATGGTCAGGGTTATACCTCTCTTAGTCCAGCCCAACAAAGTGCTATTCGTCTCGCTTTACGTGATTTTAAACTTTCTGGTGTGGCTTTAGAGGGTGAAGAAAAAAAACGCTATGCAGATATTTCTGCTCGCCTTTCACAGCTTTCTTCTGATTTTTCTAACCACGTACTTGATGCAACACAAGCGTACTTTAAACCGCTTACAGAAACTGAGCTAAAAGGTCTTCCTGAAAGTAATGTTGAGTTATTAAAACAATACGGTAAACAACGTGAACTCGATCAAGCTGTAGCAACTCTAGATTTCCCAGCTTATTTTGCAATCATGACTTATGCAGATGACCGCGCTTTGCGTGAAGAGCTTTACAGAGCTTATGTCACTCGTGCATCTGATCAGTCGGAACAAACTGAGTTTGATAACAGCAAAATTATGGAAGAAATTTTAAGTCTTCGTCAGGAAATGGCGAAACTACTTGGTTTCAATAACTACGCTGAATATTCTCTTGCAAGCAAAATGGCACCAGATGTAAAAACGGTACATGACTTTTTAGTTGATCTCGCTGAGCATGCTCGAGCCCCTGCTCTTCAAGAAATTGCTGAACTTCAAGAGATTGCCAAGCAAGATGGTGTTGACGAACTTAAACCTTGGGATAGTACTTACTATTCTGAAAAGCTCAAACAGCAACAATTCAACTTATCGCAAGAGGCATTAAAACCGTACTTCCCTGCACCTAAAGTCATTCAGGGTTTATTTCAGATCGTGCAGCGCTTATATGGTATTAGCATCATCGAAAGACAAGCACCAGTCTGGCACCCAGATGCACGTTATTTTGAATTAGAAGACCAAGGCCAAGTGATTGGTGGATTCTTCTTTGACATCTATGCACGTACGGGTAAACGTGGCGGTGCATGGATGAATGGTTTCCGTTCACGCATGCAAACTGTTCATGGTTTACAAAAACCAATTTGCTACATGGTGTGTAACTTCACGCCTCCAGTAGGTGATCAACCTGCTTTACTCACCCATGATGAAGTAATCACGTTATTCCATGAGTTTGGACATGGTTTACATCATATGCTAACCGAAGTAGATAATATTTCAGTTGCAGGAACTCATGGTGTTGCTTGGGATGCAGTAGAGCTACCAAGCCAGTTCATGGAATTCTGGTCATGGGATAAAGAAAGCCTAGATGTATTAAGTGAACACATCGATAGTAAACAAACTTTGCCACAAGAATTACTCGATGCTTTATTAAATGCGCGATTCTTCCAGTCTGGTATGCAAACTTTACGTCAGCTTGAATTTGCATTGTTTGATTTGACTATTCACACTAAAACACCTGCTTTGAATAGTGAGCAAATTCAGCAGACCCTAGATGATATTCGTAAGCAGTACGCAGTTGTTCCAGCTGTGGACTACAACCGCTTCCAACATAGCTTCAGTCATATTTTTGCTGGTGGATATGCGGCGGGTTATTACTCTTACAAATGGGCAGAAGTTTTAGCGAGTGATGCATTTGATCGTTTTGAACACGAAGGTATTTTCAACACTCAAACTGGTAAAGAATTCCGTCAGGCAATTTTAGCAGTGGGTGGTAAAGATACTGCACTTGAAGCATTTGTGAGTTTCCGTGGCCGTGAACCTAAAATTGATGCACTGTTACGTCATCAAGGTTGGACGAATGACAGTAAAACCGCTTAAACTATGGGTCTAAATTGATCGTGTGGTTAGGGTGATAAAGATGAAAAAACGTTTCATTGCTGGGGCTAAATGTCCAAAATGTGAAGCAACAGATCGGATTGTCATGCTAACCACCGCTGAAGACGAATGGATTGAATGTATCGAATGCGGTTATAGTGAAAATCGTCCGACTCATATTGATGAGCCTGAAGCACCCGCTGTACCTGATGAAGTTGGAGTAATACAGTTCAAGCCTCGTCGTCCTGACTAAAGGTCTTAGAGATGCCACTACAAAGAAAACAAAACTCAAAACTATTGTGGATTTTAATTGGGGGCTTAAGCATTCTTGTAGTGCTTTTTTTAGCTGCACAATGGTTTTTCAAAAAAACCGAGTCATCCGCACCAATGGTTGATCCTCAACCTGTTTCGACACCCGCTCCTGCTAAAACCACGGATCCATCATCAAGTTCAGAACCTGTAGCAGAAGCTGCAAGTTCACAACAGCTTGTGAATGAAGATGTACTCAAACAGCCTGTACCAGCTCAAGAGTCTTTAGCAAAAGAAGAAGTGTCTAAACTCGATGACATCCATCGCCAGCTAAAAGATCAGGAAGCAACTTTAAAAGCTCAGCATGCTGATGCTGATCAATTAACTAAACTCAAAGAAGAACAAGTTAAATTGCTTGAAGCTCAGCTCAAACAGCAATAGTTTTTCAATGGGAAATAAAAAAGCTAAAGATAGATAACTTTAGCTTTTTTTATTTTAATTCATAACTCTAGCCATTCTTTTTTCCTAAATTTATTGAATCCTCTTAATAAAAAAAGCCCTCCATTTAGGAAGGCTTTTTTGTATAACCGATACTTTAATTTAAGTTAATGATACCAACCGAATAACTTAAATACATATGGCACATAAGTAACCAATACTAGTGATGAGAACAAGACAATAATTGGTAGCAACCAGCGCTCATAGCGGAAGTAGAAGCTTGTATATTTCTCTTTCGCTTCAGCATCAGCAGCGTTCACTTCATCATCTCCGACGGACAACCGCGTGAGTAGATGGTTCAAGGCAACTGGTGGAGTTACATAACCAAATTCGAATGCAACCAACACAATCATCCAGAAGTGAATTGGATGGATGCCATTTTCGTATGCTACAGGCGCAATGGTTGCAGCAACTAAAATTACAGCACCAAATGGATCTGTACACATACCAATAATAGCAAGTAACAGTGCAATACATGCCAGTGATATATAGATACTGCCTAAATGAGTCGGCAATAATTCAACCACTTCAGAACGTTCAATTAAACCACCAACACTTGCAGACAATGCCATCAGAATAATTAGTGCACCAATATGGCCTACAGTTTCTGAAGTTGCAAAACGAAGCGCTCCACCAAAACCAAGACGGAATTGAGAACTATGCGGATCATGCGCTCGAAGGAATGGTGATTTCTGTTCGTGTTCACGAACAATCGCCTCATGAATATTGATCGCAGGAGTTTCTTTTGTAGCGACCAATTTGTCATACAAAATCATTGCAATCAGAACTAATGGCAAAATTACTGGGGCAGTAAATTCATTCATTCCTGTGTCTAGCGCATATTTATAAATAGCAAGAACAACAGCAGTGATCAGAATGTATGGAATTACAGGTACAAAGGCACGCATCATGCCCGGAATCGCAACTTTTGGTGAATTTACACGGAACTTCTCTTCAGCCAAGAGTAATGAAACACCCAAGAAAATAAATGCTGTTAACCAAAATACATAGACACCATGGCCAAACAACTCATCGGACGTTACATGACGACTGTCCAGCATTGCAATTAAAACAACCAGTAGACATGGGCGTACTACCACACCTAAAGAACCTGACATTGCAGATACAGCCAATGCATATTGACGGCGAGCACCCGCATTCCAGACTTCTTTATAAATAATTGCACCTGCTGCAATAACGAAAATACCTGACGCGCCTGTATAAGCCGTCGGTACCGCAGCTGCAATTAGAATTAACCATGTTAAGGTTTCTGGTGCCAAATTCCATGGACGAAGCACATTAAGGAACAAGTCCATAACACGTGTTTGAGTTAAAAGCATACCTGCCCAAATAAACAAGGCAAGGTTTAAGAAAATACCTGAGAACTCAACCAACAAGCCAAGGTAAATCCCTTGCCCCATTGGATAATCCATAAAGAATGTGAATACTATGCCCGTAATCAAAGCCATGTAAGCATATAAAGGTACACTTAATAAGGCTAAACCAATATTACCGCCTTCACGTTTTGCTGGTGGTGAAAAAAATAGTTGATAAAGACTAATTAAAGTCAGAACAACGAATAGAATCATCCAAATCCAGTAAATGGTTACTGTTTCATAGGTAGGTGTCACACCAGAGTTAATGACTGAACGATACTGACTAATTACAGAGAAACTGAGTAGCGCATTACCAATCACCATAAAGATTGAATAGACTTTGTAATCGATTTTTGTTGCTGGATTACGTAAGCCAATATGGTGAAATTTTAACGATGCAGTAATCGCAGAAATTAGAACCATAAAGATCAGTAAAATTGCGCGGTTTTCTGTACCAAATTTAAAAATACCAAAGAAACCAGTCTCGATGGCACGGTAAGTACGCACACCAGGGTTAGCTTCGATATATTTAATTGTCTTGTCATATGCTTGATATTTCTCGTCACATTGTTGCTGCGCTGCGAGAAGCGATGCACGGACATCACTTTCCGATGCTGCACCAAAGAAACTCGAAAAATCATCAGATGCATTCGCTTTCATTTGTTCTTTTACTTGAGCATCGATATTTGGATGTCGATCACAAGTCGGCTTTTCAGGTTCAGCACGCAAAAATGAATATTGCATGCCTATCGCAGGATCACCATAAAGACGTTCCCCGATACGTAATAATTGCCCGTGGATCATCTCCCCGGTACCAATGATTAGTGTCATTAATAGTAGAATGAGGATGACGAATGTTGAGATCCATTCGTTCCAGATATAACCCAACAGACCTAATCCAGATCTTTTTTCCTGATGTTCTTGCATAAATATTCCAATTTTGTTCTCTCAAAAACCTGAAAAACAGGAGCTTGAGTCATGCAATTTTCTTGGTCAGGGGTTAATTCCTTCCCCCTTCTACCAATCCCTTTATTCAACGATCAAATTTGCATCAAACTTTGTTAATAAAGAATGACTAAAATCACTTTTTTAACAGTTTGTATTGTCAATATTTCTTTTTTAATCTTTGAGCAAGCCAATAGCAGCCCCCAAAGATTGCTCCACCAATTGCTCCATATAAATGAGCTTCAGTTAAGACTGGGCTCCCTATTAACTGGGCAGTTCCTGTTTGTCCAAAAGTATTTTCCCATATCAGTTTTGCAATAATTAATCCTAAGACCAGAAAAGCAAAATTCCGTTCTTTACGATATTGCAAATAAACTAAAGCAACTGCTGTATATAGCCCATGTAAAACACCTGACAAACCAGCATATGCCTCGATATAAGGTAAATAAAAATAGAAGACCAAGCTAATGAACGGTGGCAACAGTAAAAGTAGACTTAAAAGATGCCACGCTTTGGTGTGCGGAAAGATAAACGGTAAACAGGCGAATGCCATCATGTTTAAAAGGAAATGAATCCACCCTACGTGTACCCAATGTGCAGTCCATAAACGCCAGAATTCACCAAGTAAACTTTCCCGCCAATAAATAAAAGTATCAGGAAATACTTGTAGACATGCAGATATGGAAATGCACACTGCGACCAAAAGCACTTTATTATTCAGTACATGATCTTTCATGGCACACTCCTTGAAATTAAACTTCTTACAATTATTGTAGAACTTAACAATAGACTCGCAAGAAGTTAGTCTTTCAAATATGTTTACTGTGCGGCTGGTGGAGCAGATGAATCCGCAGGAGCTTCAGATGCGGCTCCGCCATCAAATAACTCGTCTAGCTCTGCTGCACCTTCGTTCTTATCATCCCAGAAATGTGACATACCATCATCTCCAGTACGCACACCTGTATGCTCAGTCCAGTAACGGTCAGAAATACCGCGTACAATCAGACCAGCCATACTATCGATTAACTTAAAGTTCGGATTAACAGGCTTATCATCAGCTTGAGAGGCAGCATAGGATCTTAATGCATCACGGATTTTTGCATCATCACCACTTGCTTGAGCAGCTACCGCATATAACGCATGAGATAAGCGAACACCTTTTTGCTCACCGATTTGCACTGATTGCTTTAATGTCTGATATGGATCAGGTTTTCCTTCATCTGCCCCAGGTAATAAAGTCCAGATAACAGCACGTGTTGCGTTAGGTGCTCCCCAGAATTTTTCATTATCAAGACAGACCATGCCACGCTCTACAATAGCAGCGATATCTTTTGGAACATTGACTGCGCCACCAGAGTTAATATCATTGGTCACAGCCTGAAGGCCACTAATCATTCCAAGTAAATAAACTGTTTGATCAGTATCACTACGCATCGTTGGACAAGAATCACCTAAATGGTATTTATATTTAGATTCCCAACGATCAGCGAACAACTTATAGCCTGTATATTGACGCTCAGCAGCAATTGCTGCCCAGCGCTTTTGTGCAATACGTGCATCTTGAGCTTCAGTTACTTGCCCTGCTTTTGATGCACGCAAATAACGTAATTCCTGTTCTAATGCTTGATTCTCAGCACATACACCTGAAGCTGCATACATTAATACCGCAACACGCGTTGGATCTGCACCCATACCTTTAGTAGACATGATTGCTGGTGTTAAGGCACTACCAGTATTACAAACCATTTCAGCATCTTGCATTGCCAGAATAGGCGGAACGACGTGCTTTTCCGTAAAACCTAAAGCAACATTTGCTCCGGTTTTCACGACGTATGAACAACCTGATAAAACTGAAGCTGCAAGAAAACTCATCGCCAAACCTTGGCTTATTTTTTGGACTTTAGACATCTTCCTGTCCTCTATGTAATTTGTTTTTTCCTTTTCAGATGTACATTAGCAGATGCATATCTTGAATAAAAGAGTAATTACTCTAATTGTAGCGCTTATACTTTGACACACTTCACAGCAGATAAAATTGACAGTTTTTCAGGGAAACAGAAATTTTAGGCAAAAAAAAGTAGCATTGCGACGGTTCAGCACATGCTACTTATTAACTGAGATAAGCTTTTAACGGCTTATATTATTTTTGTTCTATATAATCCTTAAGTAAAGTTCCTGCTCTTCCTACTACCACAGCCATAACTACTGCAATTAACAGAAACATCCACATTGAAATCTCCATGAGAGACCTCCTTACTACAATCGCACCCAGTTATAAACTGGACACTTGATGAAATTAATCGACTAACCAATTTAATAATTGACTGATCGACGACCTTGCATCCTCTGTCTCTTAACTTTGTTAAAATTAACTCGGTTAAGATGTTCCCTGAGTAAAGTTCCTGCTCTTCCTATCACCACTGCCAGAATGATGGCAATGACCAAGAACGACCATGTTGGCATCTCCATTTTGAGACCTCCGACACACTTTACGTTGGTGTTTGTACTTTAACCGATCAAATAGGTACCCATAGGTGAAATTGTCAGACAATTGTATTTCCTTGGCTTTTTTCTATATTTTAATTAGACAATCCTGAGTTCAAGCAAAAAAATAAACATTAAATTATTGTTTTTTATAATTTTTAAATAAATATACAAATGTAGAATTGTCTAACAATTAATGAAGTTTCTGTAGGACTTTTAACTTTTTCCAATACTGTAAAGGAAGTTGATCAAACCAGATTATGGCTACTTTCACAGGTGCTCCCTCAAAATAAACAACCATAAATAGCTGATAATCAATTATTTTATTAATTTCTACACAGTGAATAACTTTTTTAGGAAGATAGGCAACTGACCAAGATTTTTGATCTAAATATGCAATTTGAGAAATTCGTGATTGTTTTAAAAACAATAGAAAACCAATAGATAAAAGGATCAGGCTAACTAGCCACCACATAGGTGATAACAGTTGATAAAGTAGGATTGCTAAACACAAGCCAATAAAAAGCTGAAATATTATCGAGAAACGACTATATTTCAGCTCAAAATTCAATTCTTTTATCAAAACAGTTTAGCCATGTACGTACTGTTTTAATTTATAAATAAATTCACGTAACTCTGTGCGTGGAGGTTCAGAAACTTCCATGAACCAATCTAGCAAATCTGGATCTTCTTGTTCGACTAATTCTGCAAATAAGGCCTTCTCTGCCGGATCCGCAGTTAGATAATAGTTTTTTACATAAGGGTCAAAATAGACGTCAATTTCTTTTAAGCCGCGGCGTGCTCGATAAATTACTTTACGTTCTTCCAAGGTCATTTCGTCAGACATTTATTTCCCCATCTGCGTTGATAGTGCGCCTAGTTTACCTGATCACATTCCAAAGATCGCTAAAAATATCAAATTGACCAAATTTATCATCTTGTACTCATAATTGAGCATTCATCACATTGTTCGCCATGAAATGCTTCCGTATGTTTAAGGAAATAACATCACACCTGAACCAAGGAAGAAATACAAATGCAATCTGGTGCCATCCGTCCTATTCCAAATATGTTACCGAGAAAACTATTTAACGAAGAGCATGAAGCTTTTCGCGAGACAGTACGTAAATTCTATGAAAAGGAAGTTGTTCCCAATATTGAAAAATATGAAAAACAGCAACATGTTGATCGAGATCTTTGGAATAAGGCTGGAGAATTAGGTCTTCTTTGCACCACAATGCCAGAGCAATATGGTGGGTCTGGAGTAGACCGTTTGTACAGTATGATCTTAATTGAAGAACAAGCTTATGCTATGGATTCTAGTACGGGCTTTTCTTTACATTCAGATATTGTTGCCAATTATGTAAATAACTTTGGTAATGAAGAACAAAAACAAAAGTGGTTACCAAAAATGGCAACCGGAGAAGTGGTCACGGCTATTGCCATGACTGAGCCTGGTACTGGTTCTGATTTACAAGCAGTGAGAACCACAGCTGTACTTGATGGTGATGATTATGTCATTAATGGTTCTAAAATTTTCATTACCAATGGCTACTTATGTGACATGGTCGTAGTCGTTTGTAAAACGGGTAATAACGACAAAGGTTCAGCGAACTTATCACTCATTATTGTTGAAGCAGACCGAGCTGGTTTTAGCAAAGGTAAGCCTCTTAATAAAATTGGCATGAAAGGCCAAGATACGTGCGAATTATTTTTTGATAACGTTCGTGTTCCTAAAGAAAATCTCTTAGGTATGGAAGGCATGGGCTTTATTATGCTCATGAAAGAATTGGCTTGGGAACGAATGCTAGTCGCTATTATTTGTCAGGCAGGCGCTGAAGCTGCATTTGCGCATACTGTCCAATATACAAAAGACCGTAAAGCATTTGGCAAACCTGTTAGTGCATTTCAAAATACGCGTTTTAAACTTGCTGAACTGAGAACAGAAATCGATTTCTGCCGTACCTATCTAGATCGTTGTATGGAATTACAACTTGAAGAAAAATTGAGTGTGGAAGCGGCCGCAGCTGCTAAATATAAAATTTCAGACATGTTCTCAAAAGTTGTAGATGAATGTCTTCAATTACATGGTGGTTATGGTTACATGCTTGAATATCCGATTGCGCGTGCCTACATAGATCACCGAGCAAATCGAATTTATGCAGGTACCAATGAAATTATGAAAGAATTAATCTCTAGGACACTTTAATAAATTCAATATAAAAGGGGCATTACGCCCCTTTTATTTATCTAATATCTATTAAGATACTAGTTTTGGCTTACGCTCATTCGTTTCTGAACGTTTATGAAAATGTAGAACACCATCTTCAAATTTTGAATTTTTAAGCGACTTTCTATCTTCTAAATAGTTATTAGTAACTTGCCATGGAGCATGCTTACCTTGTTTTGGAAGTTCATGTGCCGCACGACTGATATAACCTGAAGATAATTTACCCATTACAGTATCTTCTTCCATTTCAGTCTTATCACCAGACGGAACTACTTCATCATAACTATTTTTGTCCATATAGTTTAACAAGCGACAAATATATTCCGCAGCGATATCGACCTTAAGCGTCCATGATGCATTTACATAGCCAATAATCATGGCCATATTTGGTACATCACTCAACATCACGCCGTTATAAAGCATATGTTCAGATGAATTAAGAGCTTTACCATCAATAGTAGCCTGAACCCCACCCATAATTTGAACTTGCAAACCAGTTGCAGAAATCACAATATCCGCATCAAGATGTTTACCAGATTTAAGTAAAATACCTTTTTCAGTAAATTTCTCAACTTGATCTGTTTCTACACTCGCTTTACCTTCACGCAAAATCTTAAATAAGTCACCATCTGGTACCACACATAGACGTTGATCCCAAGGATTGTATGAAGGTGTAAAATGCTTCATATCAACTTTACCCTTTAACTGCACTTCAATTGCTTTTAAGAGTAAACGACGTACAGTCTTTGGATGCTTCTGAGACAATGCATAAATAGCGCGCTGCATACCAATATTACGTGCACGGGTAAATTTATAAGCCGCTTCTTCAGACATAAATTTACGCGTTTTTTCATAAATAAAGTCGATAGACGGTACACTAGCAATATACGTTGGTGAACGCTGCAACATTGTTACATGACCAGCCCCACCTTTCGCCATTGCAGGTACTAAAGTAATCGCTGTTGCACCACTACCAATAATAACGACCTTTTTACCTGTGTAATCTAAATTTTCAGGCCAATGCTGCGGGTGAATAAGTTGCCCTTGAAAAGCTTCTTGATTTGGGAAAGAAGGCGCATATCCTTGGTCATAGTTATAGTAACCAGTACACCCTACAACAAAATTAGCAATCCAAGTCTGTTGTTTTTTCTTGCTATCTTCAATTACAACCTGCCATTTCTTTGATTCAGAATCATAATTAGCAGAAAGTACACGATGACCAAAGTGAATTTTTTCTTTTAATTTATATTCATCAATAACTTCGCCTAGATATCCTTTGATAGAAGCACCATCAGCTAATACATTCGCTTTACACCACGGCTTAAAATTAAAACCAAATGTGGACATATCTGAGTCTGAGCGAATACCTGGATAACGGAAAAGATCCCATGTTCCACCAAAAGATTCACGACGCTCTAAAATTTCAAATTGGCGTTGTGGAGAATTTTTTGATAAATGGGCAGCAACTCCAATTCCTGAGATACCTGCGCCAATGATTAAAATATCAACTTGCTTTTCCATTTTATTTTTATACCCATTGTTGAGAATATAAGTTTATTAAAGCACAATTTTGACAATACACAATGTCAAGTTTGACCATTTATCCGTTTTTTTATGTCACTTGAGGACATTTTTATAATTTTACTACTTATCAAAAATAAAAAAGACCGGTATAAAACCGGTCTTTTTTGAATAAAATCAATTATTCAGCTGAAGTATTCACTTCACGATCTACTAGCTCAACGTAAGCCATCGGTGCTGCATCACCAGCACGGAAGCCCGCTTTAAGAACACGTAGATAACCGCCGTTACGTTCTTTGTAACGAGGGCCGAGTACGGTAAATAATTTACCTACAGTTGCAGCATTACGAGTACGAGCAAATGCTAAACGACGATTTGCTACAGTATCGTTTTTTGCTAGAGTGATTAAAGGCTCAGCAACACGACGTAATTCTTTAGCTTTAGGAACAGTTGTTTTGATCAACTCGTGTTCAAATAAAGAATTAGCCAAGTTTTGGAACATCGCTTTACGATGGCTGCTTGTACGGCCTAATTTCACACCACTATTACGATGACGCATGGTGATAGTCCTACTTAATTAACGGCTACGATAGGCAAAACGGTCGTCCATACGAAGACTAGCTGGTGGCCAGTTTTCAAGACGCATACCGAGTTGTAAGCCTTTCGATGCCAAAACATCTTTGATCTCTGTTAACGATTTTTTACCAAGGTTAGGAGTTTTTAACAACTCAACTTCAGTACGTTGAACAAGATCACCAATGTAGTAAATATTTTCTGCTTTCAAACAGTTAGCAGAACGAACAGTAAGCTCTAGATCATCTACTGGGCGAAGCAAGATTGGGTCAACTTCTTCACGAGGCTCTTGAGCAACTGGAGTTTGGTCTTTCTGAAGATCAACAAAAATTGCAATTTGTTGTTGCAAGATTGTTGCCGCTTTGCGGATTGCTTCTTCAGGATCAACCGTTCCATTTGTCTCGAGGTCGATTACCAGTTTATCTAAATCGGTACGTTGTTCTACACGCGCATTTTCAACGGTGTAAGAAACACGCTTAATCGGGCTATAAGAAGCATCTAATTGCAAACGACCAACAGGACGTGTTTCACCTTCAGGGAAACGAGAATCAGATGTTTCATAACCACGACCTTGAGCAACCTTCAAGCGCATTTTTAATGAGCCTGAAGCACTCAAAGTACCGATCAAATGTTCTGGGTTAACCACTTCAACATTATGAGGTAAACGAAGGTCAGCAGCAGTAATTTCGCCAGGACCTTGTTTCTCTAATGTTAAATATGCTTCATTTTGATCGAACAGCTTAATAGACAATCCTTTTAGGTTCAGCAAGAGCTCGACGATGTCCTGCTGCAAGCCTTCTAAAGTACTGTACTCGTGCTCGACACCTTCTATCTCTACTTCAACCACAGCAGCGCCAGGTAAAGAAGACAATAGAATGCGACGTAAAGCATTACCTAGAGTATGGCCAAAACCACGCTCTAAAGGTTCTAGAATCACTTTTGCCGAGGTCCCGCTAACCGCTTCGACCTTGATCGCTTGCGGAGTTAGAAACTCGTTTGCAGTACGCGTCATTATTGCTACCTCAAGGATTATTTAGAATACAATTCTACAATCAAGCTTTCATTGATTTCAGCAGGTAAATCAGCACGATCTGGTGCAGCTTTAAACGTACCTTCAAGCTTAGAATGATCAACATCGATCCAAGCTGGAATACCACGTTGTGCAGCTAACTCAATCGCGTTTTTAATACGCAATTGTTGTTTAGCACCTTCGTGAACCGCAATTACATCACCAGCTTTAACTTGAATAGATGCGATGTTTACACGACGACCATTCAAAGTAATGCTACGGTGACTTACTAACTGACGAGCTTCTGCACGTGTAGAACCAAAACCCATGCGATAAACAACGTTATCAAGACGGCTTTCAAGCAATTTCAACAAGTTCTCACCTGTTGCGCCTTTAACACGAGCTGCTTCTTTATAGTAGTTACTAAATTGACGTTCTAACACACCGTAAATACGACGGACTTTTTGTTTTTCACGTAATTGTAGTGAATACTCAGATTGCTTACCACCGCGTGCCTGACCATGTTGACCAGGTGCTTTGTTAGCTTTTTTAGTTTTGACGTCAAAAGGTTTAACGCCAGATTTAAGTTGCAGGTCTGTCCCTTCGCGGCGAGAGAGTTTGCATTTTGGACCAATATAACGAGCCATGAATGTTTCTCCTTACACGCGACGTTTTTTAGGTGGACGGCAACCGTTGTGAGGAATTGGCGTCACATCGGTAATGCTGTTAATTTTATAACCCACTGCGCCTAATGCACGAACCGCAGACTCACGACCTGGACCAGGACCTTTTACAAGGACATCCAGATTTTTCAAACCGTAATCTAAAGCTGCTTTACCAGCAACTTCAGCTGCTACCTGAGCAGCAAACGGAGTTGATTTACGTGAACCACGGAAGCCTTGTCCACCAGAGGTGGCCCAAGCCAATGCATTACCTTGACGATCAGTAATCGTAACAATGGTGTTATTAAAAGACGCGTGAATGTGTGCAACACCTTCAGAGACGGTACGAGTGACCTTCTTGCGTGTGCGAGTATCTTTAGCCATCTTTTAGCTTCCAGAAATCTTACTTTTTAATCGGTTTGCGCGGACCTTTACGGGTACGTGCGTTAGTTTTGGTGCGTTGACCACGGACAGGCAAGCTGCGACGATGGCGAAGGCCGCGATAGCAACCCAAATCCATTAAACGTTTAATGTTCATGGAAATTTCGCGACGTAAGTCACCTTCGGTAGGAACCTTAGCAACTTCTGCACGAATCGCATCAAGCTGAGCATCGTCCAACTCACGGATCTTAGTAGTTTCAGTAATACCAACTGTAGCTAAGATATTCTTAGCAGTATGGCGACCGACACCAAAGATGTAAGTGAGGGAGATAACAGCATGCTTGTTATCCGGAATGTTTACACCGGCAATACGAGCCATTCACTTTCTCCAAAAAGGCAGTAGAGATAATCAACCGCCCCACAAAATCTTGAGGGGCGGATATTAACCCAATTCGCCTACTGAAATCAACAGGTCTTGATTAGATTAACCTTGACGCTGCTTATGACGAGGTTCTGCGCTACAAATTACGCGAATAACCCCATTACGACGGATAACTTTACAGCTACCACAAATTTTCTTTACAGAAGCTTGTACTTTCATGATGAAACCTCTAAGTGCGCTTATCCCTTAGGATGAGCAGTCGTTTTTCTCATTAATGTTTGATTATCATATTGATGAGATGTTAAGTGCGCTTGTAGCTGAGCCATAAAGTCCATAACAACGACAACTACGATTAGTAATGATGTACCACCCAAAGAGAATGGAATACCAAAAGAACTTTGTAGAATCATTGGCATTAAACAAATGACCGTAATATAAATCGCACCAATAAACGTCAAACGATTAAGAATATGATCTAAGTAACGAGCAGTTTGCTCACCTGGGCGAATACCAGGCACATAAGCTCCGCTGCGTTTTAGATTTTCTGATACTTCCTTAGGGCTAAATACTAAAGCCGTATAAAAGTAACAGAAAAAGATAATTAACGCACCAAAGAGCACCAAATACAAAGGCTGTCCAGGCGACAATACTAAAGCTAAATCTTGTAAGCTACGCTTAATTAATCCAGCATTTGCATCTGCACTTCCCACCCATTGACCAAGACTCGCTGGGAACAATAGTAAAGAACTTGCAAAAATCGCAGGAATCACACCAGCCATATTAATTTTTAATGGCAAATGTGTCTGCTGTGCTGTAAATATACGACGACCTTGTTGCTTTTGTGCATAATTCACTGGAATACGACGTTGTGCTTTTTCAATAAACACAATGGCAGCCAGCACACCTACAGACAAAAGACCAAAGATCACAAGACCAATTAAGCTTGTCTGACCATTATCTACTGATGAAACTGATTGCATAATTAATTTAGGCAAACCAGAAACAATACCAGCAAAAATAATCATTGAGATACCGTTACCAATACCTCTTTCAGTGATTTGTTCACCTAGCCACATTAAGAACATAGTTCCAGCGACAAGTGAAGTAACCGCTGGTATATAAAACTCAAGACCAACTGACAGAGTAATACCCTGACCAATCAAACCTGCGCACATACCAACTGCCTGAACCACTGCAAGCAACAACGTACCCTGACGCGTATATTGATTAATTTTACGCTTACCTTGCTCACCTTCCTTTTTCAAGGCTTCTAGTGAAGGAATTACCGTAGACATTAACTGCACAATAATTGATGCAGAAATGTAAGGCATAATTCCTAAAGCAAGAATAGACATTCGCTCTAAAGCACCGCCAGAAAACATATTGAATAGCCCAAGAATAGTTCCTTGGTTCGCATGAAATAAATTTTCTAACGCAGCATTATTAATGCCTGGTACTGGAATATGCGCTCCTAGTCGAAAGACCAGCAATGCACCGATTAGAAAACTCATCCGGCGAATAATTTCACGATATTTCACGTGAAATGGCTGACCTTTCATCATGTTGACATGACCTGAAGAACTAGGAGACATAGACACTCGAGATTACTCCTCGACTTTGCCGCCAGCTGCTTCAATTGCAGCTTTAGCGCCTTTAGTCAATGCAACACCTTGAACAGTGAATGCACGAGTGATTTCACCAGAAAGTACGATACGAGCACGAACTTGGTCACGACGAACAACATTCGCAGCTTTCAAAGTTTCTAGGCTAACGATGTCGCCTTCAACTTTGCTTAACTCAGATAAACGTACTTCAGCAGTTTTTAAAGCGATTTGGCTAGTGAAACCGAATTTAGGTAAACGACGATAAATCGCTGTTTGACCGCCTTCAAAGCCTGGACGAACGCCACCACTTTTACGTGATTTTTGACCTTTGACACCACGGCCACCAGTCTTACCAACGCCAGAACCGATACCACGGCCTAAACGACGGTTTTCACGTTTTGCACCTTCCGCAGGCGCAAGCTCATTTAAACGCAGAGTCATGGCTTATTCCTCTACACTAACCATATAGTAGACTTTGTTGATCATACCGCGGTTAGAAGGCGTATCTTGCACTTCTACAGTATGACCAATACGACGCAGACCTAAACCTTGTAAGCAAAGCTTGTGATTTTTCAAGCGATGTGAAGAAGATTTAGTCTGGGTAACTTTAATCGTTTTCATGATTGATTACCCTTGAATTTCTGCTACTGATTTACCACGTTTCGCAGCGACTTTCTCAGGAGAAGTCATATCACGCAAACCTTTGAAAGTTGCGTTTACTACGTTTGCAGCATTAGTAGAACCATAACATTTAGCAAGTACGTTATGCACGCCCGCAGCTTCTAGAACGGCACGCATTGCGCCACCAGCGATTACGCCAGTACCTTCAGAAGCAGGTTGCATGTATACACGGCTTGCGCCATGACGAGCATTCACAGGGTGTTGTAAAGTAGTACCTGCAAGGTCTACAGTAATCATGTTGCGACGTGCAGCTTCAAGTGCTTTAGAAATAGCAGCTGGAACTTCACGTGCTTTACCACGACCAAAACCAACACGACCATTACCATCACCCACAACAGTTAATGCTGTGAAAGAGAAGATACGACCGCCCTTAACAACTTTGGCTACACGATCAACGGCAACCAGCTTTTCAACAAGACCTTCGTTTTGTTCAACTTTAGCCATGATTAGAACTCCAAGCCGTTTTCACGAGCAGCATCAGCCAAGGCTTTGATACGACCATGATATTTAAAACCAGAACGGTCAAATGCAACTTTAGTTACACCAGCTGCTTTCGCGCGTTCTGCGATTAAAGCACCTACTTTAGTAGCCGCGTCTACATTACCTGTAGTACCGCTACGTAAAGATGCATCCAAAGTTGAAGCTTGCGCTAAAACTTTGCCACCATCTGCTGAAATAACTTGAGCATAGATGTGACGCGGAGTGCGGTTTACACACAAACGAGTCGCACCCAATGCACGGATGTGCAAGCGTGTGCTTTTCGCACGACGCAAACGGGTTTGTTTCTTTTCGTTCATAAGAACCTCGCGCCTTATTTCTTCTTAGCTTCTTTACGAAGAATGACTTCATCCGAATAGCGAACACCTTTACCTTTATATGGTTCAGGAGCACGATACGCACGGATTTCTGCCGCTACTTGACCTAACAACTGCTTGTTTGCTGATTTCAAAATGATTTCAGTTGCAGTTGGAGTTTCCGCTGTTACACTTTCAGGTAAAGCGTAGTCAATTGGGTGTGAGTAACCAAGGTTAAGGTTTACAACAGTACCCTTAACCGCAGCTTTATAACCAACACCAACTAGCTGCAACTTACGTTCGAAGCCTTCACTAACCCCTTTTACAAGGTTATTCAATACAGCGCGAGCAGTACCAGCTTGCATCCAAGCATCTTTCGATTCTTTAACTGGAGCAAGTTGAAGTTTACCTTCTTCCTGTTTTAGCTCGACCAGCGCATGCAGGTTGAAAGACAACGTACCTTTGCTGCCTTTCACTTCGACCTGCCGGCCGTTCTGAGTAACTGTTACACCATTCGGTACAGTTACTGGGGCTTTAGCCACACGAGACATGAGGAATCACCTATTAAGAAACAAAAGCAATAACTTCACCACCAACGCCCGCAGCACGTGCAGCGCGATCAGTCATGATGCCTTTGCTTGTAGAAACAATTGCAATACCTAAACCTTGCTTAACGCTTGGAAGTTTATCTTTACCACGGTATTGGCGAAGACCTGGACGGCTTACGCGCTTAACCATTTCGATAACTGGTTTGCCTTCGAAATATTTTAAAGTAATTGTCAAAGTAGATTTTGTCTCTTCTTGAGCAACTTCTACGTTTGAAACATAACCTTCTTGTTGAAGTACGTTTGCAATTGCAACTTTCAACTTAGAAGAAGGCATAGAAACAGTTTGTTTCTTAGCCATTTGTGCGTTACGAACACGTGTTAGCATGTCGGCAACGGTATCTTGCATACTCATTTAGTCGCTCCTTACCAGCTTGCCTTAACAACGCCTGGTACATCACCCTGCATTACTGTGTCACGTAATTTGTTACGGCTTAAACCGAACTTACGGAAGTAACCATGAGGACGACCAGTTAAACCACAACGGTTACGAAGACGTACCGGAGATGCATTACGTGGCAACGCTTGTAACTTTAACATCGCTTCGAAACGTTCTTCTTCACTTGCATTTACGTTTGCAATCGTAGCTTTTAATTCAGCACGTTTTGCAGCGTATTTAGCAACTGTTTTTTCGCGTTTCAATTCGCGATTAACCATACCTTTCTTAGCCATATCGACCTCTTATTTGAACGGGAAGCCGAATGCACGCATAAGCGCACGGCCTTCGTCATCGGTGCGAGCAGTCGTAGTAATAGTAATATCCATACCACGAATACGATCAATCTTATCGAAATCGATTTCAGGGAAAACGATTTGCTCTTTCAAACCCATTGAGTAGTTACCACGACCATCAAATGATTTCGAAGAGAAACCACGGAAGTCACGGATACGAGGGATTGCGATTGAGATCAAACGGTCCAAGAATTCGTACATTTGGTCGCCACGTAAAGTAACTTTACAACCAATCGGCCAACCGTCACGGATTTTAAAACCAGCGATAGATTTGCGAGCAAGTGTAATTACTGGTTTTTGACCAGCAATTAATTGCATGTCGACTACAGCGCCATCTAATAATTTCTTATCAGTTGCAGCTGCGCCTACACCCATGTTTAGGGTAATTTTTGTGATGCGTGGAATTTCCATCACGTTCTTAATGCTAAGTTCTTCTTTTAACTTTGCTTTAAGTTCATCATTGTAACGTGCTTTAAGTCTGGCCATTGCCTTTTCAACCTATTACTTCGCTACCGCCACTGATTCACCATTTGATTTATAAACGCGAGTTTTCACGCCATCAATCACTTGGTAACCAACACGGTCAGCCTTCTGGGTTGTAGCATTTAAAATTGCCACGTTTGAAATATGAAGCGAAGCTTCTTGAGTAACGATACCGCCTTCAGCGCCAGTTACACGATTCGGCTTTTGATGCTTCTTCACTAAGTTAAGGCCTTCAACCTTAACGAGGTCTTCAGAAACAGACAATACAGTACCCTGTTTGCCTTTTTCTTTACCTGCGATCACGATAACTTGATCGCCTTTTTTAATCTTAGCCATGATTGCCTCTTATAGAACTTCAGGAGCCAATGAAATGATTTTCATGAACTGTTCAGTACGAAGTTCACGAGTCACTGGTCCGAAGATACGAGTAGCAATCGGAGCTTTGTTGTTGTTCAGGATAACTGCAGCATTATCATCAAAACGGATCACAGAACCATCTGGACGACGAATGCCGAATTTAGTACGAACTACAACCGCATTCATCACGTCACCTTTTTTAACACGTGCGCGTGGGATTGCTTCTTTTACAGTAACTTTAATAATGTCGCCAACAGAAGCATAACGACGATGTGAACCACCAAGTACTTTAATACATTGTACGCGGCGAGCACCACTGTTGTCTGCTACGTCGAGCATAGTTTCGGTTTGAATCATTGCCCTACTCCAAAACCGAGCATCACCGGTCACAATTTCGAAAGGCTCAAAGAGTACTCGAAATTGACCGATGATGCAACAAGAACGTCGAATTACTCAGCAGCTGCTTCAACTACTTCCACTAAAGTCCAAGCTTTAGTTTTAGAAATTGGGCGGCTTTCTTTGATTGTCACAACATCACCAATTTTAGCGACATTGTTCTCATCATGAGCGTGTAACTTAGTTGAACGGCGAATTGACTTGCCATACAACGGGTGTTGAACGCGGCGTTCAATAAGAACAACAATAGATTTATCCATTTTGTCACTTACGACTTTGCCGGTTAACGTGCGGACTGTTTTTTCACTCATTGTCCGTTCCCCTGTTTTTCGGTAAGGAGTGTCTTAATACGAGCAATTGTCTTACGAGCAACTTGCACTTCGTGCGATTTACCCAACTGACCAGTTGCTTTCGCCATACGAAGACGGAATTGGTTAAGCTGTTGCTCATCAAGCAAAGCTTTCAACTCTTCTACCGACTTTTCACGTAAATCTTTAGTTTTCATTACATTACCGTCCGAGTCACGATAGTGGTTTTAAACGGAAGTTTAGCAGCAGCTAAAGCAAATGCTTCACGCGCTAATTCTTCGTTCACACCTTCAATTTCGTACAGGATCTTACCTGGTTGGATCTGGCAAACCCAGTATTCCACGCTACCCTTACCTTTACCCATACGCACTTCAAGAGGCTTTTGAGTAATTGGTTTATCCGGGAATACGCGAATAAAGATTTTACCACCACGCTTAATACGGCGGCTAATAGTACGACGTGCAGCTTCAATCTGACGCGCAGTCATACGACCACGTTCAGTTGCTTTGATTGCAATCGAACCAAATGATACTGTACTACCACGATGCGCTAGACCAGTATTACGGCCTTTGTGCACCTTACGGAATTTGGTACGTTTAGGTTGCAACATGGATTATTCTCCCTTGTCAGCAGCACGGTCACCGCGACGACCACGACGCTCTTGACCTTCACCACGACCACGACCACGTTTAGCTGGACGATCTTCAGCAGGAGCAGGGTTCATGACTTGTTTCATGCCACCTAAAATCTCGCCACGGAAAATCCAAACTTTAACACCAATCGTACCGTAAGTTGTTTCTGCACGCATAGTTGCATAATCAATGTCTGCACGTAATGTATGCAAAGGTACACGACCTTCACGATACCATTCAGTACGAGCAATCTCTGCACCACCTAAACGGCCAGACACTTCAACTTTGATACCTTTAGCACCAGCACGCATAGTGTTTTGAACCGCACGCTTCATAGCACGACGGAACATTACACGCTTTTCTAATTGAGAAGCAATTGCTTCAGCAACTAAACGCGCATCTAAGTCTGGGCGATCAATTTCATTGATACTTACTTGCGCTGGAACACCCATAATGCTGGTAAGTTCGCGCTGTAATTTCTCAATATCTTCGCCTTTTTTACCGATTACGATACCAGGACGAGCTGTGCTAATTGTTACTTTAGCAGCGCCTGATGGACGTTCGATAAGAATGTTGCTGATCATCGCATTCTTAAGTTTTTTAGTTAAAAACTCACGAACTTGAAGATCTTTAAGCAAGTATTCAGCGTATTGTTTCGGACTCGCATACCAGTTAGCGTTATGACGTTTCACAACACCTAGGCGGATACCGATTGGATGAACCTTCTGACCCATATCAAACCCCTACCTTAACGGTGATGTGACAAGTACGCTTCGTAATACGATCTGCACGGCCTTTAGCACGTGGCATAATACGTTTAAGGCTAACACCTTCATCAACGTAAATCGTAGAAACTTTAAGATCGTCAACATCTAAACTGTTATTGTGTTCAGCGTTTGCAATCGCAGATTCCAATGCTTTTTTTACTAAAACAGCAGCTTTTTTATTGCTGAAGTTTAAGATATTCAAAGCATGCGCAACAGATTTGCCGCGAATAAGATCTGCAACCAAACGTGCCTTTTGTGCCGAGATAGCGGCACCGCGTAATTTAGCAGTTACTTCCATCATGACACCTATTAACGTTTAGACTTCTTGTCAACACCGTGACCACGATAGGTACGAGTTGGCGCGAATTCACCGAGTTTATGACCAACCATATGCTCAGTAACAATTACTGGAACGTGATTACGACCATTATGAACAGAAATTGTTAGACCAACAAAATCTGGAAGGATCATCGAACGACGAGACCAAGTTTTAATCGGCTTGCGAGAGTTACTAGCAACAGCCGCTTCAACCTTAGCGAACAAGTGCGCATCGACGAATGGGCCTTTTTTCAGAGAACGAGGCATTAGTCAGATTCCTTTACTTGACGCGACGGTCGCGAATAATCATCTTAGTCGTACGCTTATTGGTACGTGTCTTGTACCCTTTAGCTTTTTGACCCCATGGGCTTACAGGTTGAATACCTTTGTTACGCCCTTCACCACCACCGTGCGGGTGATCAACTGGGTTCATCGCCATACCACGTACGGTAGGACGAACACCACGCCAGCGCGCAGCACCAGCTTTACCCAATGAACGAAGGTTGTTTTCTTGGTTAGAAACTTCACCAATTACAGCGCGGCATTCAACATGAATTTTACGCATTTCGCCTGAACGAAGACGAACAATCGCGTAAGAACCATCACGACCCAACAACTGAACAGAAGCACCAGCAGAACGCGCTAATTGCGCACCCTTACCAATTTTAAGTTCAACGTTATGAAGTGTAGAACCGATAGGCATGTTACGAAGTGGCAAGCAGTTACCTGGACGAATTGGAGCATCGTTACCAGATTGTACTTTATCGCCAGCACGTAAGCCTTTAGGAGCAATGATATAACGACGCTCACCATCAGCATATTTCAACAAAGCAATATGTGCTGTACGGTTAGGATCGTATTCAATGCGCTCTACAACAGCTGGGATGCTGTCTTTATTACGCTTAAAGTCAACGATACGATAGTGTTGCTTATGACCACCACCAACGTGACGAGTTGTAATGTGACCGTTATTATTACGACCACCAGTACGTTTTTTTGCTTCAACCAACGGTGAGTAAGGCGCGCCTTTGTGAAGGTGGTCATGAACCACTTTCTCTACAAAGCGACGTCCTGGAGACGTTGGCTTACATTTTTGAATCGGCATAATTTTCGTCCTTATTCCGCTGCGCTTTCAGCGGTATCGCCCAAGTCAGCCATTTCAACATCTTGGCCAGCTTTCAGGGTGACGTATGCTTTTTTAACATCAGAACGACGTCCTAATGTTTTACCAAAGCGCTTAGTTTTACCTTTAGTAATAGTAGTGTTAACTTTAACAACTTCTACACCAAAAAGTTTTTCAACTGCTTTTTTAACTTCAAGTTTAGTAGCATTAATATCTACTTTGAATACTTGAACGCCAACAGTATCACCTAAAACTTGTGCCTTTTCTGAGAAGACTGGTCCTTTAAGGACTTGATAGATACGTTCGTTGTTCATCCGAGTTCTACCTCAATTTTCTTAGCAGCAGCTACAGACATCACAACTTTATCAAACGCGATCAAGCTTACAGGATCGATTGCAGTAGCATCCACCACATCTACATGCGGAAGGTTGCGTGCTGCAAGATATAAGTTCTCATCTACAGCTTCAGTAACGATCAATGCACGAGCGGCATTTAAATCGCCAAGCTTTGCAAGCAATTCTTTAGTTTTTGGAGCTGCAATAGCAAACTCTTCAACTAGTACAAGACGATCTTGGCGAACAAGTTCAGCTAAGATACATTGCATTGCACCGCGATACATTTTACGGTTTACTTTTTGAGACCAATCTTGTGGACGAGCAGCAAAAGTTTTACCACCACCAACCCAGATTGGGCTACGAGTAGAACCCGCACGAGCACGACCAGTACCTTTTTGACGGAATGGTTTTTTACCACCGCCAGAAACGTCTGCACGTGACTTCTGAGCACGAGTACCTTGACGACCACCTGCTAAGTAAGCAGTAACAACTTGGTGTACAAGAGCTTCGTTAAATTCACGTCCGAAAGCAACTTCAGACAATTCAACAGCAGAGCCGGAAACAGTTTTCAAATTCACGGTATTTCCCCTCAGGCCTTGATGGTAGGACGTACAATCACGTCACCGCCAGTTGAACCAGGAATTGCACCTTTAACAACTAAAACAGAACGTTCAGCGTCAATAGATACGATTTCAAGACCTTGTACTGTTACGCGTTCATCACCTAAGTGACCAGCCATTTTTTTGCCTTTGAACACGCGACCAGGAGTTTGGTTTTGACCTGTAGAACCTAATACACGGTGAGAAACTGAGTTACCGTGAGTAGCGTCTTGGGTACGGAAGTTCCAACGTTTAACACCACCTTGGAAACCTTTACCTTTTGATTGACCAGTTACGTCAACTACTTGACCAACTGTGAACAAATCAACACCAATAGTACCGCCAACTTCACGACCTTCAAGCTCAGCTTCAGTAACACGGAACTCTTTAACTAAACGACCAGCAGCAACACCAGCTTTCGCGAAGTGACCTTTCTGAGCGTTAGTTACGCGAGATTCGCGACGTTCACCAGTAGTTACTTGAACAGCTTGATAACCATCAGTTTCAAGTGTTTTGATTTGCGTAATGCGGTTTGGATCGACTTCGATGACTGTAACAGGTACAGAAACACCTGCATCTGTAAAGATGCGAGTCATACCACATTTGCGACCGACTAAACCAATAGCCATGTGCATAAACCTCTAAAAAAGCGGCCTAATTAACTTAAAAGTTAATCAACCGAAAGCCTTAACCCAAAGCGATCTGAACATCAACACCAGCCGCAAGATCTAATTTCATCAATGCATCAACAGTTTTATCTGTAGGTTGAACGATGTCGATCAAACGTTTGTAGGTGCGGATTTCGTACTGGTCACGCGCATCTTTGTTAACGTGCGGTGAAGTAAGAACGTTGAAGCGTTCGATGCGAGTAGGCATCGGAATTGGACCACAAACTTGTGCGCCAGTACGCTTAGCGGTTTCTACGATCTCTTGAGCAGATTGATCAATCAGACGATGATCAAAAGACTTCAAACGGATACGAATTCTCTGGTTAGACATACCAGTAAACTCCAAGCCAAACATATAAAGAATCACCTTTGACGCATCTCACCCATTGGTAAGTGTCAAAGGCAGTGAAAATCACTAAGGTCATGATCGATGCCACGACTGTAATGCACATTTACCACTTTCTTCGCAGTAAATGCCCCTCCTATTGAGGGTCGCTCATTATAACGATTGTTTAAGTCTTATGCAATTCTCTTTTTCTATTTTCTCCACAAAACCTGCTTTAATCGTGTATTGGGAACTAAACTAAGCACTTATTACAAATTCAATCGCTTTATTTAGAAGTTGATTACCTTGTTCAAATTTTTGTGCTTCGGAATAGTATAGTTCACGCGTAGATTGAACATATTCTCCATCAAAAATAGAAAGCTCTTCTTCATCTTCAAGTAAAAGCGCTAGAGCTGCTGGTGTCATCTCTGGATGAAACTGAAAACCCAGTACATTTTTTCCAATCTGATACATCTGATTACGACAGGCCTGATTTTCAGCCAAATGTATAGCACCTTTAGGTATTTCAAATGTCTCGCTATGCCACTGCATCACCTTTATCTTCTCTGGTAATGGGAAGCTTTCTTGAGGTAGATTCGCAACTCTCTGAACTGTTGACCATCCAAGTTCCTGATAGCGATTACGGCTTACCGCAGCACCTAACGCATTAGCAATTAACTGCCCCCCTAAACAAAGACCAATAGCTGGCTTTCCCGCTGCCAAATAACGGCGCAACCATCTTTTTTCTATCTTTAACCATGGGAAGTTTGCCTCATCATTTACACTCATGGTGCCACCCATGACCAATAGTAAATCAACCTCATCAATTCGAGGCAAAGCTTCTATTTCAAGTGACCGATCAACCGGAAGTGCAAAAAACTCTGTAGAGCTAATTGTCGCGTGGTGGGCTTTTAAAAATGAATAACAACTTCCAAATCCCTCACCCGCGATATGTTGAAAATAGTGAACACGTAAATGCGACTTCATGCGCTTAAACCTATTGTTGTTAGAATGTTGTAATGGTCTTAGCAAAAATAAAGCCAAGTTTTTATTTTATGAGTCTACTGTAACGAAACCTCTTATAAAACTTCGTAAATCTAGCGAAGAATCTAAATTTCTCTTAATCTAACTTTATTATTTAAAATGCAAAGCACTATGAAAAAGCATAACGACTTCCAGACTCGCCTCATTCATGCACAAAGAAAGGCCCCGCAATTTATTGAAACAGTACAACCACCCTTATTTCGTGCATCTACTATTATTTTTAAATCAACTTCGCACCTTTTTGATCGCCATTGGACGGATGACTACGACTATAGCTATGGGACACACGGCACCCCCACCACCTTCACCTTAGGCGACAATATTGCGCAAATTGAAGGTGGATTGCATTGTTTGCTTGCACCAAGTGGCTTATCTGCAATTAATGTTGTGAACTCAGCATTTTTAAGTACTAATGATGAAGTATGGGTACCAGACAACATTTATGGACCAAACCTTGAGCATTTAAATCATCTGCAAAATCAATATGGCGTTATTGTCAAAGTGTACAACCCTATTGACGCCTCAAGCTTTCAACCAACTGAAAAAAGCAAACTGTTGTGGTTAGAGGCAGCAGGCTCAGTTACTTTAGAATTCCCTGATCTTAAAAATCTAGTCAAAAAAGCTAAAAAGCACGGTGTATTAACTGCTCTAGATAACACTTGGGGAGCTGGGCTTGCGTTTAATGCTTTTAATTTTTCTGATGAACATCTATCAGTCGATTTAACCGTGCATGCACTCACCAAATATCCGAGTGGCGGTGGTGACATCTTAATGGGTAGCATTGTAACTCGTGATGAGAAACTTCATCACCGCCTGTTCCGTACACATGCCATTTTAGGTATTGCAGTTTCAGGAGATGATGCAGCTCAAGTCCAACGCAGTCTTGCTCATATGTCTTTACGTTATGAACAACAATCAGCCAATGCTCAAACTTTACTTAAATGGCTAAAAAACCAATCTCAATTTGCACAAGTTCTACATCCAAGTGATGAGGCCGCCCCAGGCCATCAATATTGGCAAGAAATCTGCATAGATAATCAAAGTGCTGGTCTAGTCAGTGTTATTTTCAAACCTGAATATGACATTACAGCAGTACGTCGTTTTTGCGATGCCTTAGCGTTATTTAAGCTTGGTTTTAGCTGGGGAGGACCCGTTAGTCTGATTATGCTTTATGATTTAAAAATGATGAGAAAACTTGAGAATACACATTTACAACAAGGATTATTGGTTCGCTTCTGTATAGGACTAGAAGATCCACAAGATTTAATACAAGATATCGAAAATGCACTGAAACAACTGTAAAACGACAAGATCATAGTGACTCGAACCACAGGATAAAAATATATGGGTACACCGATTGTTATTGCTAAAAACATTAATGACACATCCAAAGAAATTGTTTTACTTTCCCAGTTTGCTAACCGCCATGGACTTATTGCGGGCGCCACGGGTACAGGTAAAACAGTTACGTTAAAAGTTCTAGCAGAGAGTTTTTCTCGAATTGGTGTACCGGTATTTCTTGCCGATGCTAAAGGTGATGTTTCGAGTCTCGCAAAAGCGGGAGAAGCTTCAGATAAATTTAATGAACGACTAAAGCTTTTGCAGATTGATAGCGTTCCTTTCGCAGCTAATCCAGTTGTTTTTTGGGATTTATTTGGTCAACAAGGCCATCCTATTCGTACTACCATTTCTGAAATTGGGCCAATTTTATTGGCTCGTATGCTCAATTTAAATGATACTCAAGAGGGTGTGCTATCTGCTGTATTCCGTATTGCAGATGACCAAGGTCTACTATTAGTAGATTTTAAAGATTTAAAAGCCATGATCACTTTTGTGAGTGAACATGCAGCCGAGTTTAAAGCAGAATATGGCAATTTATCTCCAGCAAGCCTAGGCGCTATTCAGCGTAATTTACTCGCCCTTGCCGACCAAGGTGGAGAGCAATTTTTTGGTGAACCTGCTTTAAATATTTTAGATTTTATTCAAACCGATGCAAATGGTCATGGCTACATTAATATTCTTGCGGCTGACAAGCTCATGAATACACCTAAGCTATATGCCACTTTCCTTTTATGGATGCTTTCAGAACTATTTGAACAGCTTCCAGAAGTCGGTGATATGGATAAACCTAAACTCGTGTTTTTCTTTGATGAAGCTCACTTATTATTTGACAATGCCAGCCAAGCACTCCAAGACAAAATTGAACAAGTTGTACGTTTAATTCGTTCTAAAGGAGTAGGTATCTATTTCATTACCCAAAATCCACTCGATTTACCTGAAAGTGTTCTAGGTCAACTTGGTAATCGCGTTCAACATGCCCTACGCGCATTTACCCCTAAAGATCAGAAAGCGGTAAAAACCGCAGCAGATACTTTCCGAGCCAATCCAAACTTTAAAGTTGATGAAGCGATTACTGAACTTGGTGTTGGTGAGGCACTCATTAGTTGCCTAGATGAGCAAGGTACTCCACAAATTGTTGAGCGTGGTTGGGTCATGCCTCCTTACTCTGCATTTACACCAATCACTCCAGAAGAGCGTCAAGCTTTAATCTCACAAAGTATTATTGCTGGAGTTTATGAGCAGGTTGTAGATCGTGATAGCGCCTATGAAATGCTACAAAATAAAGTGGCTGAACGCGAACAGCAGCAACAAAATGCCGAGCTTGCAAAACAACAAGCGAAAGAGCAAGAAACCCTAGCAAAACAGCAGGCGAAAGAGCAGGAAAGATTGGCACGTGATCAATTAAAAGAGGAAGAACGAGCAGCACGTGAAAGAGCCAAACTCACCCAAGATATTGTTGGAACTTTTGCAAAAAGTGCTGCACGTAGTTTAGGAGGAAGTACAGGTCAAAAACTTGTTCGAGGCCTACTTGGCTCTTTATTTGGTAAATAAAAAATATTTAATAACATAACGTTAATTTAAGGGGATTTTATATCCCCTAATTTTTTTATGGTTTTTCTCGGAAAGCTATTGCCATTATTTTTTTAAAGATGTATTTTAAATACATCTTATATAGCCAGATAAATAAGGTCTAGCCATGACTCCACAACAAATTGAACTTGTTAAATCTACTGTACCGGTTTTACGTGAACACGGTATTTCGCTGACTACATACTTTTATAAGCGTATGCTTAATAACAATCCCGAATTAAAAAATGTTTTTAACTTAGATGACCAAACTAGCTTACGTCAGCCGCGTGCGCTTGCAGCTGCGGTTCTTGCTTATGCAGAAAATATTGAGAACCCTACTGTTCTAGCCAAAGCTGTTGAACGTATCACTACTAAACATGTGAGCTTAGATATCCAGCCTGATCAATATGCAATTGTTGGTGACAACCTACTTCATTCAATTAGTGAAGTACTTAACGTGCCATTTGAATCAGAACTTATCGAAGCGTGGAAGCAAGCTTATCTACAATTGGCAGATATCTTGATTGGCGTTGAAAAACAAAAATATGAACAACTTGAGAGCTTAAAAGGTGGATGGGCTGGCTGGCGTCCATTTGAAATTACACAAATTGACCCTCTTGAATCTGGCAAACGTTTCACTTTAAAAGCAACTGATCATGAGGACGTACTAACTAGTCCTGCAAACGCTTTTATTTCGGTAAAAGTACAAGTCCCAGAGCAACAGCTTGAACAGCCGAAAGCTTTTAAATTTACAGAAGCTCAAGAAAATAACTCATATCACTTTGACGTTCAGCCTGAAGAAAACCATACTGAATTTTCAGTTTCAAACATCTTGCTTGAACATTATAGAGTTGGCGATCAAGTACAGGTTTCAGCTCCTTTAACGCTGTAATGTAAAAACCTCTTGCCTGAAAGTTTTCTTATTTAAACTTTCAGGCTAAGATGATCATCCTTTTTCTCTTCCATTTTTGGTGATCATGCAGCTTAATAAATTTACCGATTATGCATTACGAATATTAATGTATGTTGCACGCCCAAGTGATGCACCCTACACGATTGCAGAAATCGCGAAAGATTTGCATGTTTCACAAAACCATCTGGTTAAAGTTGTTCACTTTATGGGCAAACAAGAATGGATTATTACGATTCGTGGAAAAGGCGGTGGAATTCGCTTAAACCCAGATGCACTTAACTCCAATTTGGGTTCAATTGTTCGAATATTACAAGGTGACAATCAAATCGTTGAATGCAATACACCACCTTGTGTATTACGCAGCCACTGTGGTCTAAAAGGTATTTTAGATCAAGCTTTAGAGAGCTTTTATCAAAGCCTAGACCAATACACACTCGGAGAAGTTTTGCAGCAATCAAAATCTGCTCCTGCTAACTCCCCTATTGCCTTTTTAGAAATCTAACTTCTATTGATTTTCATAAGTTGATTTATTGAAAATTAGCAAGAATACCCAAGCTCCTTTATACTAGGCGCGAGCCCTCTCATTTAAAAAGTTATTTTTTATGCGTCGTAGTGAAAAATCGAAAGACACCAAAGCCAGACTCGCACCCAAGCAAAAGATCAGCTATGAAAAAGCACCAGATCCGGCGATCACAGCCTATGCTGTACAATCACTAAACTGGTTACGCCAAGCTGAGTTTCTAATGAGTGCACCTAAATTGGCACTTTGTGTTGAAGATAGTGGCTACGAAATTGCTTTTGCAGGACGCTCAAATGCTGGTAAGTCTAGTGCTATTAATGCATTAACTAATCAGAAACAACTTGCCCGTGCTTCTAAAAAGCCTGGTCGTACCCAGATGATTAACTTCTTTAGTCTAGGTAATCCTGATCAGCGTTTAGTCGATCTTCCAGGTTACGGTTATGCAGCTGTACCTGAAGATATGAAAAAGGTGTGGCAAAAGGAATTAGAAAACTATCTAATTCACCGTAAAAGCTTACAAGGCTTAGTCTTACTTATGGATATTCGCCATCCTCTACAGCATTTTGACATGATGATGCTAGAGTGGGCTTATTCGCGTCATCTATTTGTTCATATTCTCTTAACGAAAGCAGACAAACTTAATCGTGGTCCTGCAAATAAAGTATTGCTTGAAGTTAAACAACAACTTAAAAAAATGAAGCTTGATTTTTCCATTCAGCTTTTCTCTTCACTTAACAAATTAGGTTTGGAAGAGCTTGCAAGTGTCATGGGTGGACGTCTGCATTTTACGCTAGATCAACAGCCAGAATTTGATGTCGATTCAATCCCTGAAGCGACAGATGAAGATGCTGAAAGCTAAATTGTCATAACAGATACAATTTTTTCATTAAATTTATACTCAATTGTCCCCTATTGCTAAACACAAATGTAGGGGCTTTTTTTATACTCGTTATAACTTCATCGAGTTAAAAATCAGGACTAAATGATGAAATTGTTATCTTTTTTGAAGAACAAGGCATTAGGTTCTTCTATTGATTATAAAATTCTTCCACGTAAAGTGAAATTTGACTGGAAAGATACCCCTGTCGACTGGATTCCTAATCAGCCTTTCGCAAGTTATTTTATTAATGAAATTAATAATATTTTGCCTGCTGGTGAGTTCTGGTTTTGCCGTTTGTATAACAAGGTTTTACCGCAAATCACAGATGAAAAACTCAAGCAGGATGTACAAGCATTTATCCGTCAGGAAGCTATGCATGCCAATGCACACAACTCTGCAAACAAAGAATATTTAAGTGCGCGCAATATTGATATCCAGAGAAATCTGGACATTATGAATTATCTATTTACCAAAGCCTTAGCAGATAAGCCTTTCGATAAAGAAGTCCCTCAAGTTCTACAAGAGCAATGGGACCTTTTCCGTTTAGGCGTTATTGCCACTGTTGAACATATGACCTGTGTATTAGGCAAATATGCTCTCTATAACAAACGCTGGGAAGAATTAGGCGCTGACCCTGAAATGGTCGATCTAGTAAAATGGCATGGTTCAGAAGAAATTGAACACCGTACCGTAGCCTTTGATTTGTACCGCCATTTGGGTGGTGGATATATTCCACGCTACTATTTAAGCCTCGCAGTGATTGTACTGGTACTGGGTTTATGGGTAGACGGTGCTGCACATATTATGAAACAAGACCCTCGTTTTGCTGATGCGGCCAAGTCGAGATTTTTCCCAGTATGGGTTGCTATAGAATGGCTTAAGATTAGTCGTAAAGATAACCAAGTATTACCAAATCCATTTTGGCTTATTGCTCAACAAATTGATTACCTCATGCCTTGGTATGATCCAGTAAAAGAAGGTAGCACTGAAGATGCGGTTAGTTATTTATCGCAATCTCCAGCAGCAAAAAGAGCAGAACTTCAAGCAGCTTAAAAATAAAAAAAGCAGGATTTTAAATCCTGCTTTTTTTATTTCGAGATATTAGACACTGATATCTTTATCTTTGGTATAACGATCTACAACCACACTAATCATCATATCGCCCTGTACATTTACCACCGTTCTCACCGTATCTAGTAAGCGGTCAATTGGCAGTAAAATGGCAATTGCTTCAGCTGGTAAACCTACCGATTGTAAAACCATAATCATAGTCACCATGCCAGCACTCGGGATTCCAGGTGCACCAAGTGATGCGATCATTGCTGTTAAACACACGATAATTTGCTGTGTCAGGTTTAAATCTAGTCCCACTAAATTTGCTACGAAGAGTGCAGCTGCCGCCTCATATAGAGCAGTACCATCCATATTAAGCTGAGTACCGAGTGGGATAACAAATCCCGCTGTTTGAGGGCGCACCCCTAAGTTTTCTTGTGCACACTTCATGCTAAGCGGCATCGTGGCAGAGCTAGAACTCGTTGCAAATGCTGTAATTAATGCTGTACGTGTCCCTTTGAAAAAAGTCCAAGGGCTCATGCGGCCAAAAATCCAAAGTAGTAATGGTAAAACAACAGCACCATGGAAAATGGTTGTGCCTGTTACAACGACTGCAAACTCAGCCAAACGACTTAATACCGAAATATCTTCGGTTGCCATTAGTTTTGCTAATAAAGCAAAAATACCCAAAGGCGCTAATTTCATGACCCAGCCAACGAGCAGCATCATCATCTCAAAAAACTGGTGACTCAATACACGAATACTTTTGAAACGCTCCCCACCCTGTACCAAAGCAACGCCGACAAATAAAGCAAAGACCACAACGGCTAAAACGTTACCGTCACTAAATGCTTTAAATGGATTGATTAAAGTGTTTTGAATAAAATTAGTGAAAAAACTTGCCGGGTTTAAACTATCTGGTGCTTGATAATTTTGCATAGATGTCTGGAAAATAGAAATATCTATGCCACGCCCCACCTCAAATAAATGAGCACAACTAATACCTAAAATTAAGGCTAAAGTCGTTGTAGTTAAACAGCATAAAAATGTGATTTTCCAGACTGGCCCTAACTGTCCGCCCGCTTGTAGGTTTGATACCCCTACAACAATCGAACTAAAAATTAAAGGCACCAAAAGCATTTTAAGAAGCCCGATAAAAACACTACTTAATATTCCAAGCCCATATAAACTATGTTTTACAAAAGCTGTGTCTGGATACATGGTGAGTAGGAAACCAAAGGCTAAACCTAAAATGGCGGCAATCAGAATTTGTGTATTTAAGTTCATATCAGCATTATTTTTTTCAGTTGGCATACCTATTTACAATATGACATGAGGTTGCTTTTCATTCGAGCAATTTTTTGTCACATCGTTCCCATTAAAAATAAAAAAGCCATCTGGTTAGATGGCTCTTCAATAGGACTATTGAGTTTCAATTTCCCGCAAACGAATTAAACCCTCTTGCACCGTACTACATACAAGTTGGCCATTTTGCCACATACGACCAAAATTAAGACCTCTTGAAGCCGCACTCACTGTGGCTTCCATGTCATAAAGCATCCACTCATCAGCACGAAGTGGCCGGTGGAAATAAATTGCATGATCAATACTTGCACATTGCAAACTTGGAGAAATATAACTTAAGCCATGCGGTCTTAAAGCCGTGGTCATTAAGGTAAAGTCTGAATAAAAGGCAACAATTGCTTGATGCAAGGCAATATCATCTAGCTGTTTTGGAATACGATCATGGGTGCGTATATAGTGCGCATTATAAGGAGCTTCAGGTTGCGGCTGAAACGGGTTTACCGGATCAATTGGGCGAATTTCTACATGACGCTCACGCATGAAACTAGCACGAACATTTTCAGGTACAAAGTTTAGAATACCTTGTTTTAGCTCATTTTCAGATTTAAGTGTTTCTGGTGCTGGGTACTCAGGTTCTTGATGTTGATAGTTCAAACCCTCTTCTGGATTGGCAAAAGACACCATTGCTGAAAATATAACTCGCCCATGCTGAATCGCACGAACTTGACGACTTACAAAGCTTTTTCCATCCCGTAAACGGTCTACTTCATAGATAATTGGGGCATTAATATCGCCACCATATAAAAAGTAGGCATGTAAAGAATGCGCTGGGCGATCCGTTGTATAAGAGGCTGCACGTAAAGCCTGACCTAAAACCTGTCCACCAAAGACACGTTTACCGACAAGATTACGGCTCATGCCACGGTAAATATTTTCTTCTAGCTTTTCTAAAGTGAGAAGCTCGACTAGTTCTTGGGTTAACGCATTCATGAGAGATACCTTCATATTTCAGGTAAAAAATCGTATTAAAGGACAGATGTGTAGAATCTATTGTGCCATAAAAAACTATTTGAACATGGAACAATCAGTCAACTTCTGATGAACATTGCTCATATAACAGCTAAAAATACGATTTTTAACGATAAAATATGCCAAAAGCATTATAATTTATAAGAAAGTAGCATATTGTTTTTTTTAATAAATGCCTCAAAATAATTACCCTCCGCATTTGGTGCTGGGATTTGTCTTTAAGAAGTAGGAGTTCTTATGTCCAAGAGTGGGTTTGGTCAAATGTATCGTCGGCTTTCGAGTAAACTACTTGACCTCGTGGTAACACCACATGTTCTTGGGGAAGTTCCTACTGAACCAGTATCAGAAACAACAGAAACAGAAGCAAAGACTGAGCGCCAAAAAGTGGTGTGCTATGTCTTACAAAACCACTCTCGAAGCAATGCTTTGGTGGTTGATGGAGAAACGCGTCGTTTAAATTTAAAACCTGCGTTAGATCCATTAGTTGTTGGCACTCATCAGGAAAAAGCATCAGTTTTATTTTTACAGCACAATGATGAAAATAATTTACTGAATCCTCCTCCTCATGCTTTTCCACCACGCTTACTAAAACTGATTGAAGTCTTACAAGAAAATCCTGAACTTGATATAGAGCTAGTTCCAGTTACCGTTTTATGGGGACGCTCACCAGATAAAGAAGATTCTTGGTTTAAGTTATTATTTTCAGATACATGGGCTACACCAAGCACCGTTAAGCAATTGGTCAACATTGGCTTACATGGCCGCCAATCTTATTTAGAGTTTCATGAACCACAATCGCTACGTGAATTGGTTGAATATGCTCAACAGCATTATCCGAATCTTTCACCAGCCACTTATATTGTAAGTACGTTAAATGATTACTTAGATCGTCAGCGTGAAGTGGTGTTAGGCCCCGATTTATCGGATCGCCGTAATGTCATGCAGTCGGTTGTCAAATCTCGTGATGTTCAAGAAGCAATCCGCCGTGAAAGTATTCGCGGGAAAGTGAGTATGCTCGAAGCTGAACGTCGTGCGATTGGTTATGTCAATGAAATCGTATCGGATTATTCACATTCAGCAGTCCGCTTTGCCGATCTTGCTTTAACGCGCTTATGGACCCAGCTTTATGATGGCGTAGATGTGCATAACTTCAGTACTGTTCGTGAACTGGCAAAAGATTATGAAGTGGTTTACACACCTTGCCACCGCAGCCATATTGACTATTTATTATTGTCTTATGTGATTTATAGACGTGGCCTTATGGTTCCGTATATTGCTGCGGGTGATAACCTAAACTTGCCTTTCGTTGGTCAGCTTTTACGTGGTGGTGGTGCCTTCTTTATTCGCCGCTCTTTCCGCGGCAATGGGCTTTATACAACCGTATTCAAAGAATATTTATATAGTATTTTGTCACGTAACACGCCACTTGAGTACTTTATTGAAGGTGGACGTTCGCGTACAGGACGCCTATTACCGCCTAAGACTGGCATGCTTGCCATGACTGTTCATAGTCATTTACGTGGTCGTACAAAGCCAATTGTATTTGTACCAACTTACATTGGTTATGAACGCTTGATGGAAGGCTCGACCTACGTAGGCGAAATGCAAGGTAAACCGAAAGAAGCTGAATCAATTTTTGGTATTGTGAAAACCTTACGAAAAATTGAACGTATTTTCGGTAAAGTCCACGTGAACTTTGGTGAACCTGTTTTCCTTGATGATCTACTTAAACAACATAATGCAGAAAACGTTTTTATCGAAAAAAATGACGACCCAATTCCTCAAGCAGTTTCAGATGCCGTAAATAGCTCTGCACATGCAATTTTAGAAAATATTAACCGAGCTGTGGTGATTAACCCTGTCTCTTTACTTTCTATTATTTTGCTTGCAACTCCAAAGCATACGCTGGATGAAGAAATTTGTATTAAGCAGCTTGAAGCTTACCGCAATCTGGCATCGAACTTCCCATACGACCAACGTATGGAAGTGACACCACTTTCAGGTAAAGAAATTATTGCTTATGGTTTAAAGCTTAAACTCATTAAACGAGTTCAGCATGCACTCGGCGATATTATTGCGATTGAAGATAACCAAGCCGTTCTTCTAACCTATTTCCGTAATAACATTTTGCACGCCTTTGTTTTACCTTCATTGGTTGCATCACTTGTTGAACATAATGGAAAAATCAGCCGTTCAGATTTAAACAACGTCATCTATACGCTCTACCCATTCTTGAAAGCAGAGTTATTCCTTAAATGGAAGAGTAGCGAACTTAAAGAACAAATTGAGCAATATGCAAATGCATTGGTTCAATCAAACCTTATTCAACAAGATGATGAAGGCAATTTAATTAGCTCTGCACCAAACACTGAAGAGCACAATCAGCTTGTTGTTTTAGCTACGCCGGTTAAGCAAAGTCTTGAGCGTTACTACATGACGCTTGCGCTCATTACTCAACGTGGTTCAGGTAATATTTCTGCTAAACAGGTTGAAGAATTAAGTCATTTACTCGGACAACGTTTGTCAGTTCTATATGAATTTAATTCGCCAGAGTTCTTCGACAAAGCTTTATTCCAAAGCTTCCTAAAAGTACTTACACAGCAAAATTACATTCGTACCAACGACCAAGGCCAAATCGAGTTTGATGATAATTTCCGTCAAATGGCTGCTGGCGCACAGTTGGTTCTTGATGAAGTAACCTTACAAATGTTGCAGCACATCACGACCTTTAGCGACGAAGAATTGAAAGATGCACTTGAAGCGATGGCATCTCAACAAGCAAAACGACGTTTAAAACGTAAAAAATCTTAAAATTTTGAGTCAAAATAAAAGGCAACTTCGGTTGCCTTTTATTTTATTAACGCATTGGACACTCAAAATAGCGTGGATCATCCATACAACGCAGACGCTTCATAAGTTGAACAAAATAAGCATCGTAATAACCTGAAAGAACGTACTGATTACGTATTTTTGCAACCATAACGTCGTAGCTCTGCTTTTCATAAAAAGAAACGTCTACCCAGTAATAAGCAGGTAAATGATTTTCCCACTGGGTTGCGCGGTTAGTCAGTAATTGGCTGTTTTGAACAAACCATCCTCGTATTTTTCGACCAAAATTAGCAGGATAAGCTTGTGGCTTAATAATTAAATTGACGCCGAAATATGCCAAAGGAAAGTTAATAACTTGGACATCTGGACCAAATTCTTTTTGTAAGTTATATGGCAATAGTCCGTATATGGGAGCTGGAACAATATCGATTTTGTCTTGCTTAAACTGAACAATCGCATTAGATAAATCAACATAAACTGGCTGAGCACCTACACTGCGTACCAATGCCTGTTGTGGTGGATTATTTGGTAATACCCCAATACGCTGATTTCTTAATTGAGCAACTTTAGAGATTTTCTTATTTTTTAGGACCATATAAGCAGTACCAATAGGAATCATTCCTACAGCTTCATAATCCTTAGAAATTAATCTTTTTTCGACTGTTGGATGATTCAAAAGCTGTAATAAGCTTTTCGCGGTACGATTATTAGGAATAAGCCCGATACCTGCAGTGCTTCCCATAAACTGGTTATAGCGATAAGTATTAAAATTAGATGCCGCTAAACCTGAACATTTACCCTCATCAAAAGCTTGTATGGCCTGTTGTTCTTTTTGATAGGTCACCACTTTAAATTTGACTTGATACTGCTGAGCATATAACCGAATGTCATTTAAACGACGTGTAATATCCCCTTGGGAACCAATCGGATCATATGCACACCACACCTGATCCTCGGCCCAACTCGCAACAGCTGTTACGCTCAAAATAAGAGCTAAACAAATTCTTTTCACTTTCAAACTTTTTATCTTTATCGGCAATTTGACTGCCTCATCAGGTATTTCTGTTCTTATTTAAAGTTTAATCAAAATTTTATTTAGTGCTATGAACATTTAAACATAATAAATAGTCATTAAAGCAAATTGGATGCTCTAATTGGAAACCCGTTTCAGGCAAATGTTTTGCATAAATTCGTTTACCTGAGATTTGGTTTGATTCTAAAGTTAACTCGGGTAACCCCAATTGTTTTTGGAACCACATGATAACTTCATGCAAAGGCAATGGTTGGTTATTAGTCACAATATAGCTCGCTTGATGATTTTCATAGTCCGCCATAAAAGCCAAAAAACTTGCTAAATCATCAATATGTATTCGATTGCTATAATGTATATTTGGATAACTTTGACTATTTTCAGCCATCTTTTTTAAACGGGCAACTGAGGTTCCGTAAATCCCAGTTGGGCGAACAATTACACATTGTGCTGGATAGTGTTTTTGCCAAAGGCGTTCCATATTACGCAATATATGGCCTTGTGCATCATTTGGCTTAATTTCACTAAAATCATCAATGATCTCCCCTGCATTTTCACCATATACCCGTGTAGACGACACTACGATTATTTTTTTTACTGGATGTATTTTTAATGCATCTCGAATCGGTTCAATACTATCTACATAAGTATGTTGGTAGCCCTCAACCGTACTCTCGTTTGGAGAAAGTAAAATATATACGACATCTACAGGTTCAATTTTACTTAAATCAAGTTTAAAGATATCTTGAACAAGATGTGTTGCGTAACTATCCGTTTTTACACTACGGCTGATTGTGGTAATTTGATGTTCTTTCTCAAATAGTTGTTTAGCAACACGCTGAGATGTTTTACCATAACCGATAAATAATATATGCATAGAAAACTCGTTGAGGGGACATGACTTCAGTCCATCAGTTACAAGGCGTTGGATCGGCTTCAGCAGCCCTACTCGAAAAACTAAATATTTTTACCACAGATGATTTACTGTTTCATCTGCCACGTGATTATGAAGACCGCAGTACGATTATTGCAATGAATCAACTTGTGGTTGGGCGTAGCTATTTACTTGAAGGTGAAGTCAGATCAATTGATTTTCCTCCAGGGAAAAGAAAATCTATGGCAGCCTTGGTTCAAGATGAATTCGGTAAAGTCACCTTACGCTTTTATCATATTTATAAAAACCTGACTGACAAAATAAAGCCTGGTCATCGTTTACGTATTTTTGGTGAAGTTCGTGTCGGCGCTCGCGGACTTGAGATGTATCATCCCGAAATTCAGCTCATTCATGAACATACACCTCTACCAAAAACTCAGCTTACAGCAATTTATCCAAGTACAGATGGGCTAACTCAACCCAAACTGCGCGAATATGTAAAACAAGCTTTAAAGCACCATAGTGATGCCTTACCAGAGCTGCTCCCCAAAAAATATACTAATGGCTATGCGCTTAAAGAGGCTTTGTATTACATTCATGAGCCTCCTGTTGATGCCAATATGCTCCAGTTGGCCCAAGGTTCACACCCAGCCCAACAACGACTTATTTTTGAAGAACTGGTTGCACACCAGATTAGTTTGCTTAATCGCCGTGCTTATATTCGTCAAATTGCATCCCCTGCTTTCTCAAGCAGTAAAATATTAGCTAAAAAGCTTTTAGAAGCTTTACCTTTTCAAATGACCAATGCACAAAAACGTGTATCTAAAGAAATTCTAAATGACTTAAAACAACAACAACCTATGCTGCGCCTAGTACAAGGTGACGTAGGTGCCGGAAAGACCTTAGTTGCTGCTGTAGCAGCTTGCCATGCTTTAGAAGCGGATTGGCAAGTTGCATTAATGGCCCCGACTGAGATTCTTGCAGAACAGCACTATTTGAATTTTAAACGTTGGTTTGAACCATTAGGTATTACCGTTGCGTGGTTGTCTGGAAAACAAAAAGGTAAAGCCCGTGCCCAAGCAGAACAACAGATTAAAGAAGGCCACGCGGAACTTATTGTCGGTACACATGCCTTATTTCAAGACAATGTTGGCTTCGCTAAATTAGGGCTAGTAATTATTGATGAACAACATCGTTTTGGTGTAGATCAGCGCTTAGCTTTACGTAATAAAGGTGCTGAGCAATTCACCCCGCACCAACTCGTCATGACAGCTACCCCTATTCCAAGAACACTAGCAATGAGTGCCTATGGGGACTTAGACACATCAATTATTGATGAATTACCACCAGGCCGTACTCCAATTCAAACTGTTACGATTCCCCTTGATCGTCGAGAGGAAGTACTCCAACGAATTGCTTCAAATTGTAGAGATGGAAAACAGGCATATTGGGTATGTACACTGGTTGAGCAGTCTGAGACTTTAGATGCTCAAGCAGCAGAAGCTACCTATCAAGAAATGAAAGAACGCTTTCCTGAACTTAATATTGGCTTAGTGCATGGCAAAATGAAAGCTGACGAAAAACAGTCAGTTATGCAAGCGTTCAAAAATAATGAGTTACAGCTTCTTATCGCAACCACGGTCATTGAAGTTGGGGTAGATGTTCCTAACTCTTCTATTATGGTCATTGAAAATGCTGAACGTTTAGGACTTTCTCAGCTACATCAGTTACGGGGTCGCGTAGGTCGAGGCGCTCAAGCCAGCTTTTGCGTCCTTTTATACAAAACGCCTCTTTCTCAAAATGGGCAAGAGAGACTTTCTATTTTAAGAGAAAGCAATGATGGCTTTGTGATCGCAGAAAAAGATCTTGAGTTACGTGGACCGGGTGAATTACTAGGTACTAAACAAACTGGGGATATGGGGTTTAGAGTTGCTCGTTTAGAGCGAGATGATCACTTACTCAGTCAAGCTCATTATGTAGCTCAGCAAGTCTTAAAAGATTATCCAGAACAAGCAGATGCATTATTAAAACGTTGGCTTCCAGAAGCACCTCGCTACGCGTATGTTTAGTTTCTTAAATCCACAGCATCTTATTCAATTGCTCTCACCTTGCTTGTTATGTGAGTCAGATGTACGTGAAAAACATTCGCTCTGTAAGGACTGTTGGAAGCAGTTACCTTGGCTTAAACAAACAATTCAACGCAATGATCAATCAGTTCTTGTGGCTTGTGAGTATGCTTATCCAGTTAGCCGAATCATTCAGCAGTTTAAATATGAACAGAAATTACATTATGAAATTTTGTTAGGTGAAATTTTACAACAACTCAAATTTCCCAAGGTACAAGCTATCGTACCTATGCCTATTTCAAATCAACGTTTAATCGAACGTGGTTTTAATCAGTCGTTGTTACTCGCAAACATCTTAAGCAAACAATTAAAAATACCTGTTTGGCAGCCGGTGCAACGTCTTGCTGAACATTCGCAAAAAGGGCTTTCTCGACTTGAACGCTTTGAGAACATTGAGCAACAATTTATTGCGCTTTCTCAAGAAAAACGGCGTTATCGCCGTGTTCTTATTATTGATGATGTAATAACCACTGGAAGCTCTATTCATGCGCTCAGTCAAGCACTTAAACAATTAGGCTGCACATCTATCCATGCCGCTTGTTTAGCGGCAACTTTGACCAGTTAAAATGATTAAACTGTAGATAAATGCTGCTCACACCAAGGAATAACAATTTCACGGGTTAATGGTGCAAGGTGCGTTTCTGAATCATTTAAATCAACCCATCTCATTTCTGCAATTTCGGCTGCGATTTTAGGCGCCTGATCAAGCTGAACAAGATATAAATGACTGACCAGAATATGGTCTGGCTCATTGGCAGCTGCCGTTTCGAAACGACCAAGAAACTGCTCAATTACACAAGAACTTCCAACTTCTTCTAAAATTTCTCGCTGCATTGTAATCTCTGGCGCCTCATTGGGTTCCAGCTTACCACCCACTTGCATAAAAGCATGAGTATTACGCTTTCTCACGAGCAACAACTGATTTTGCTCGTTCAAAATCACTGCAGCAGCGACCGTAATTGTTTTCACTTATTTAACCTCGTTTATGGTTGAACATCTGCATTTGTCCATTTTGGAGCAGGAGCCTGATATTGCTCAAATTGTTGAAGAATATCTTCAATTTTGTCTGATGCGATCAATTTATCAACGAACCGTGCTTGGCTAAATCCATTATCTACCGTCCCTTGAATCATTTTAAGTAAATCTTCATAAAAGCCAGCTACATTTAAGAAGGCACATGGCTTTTGATGAATACCTAATTGCGCCCACGTCCATTGTTCAAAGATTTCTTCCAATGTACCCGCACCACCAGGTAAAGCAATAAAACCATCGGAGAGATCCGCCATTTTGGTTTTGCGCTCATGCATATTTTCGACCACATATAATTTGGTTAAGCCCGGATGAGCTAACTCACGATCGACCAAAGCACGAGGAATCACGCCAATGACTTGTCCACCTGCCTGCAAGGCACTATCAGCGACAACGCCCATTAAGCCTGAGCGACCGCCGCCATAAACCAAGGTCTTACCTTGTTTTGCAATAGCCTCACCTGTAATTTTGGCAATTTGTTGGAAAATTGGGTTTGAACCAAGAGATGAACCGCAGAAAATACAAATTGAATTCATAGTGTAAAAAACCGTTTTATTGAACTGTCATGCTGACAAACTAAACTATCGATAGAGTTTTTTTTTGCAAAATAGCGTATTGGCAAGTGTTTTTCGGCAAATCCTTGTCTAAAATACACCCATCCATTTCCATCAGACTGCGTGAGGAAAAAAGACACATGCTTGAAGCCTTTTATGCCACAGAACGCGGAAGTCTGGAAGATGCCACCATCAATGGTGGATTTGATCTACATCCCGAATTAGTCTGGCTTGATCTTATTGCACCCTCGCAAGAAGAGCAACAATGGGTACTAGATGCCTATGACCAAAATTTACCCACACTAAAATCGCTTGAAGATATTTCATCCTCAGCACGATTCTACCGTGATGATGATGGTATTTTGCATATCAGTACTTATTTTTTAACGAAAAATAAAAACTATCAAGTGGATGGTGATGCAGAAGATTCATCACACATTTTAGCGATGGTACAAACGGTCGCATTTATTTTACATAAAGACCGTCTCTTTACCATGCGGGGAGAAAAATTAGTTGCGTTCCGTGCCTTTCGTGCGCGTGCTCGTCGAAATGACTACGACATGGACTATAAAGATCCAACATGGATTTTATTAGGTCTTCTTGAAGCAAAACTCGATGAGCTTGCGGATATCTTAGAAGATATCCACAAAGATTTAGAAAAATACTCGACAGAGGTTCTTAACAATCACCAACGTGAACAAATTCTAGATCTAGATGACATGATTACGCGCCTAGCTCAACAAGAAGACATGCTAGGAAAAGCTCAGCTCTGTTTAATTGATTTACGACGTGTACTTACTTTTTTATCACGTCCTCGAGCATTAGGCAGTCATATTTACGATGCTGATATTCGAGAATTGAGTGAAGATGTCCGCTCACTCGTAGAACATGATGCTTTCTTATTCCAAAAAGTACGATTCTTGCTTGATACAACGTCTGGATTCATTAATACCGAACAGAATGACACGATCCGTCGATTCTCGATCTTACCAAGTATGTTAGCTCCTCCGATGCTTATTGCCAGCATCTATGGGATGAACACAGATGTACTTCCTTTTGCCCATGGTACGACTAGTTTCATCATCGTTTTACTGATTATTATCGGTTTCTTTATTGGCCCTATTATTTATTTCCGCTGGAAAAAATGGATTTAAGCTTTGTAATAAAATGCTAGTCCAAAGCATAAAAAAGCACCTAAATATAGGTGCTTTTTTACATCTAGAACATCAGATCAAATGTAGATCTTCCTGCAAATGGCAGGCTTGAATGATCTTCAGCATTTTTTCGGGTACATTTTTAAAATGCAAACCAGCTTTTTGTGGAGTCACTCGTAACCATTGAACTAAAACAGCCAATGCCAAGGTACTACCATGCTCAAGCTCTGTTAAATCTACCACCAGAGGAAAGCTTTGCTGCTTCTTGATGATAGCTAAACCTGCCTGATACTGTTGTTCCGCATTTTCAAAATCAATTTTTCCCGAAACAACCAATTGTTGGTTGATATACTGAACCACTCTTCACCTACTATTTTTGTTTGTTCTGATTAACAGCAGCGTCTGCATCCGGTTGGAAGGTTGCAATTGCTTTATTCAAATCGCCGCCATTACGTTTCACTGTTGCAGCAAACTGATTACGGAACTGTAATCCTAAATCGATACCAGAAACATTGATATTACGGATTTTCCACTGTGTACCTTTATCAGCTAACTGGAAAGATACAGGAATTTTGTCGCCGTTATGACTGAAGTCCAATGTTACTACTGGGTTTTTACCCGCAGTTGCCTTGTAAGGGCGCATGGTATAGCTTTGGTTCGTATATTTAGCAAATGCACTACCGTAATTTTCAATTAAAGTATTACGGAAGTTAGTTTCGAACTGAGCACGCTGTGCCGCTGTACTATACTGATTTGTTGCATAAGTACCCATTACAATGCGAGTAAATGCTTGTGAATCAACATACGGGTCTAAATTCTGACGTACGATACTCTTCACTAATGCTGGATTACTTTGCAATTTTGCATGATCAGCTTTTAAACGAGCAATCAAACCATCAGCAACACGCTTGATAAAATCAGGTGGTGCTTCTGAAGGTGCAGCAAATGCTGTACCTGCAATCATGGTAGACAAAAGACTTGCTGTCAGGGTTTGTTTAAACAACGTATTCACCAGGAACCACTCCTTCAAATAATCTTTTACTCAACAAATGAGGCTTGTGCACTATCTTTATCAGTGCTTGCAGGAGCACTCGCTTCTGTTGAGCCTGAACCGGCAGCAACTTTACCAGCCCCACCACCAGTAATAAATTTACTAATTAAATCTTCTAAATCCATAGTTCCTTGAGTGTTTGAAATCGTGTCACCTCGTTTCAAGTAGTTCACACCACCACCAGGCACAACTTTCAAATATTTTTCACCCAACAAACCATTGGTTGCTACCATTATATAAGCATCTTCATCAATACTTGTGATGGAGGTCATGTTACTGGTCAGTTGCTGTTCCATTGCTTTTTGTTGCTCTGGAGAAGCTTGAGTATAATCTGAGCTATAACGCAACTCTTCCAACGCATTCTTCTGAACTTCTTTTAATTGTTCAGGATTGAAACTTGTCAACTTTCCATCTAAACCAAATGTTACGGTAGCCAAACGCGTAACCGGATCAAGCGTAATTGAATCAACACGACCAATTGTAACACCACTCATTGTCACTTTAGCACGTGGCTTTAGCCCATTGACGTTATCAAATTGAGCCTTCATGGTATAACTATCGCTTAAGTTCGTACCAACAAGCCCACTAACTTTCATTGCTAAGAAAAACAATGCAATACCGAAGATAATAACAAAGATACCAACGGCCAGTTCACTACTACGTGATTTCATTAAATCCCTCCGAACATGACCGCAGTCAACACGAAATCAAAACCTAAAACACATAATGAAGAATACACAACCGTCCGGGTCATTGCCGTTGCAATGCCTTCTGGTGTCGGATCACAGGCATAGCCTTGATAAACAGCGACCCATGTACAAATCAAAGCAAAAACAATACTTTTAATAATCGTGCCATTGATAATGTCATGCCCGAAACGCACTGTATTTTGCATGCCACTCCAGAAGGAGCCTTCATCAGCACCTAAAAAGTCAACACCGACCATTTTGCCACCAATAATCCCAATGGCGGCAAATATCACAGTTAACATTGGCAAACTGACTATACCTGCCCAAAGACGTGGTGATACGATTTGCTTTAAAGGGTCAACCCCGATCATTTCCATACTGGCAAGCTGTTCGCTTTGCTTCATTGAACCAATTTCGGCAGTCAATGCAGAACCTGCTCGTCCTGCAAATAGCAATGCAGCAACCACAGAAGCAAGCTCACGGAGTAAGGTTAACGAAATCGCTGTACCCAACATCGACTCAGCACCGAAAGTGACCAAAATGCTATACATCTGCAAGCCAAGAACCGCACCAATAAACAAACCAGAAACGGTAATAATAAGTAAGGACATCACACCTACGCGGTGCATTTGGTAACCAAAGCGACCAAAACCACCCTTGGTAGGAAGTGAAAAAATAATCTGCAAGAGCATATATGCCGCAGCACCAATGCCTCGAATCCGCTCAATAACGAGTCTACCTAACCAGGCAATCGTATTCATGGACGAACCTCGTTATTTAAATAAGCTTGTTGACTAAACTGGTATTCAACTGGTCCTTCTTCCGAACCTGTTAAGAATTGGTGTACAAATGGAGAAGCATGTTTTTGCAACTCTTCAGGTGTACCCTCTCCCTGAATTTTTCCTTCAGCTACCACATAGATGTAGTCAGCAATCGATAATGTTTCTGCAACATCATGCGAAACAATAATTGTTGTTAAATCTAACGCTTCACGTAGTGAACGAATTAAACGTGTCAAAACACCTTTCACAATTGGGTCTTGACCAGCAAAAGGTTCATCGTACATGATTAAATCGGGATCAAGTGCAATCGCGCGAGCCAATGCTACACGGCGATTCATACCACCTGAAAGTTCTGTCGGCATTAATTGTTCAGAACCACGTAGACCCACCGATTCAAGTTTTAATGCAACCAGTTCAGCAATGAGATTTTCAGGAAGCTTTGTGTGCGCTCGGATTGGAAACGCCACATTTTCATAAACGGACATATCCGTAAATAGAGCTCCACTCTGAAATAACATGCCCATACGTGCACGAGCGGAAAAAAGTTCCTGACGAGACATTTTGGCAATATCTTTAGCGTCGAGTAAAACTTCCCCCTGATCTGGAACTAACTGTCCACCAATCAGACGTAATAAAGTTGTTTTACCTGTACCAGAAGGTCCCATAATGGCCGTAATCTGGCCTCGACGTATATTTAAACTAATATTGTCATAAATGACGCGTTCCCCTCGATTAAAACTCAAGTTCTTCACTTCAATAAGCGGTTGAGTCGAGAGAGGAGTTTTATTATTCATAATGGCAATCGTTCCTGCACTTTTATGCACGCATACTATAACACTGAAAATTAGCAAACTTGTTGTAATTTTGACAAAAGCAAAGCTAACTTACTTGAGAGAATTCGAAGAAGTATGTTCGTAAAAAGAGGTCAATTCAGAAGCTTGGAATTGCTCAACAGAACTTCCATTTAGAAAAGCGTAGGCGAAGTAAACACCATTACACAAAACGAGTGCAATAAAAAGATAAGGCAACCCATGCTGAACCAGAAGGTTCTTCAATTGTGCCATTATTGTCTCTTTTCGCTTACTTTTACGCATTATTTAATAAAAAATTGAACCAATTCACATTTTGTTAGTTTATAACAAAACTGAAAAATAAAAAAGGCCAGTATTTTTACTGGCCTTTTTTTTCAAACTAAATATTGATTAGCGGTCGAACTTACGACGCGGTGGTTTATCATCAAAACTACGACGCGGACGATCTTCACCACCAAAGCTACGTTTTGGACGATCTTCACCAAACGCTGGACGTTCACCACGTGGTTTGTCATCGAAGCTACGACGTGGCTTATCGCTGAAACCGCCTTCACGACGTGGACGATCTGAGTTGAACTCGCGACGCGGACGATCTTCACCACCGAACGCTGGACGTTCACCACGTGGTTTGTCATCAAAACTACGACGTGGACGATCTTCACCACCAAACGCTGGACGCTCGCCACGTGGTTTGTCATCAAAACTACGACGTGGACGATCTTCACCACCGAAGCTACGTTTTGGACGATCACCAAAACCACTTTCACGACGTGGTTTATAATCTACGCGATTACCACGGTTGTCATCATTCGAGTCAAAACGCGGTTTATCATTGAAACCACCTTCGCGACGCGGACGATCTGAACCAAACTCACGACGTGGACGATCTTCAAAACCACCTTCACGACGTGGACGGTCTGAATTGAACTCGCGACGTGGACGATCTTCACCACCAAATGCTGGACGCTCACCACGTGGTTTATCATCGAAGCTACGACGTGGACGGTCATCACGACCACCTTCACGGCGTTTGAAGTTGCTTTCGCCTTCAAAACGACGACCACCACCGAAACCGCCGCCACCACGACGACCATCACGGCTACCGCCATTACCGCCACGACCACGACCACCGCCATCACGACCTGAACGAGCAGGAGGTGGAGATGGCTCTAAGCCTTCAATTTCAGAAACACTTAAACGCGCTTCTAAATATTCTTCAAGTGCACGAATCTTACCGCGTTCACGATAAGTCGCTAAAGTAATTGCTTGACCAGTACGACCAGCACGACCAGTACGACCAATACGGTGTACATAATCTTCATGCTTCATCGGAAGACCGAAGTTAATTACGTGAGAGATTGTCGGAACGTCAAGACCACGAGCAGCAACGTCAGTTGCAACTAAGATTTTTGCACGACCTTCACGAATACTACGTAAACGACGGTTACGAACTGTTTGTGGCATTGCACCATGAAGTGCAACTACAGAATGACCTGCTTCAGCAAGTTCTTCTGCCAACATATCTGTATCTTCTTGCGTACTAGCAAAAACAACAGCTTGATCTAAGTTTTCATCACTTAACCAATGGGTAAGTAATTTTTTCTTATGTTCGAAGCCATCAGTCCAATGCAATGTTTGTGTAATATCAGTATTGGTTGAATGACCTGTTTCAATTGCGATACGCATAGGATCTTTCATCATGCATGATGCAAGACGAATAATACGGTCAGCAAATGTTGCAGAGAACATTAATGTTTGTTTACGGTTAGCCGCTAATTCGCTAATTGCTTCTAAGTCTTCAGAGAAACCTAGGTCAAGCATACGGTCCGCTTCATCAACGATTAAAGCATCTACTTGATCTAATTTAATTTGACGACGATTTACCAAGTCAAGTAAACGACCAGGTGTTGCAACAACAACTTGCGCGCCTTTTAATTGTTGAATTTGTTTTGCAAATGGCATACCACCCATAATGGCAGCAATACGAACACCTTTCATGTGACGTACAAATGCAATTGCATCTTGACTTACTTGCTGAGCCAATTCACGAGTTGGTGAAATTACCAAGATATTCGGTTGAGTTACTGCTTTCATACGGTCTTTGAACGGTACAACAGTCTCTTGACCAGCTAAAGCATTTAATGTTGGGAGTAAGAATGCAGCAGTTTTACCAGAGCCAGTTTGGCTTGATACGAGAAGGTCTTTACCTTCTAAAGCAGCAGGAATTGCTTGTTCTTGCACAGGAGTCGGGGCAGTAAAACCTAAACCTTCAAGCGCTTGTTGTAAGGTTTCATGCAAAGAAAATTCGGCAAAAGTTTTGCTCATAGAGAGTTTCACCCTTGTGGGTGCTCCATTTTTAATAAATACAAAAAAATAGACATCGGCAAAAAGCGGCAAAGCAAAATTAGCTGAAACGTTTTTTCAGCAGCAATCCGAGTAACGACGATGTGGACTAAACGCACGCTTGATTACGGCCGAACCTGAAGAATCGCTGAGCGATTGGGGCGCAAGTAATGGTCCTCTCTATGGACAGCGTGCGCTTACAATGAATAGAACAGAATGTTCAGGTAATGAACGGAAATTTAAGTGCGTTGGCGGATTATAGCAGAAATAATTTAAAAGTCACCTTTTTTAATCAACTTTATGCATATTTCTTGAATTAACTTAATTTTAATCTTTATTTAAAACATAAAACCCTCTGATTACAGAGGGTTTTATTAATAATGAACCAAATTATTTTGCAGCTTTATCCCAAGCTGGAACAACTGTTTGCATTAAAGGTTTTAGCAATTTAAGCGAACATGCAAGTACTTGACCATTTTCAAGTGAATTATTACCACCACGTGCGTCAACAACTACACCGCCCGCTTCTTTAAGAATAAGTTCACCAGCAGCAATATCCCATGGCTTTAAACCAAGCTCAAAGAAGCCATCGAAACGACCTGCGGCTACATACGCTAAATCTAGAGCAGCTGAACCACCACGACGGATTTGTGCACCTGCTTCAGTAACAGCTAATAATGATGCGAAATGCTGCTCTGCATAAGATACGATTTCACCAGCACGTTTAGCACGGTAAGGATGGCCTACTGCCAAGAATGTATTTTCTAAACTATCTTTTACATTTACACGAATACGGCGTTGATTCATAACTGCACCGCGACCACGGCTTGCAGAGAATAACTCATCACGTACTGGATCGTAGATTACGCCGTGTTGAGTAACACCTTTATGCTGAACTGCAATAGAAATACAGAAATGAGGGAAACCATTAATAAAGTTTTGTGTGCCATCAAGCGGGTCAATTACCCAGCACCACTCTGCATCATGGCCTTTGCCTTCTTGTAAACCAAACTCTTCACCTAAGAAGCTATGGTTTTTATAACTTTTACGCAACGTATCAATCGCTAACTGTTCTAAATAACGATCTACACGTGTTACTGGGCCATCAATGCCTTTCTCTTCAACTTGTAAATCGAGTTTATGACGATTTTGATGCGCTTTTAAAAGCTCTTGACCAACTGTTTGAGCCGCACGCGCAGCCATAACCACCATAGGTTCCATTGAACACCCACTAGACAAATTTGAAGATTTTGACAAAGAATAATGCATAAAAGCGCAAATATTTTAGCAAATATATGCGCTTTTAGGGGGAAAATGTTTCAAAAATTTTATTGAGGGTTAAACGACCTGGTTTAACTTGATCCAAACTTTCTCAATTGAGCTCAAAATACCCTTAGCGTCTAGACCACAGTCTTGCAACATTTGTCCATGTGAAGCCTGTTGTAAGAACAAATCTGGTAAGCCTAAATTAATGATAGGTTTCACAATTTGTTCTTGAGCCATGAACTCATTTACCGCACTTCCGGCGCCACCCATAACGGCATGCTCTTCAACAGTGACAAATAAATGTGTGTGCTCAGCCAAATCACGAATAATTTTTTCATCAAGTGGTTTCACAAAACGCATATTTACAACACGCACACCCACATCATGTTTTTGTGCAAATTGCTCAGCAGCTTCTATGGCAACCATAACGCGGCTACCAAATGCTAAAATTGTAATCTGTTCATCACAAGCAGATTTAATTTCAGCAACGATTTCAGCTTTTCCTAACTCAATAGCAGTCAACTCTTGCTGAATTTCAACACCTACACCTGCGCCACGTGGGTAACGTACCGCCGCTGGTCCATTATAGATATAGGCTGTATGAAGCATCTGACGGCATTCATTTTCATCTTTTGGTGCCATGATGACCATGTTTGGCACTGTACGCATGTATGCATAATCATATGCACCTGCATGAGTTGGACCATCTTCACCAACCAAACCTGCACGGTCAATTCCGAAAGTCACATCAAGGTTTTGTAATGCGACATCATGAATAAGCTGATCATAACCACGCTGTAAGAATGTTGAGTAGATCGCAACAACAGGTTTTAAGCCTTCACAAGCCATTCCTGCTGCAAGTGTTACTGCATGCTGTTCAGCAATCGCTACATCAAAAAATCTCTGCGGAAATTCTTTAGCAAACTGAACCATACCTGAGCCTTCACACATCGCTGGTGTGATTGCAAGTAGGCGCTCATCTTGTGCCGCTTCATCACATAACCACTGACCAAATACATCAGAATATTTAGGTGGTGTTTTACCTGCTGAGGCTGCATTAATTTTGCTAATTGCATGGTAGGTAATCGGATCCGCTTCTGCTGGAGTGAAACCTTTACCTTTTTTAGTATAGACGTGGACTAAACGCGGGCCTTTACGCTTCTTGAGAGCATTAAATACTTGGGCCAGTTGATTTACATCATGGCCATCGAATGGGCCAAAATAATCAAAACCAATTGCTTTAAATAAATTATCTGCCGCATCTGTTGCTGATTGATGCAAACGAGAGTTATAGGTCCATTTTGGATGTGGCTGAATGTAAGCCTCACCATGTTCATCTACATTTACTAAATGGCCTTTTTCCCAAATTGCAGCTAAATGTTTAGCAAAACCGCCTGTGCTACAAGAAATTGACATGTCATTGTCATTCAGCACAACAATTAAATCAGCATCATGTGCAACAGCGTCGTTCATGGCTTCAAACGCCATACCTGCTGTCATTGCACCATCACCAACAATACAAACGACTTCACATGGATCATTTTGATAGCGACGTGCTAACGACATTCCTAAACCAGCTGAAATTGCTGTTGATGAATGTCCTACGCCGAATGTATCAAAAACGGATTCTTCTCTGGCTGGAAATGCTGCTAAACCATTCTTAGAACGAATCGTCGTCATTTGCTCACGACGACCTGTCAGGACTTTATGCGGATACGCCTGATGTCCCACATCCCAAACTAATCGGTCATTTGGTGTATTAAAGCAATAATGCAGCGCAACCGTCAGCTCAACCACGCCGAGATTAGCACCGAAATGGCCACCACTCTGGCCTGCTGCATATAAAATATATTGACGCAACTCATCAGCCACTTGAACCAATTGGCTATGCTCGAGCTGACGTAATTGTTGAGGATGATCAATTGCATCTAACAATGGCGTAACAGGGCGTTGAGTTGGAATTTCGGTATACAACATATGTGGCAAAGCCTTTATAAGCCTGGCAAATCCTAAGCTGGGTCAAAATGGGTCGATCATACAATCGAATGAAGTCACCTTCAATCAGCCACATTTGCGAACGAGGTCATGCAAAGCAGTCTCTCATACATCATGGGTATGGTTGGCAGATTATCCTGAATAATCTGACTATTTATCAACTATTATCGTCATCTTTATACAAAAAAGAAAACCTTAGTGTGCAAAATGATTATGACAATTCGACCAATCTCCCAGCATTACGCTATACTTTAAACCGTTTTCGGTTAAAAGATGAGTTAATCTGTGCCTATAGAGTTCATTGCAACATCAAAACTCCCGACCGCTTTTGGTGAATTCAATATTTCTGTGTTTCAAGATCCAGTATCAGGTGAAGAACATGTGGCACTTTCTAAAGGGTTAGAAAATCCCCCTACAGGCCCTGTTTTGGTTCGTGTACATTCAGAATGTTTAACAGGTGATGCCTTTGCATCATTAAAATGCGACTGTGGTCCTCAATTACAGGCAACTCAAAAGCTCATCAACGAGACAGGCCAAGGCGTTATTTTATATTTACGTCAAGAAGGCCGTGGTATTGGGCTTACAAATAAAATTCGCGCCTATGCTTTACAAGATCAAGGTCATGACACCGTAGATGCTAATTTACTTTTAAATTTACCTGCCGATGCACGTCGTTACGACATGTGTAGCATCATGCTAGATCATTTAGAAGTAAAAGAAGTTAAATTAATTACCAATAATCCTTTGAAAATTCAGGCACTCAAAGATCAAGGAATTAATGTTGTTGACCGTGTTCCATTAACGGTTGGACGTAACCCTTTTAATGAACAATATTTAAAAACTAAACGTGAACGTATGGATCACCTTTACCAAAAAGATGATTTTTTAAAAAAATAAATATTAAAAAAGCAATTGCAGGGGATTTTTGAGACATTTCTTAAAAATCCCTTACTTTTTTTATGGTTTTGTGTTTTGATGTATCTATCTCCTATCTCAATCATCTTTGAGGGTCATTATGCAACATCCGACTTCCACAGATATTCAACGTGTCCGCGAATTTCTCCTCGATTTACAAGCCCGTATATGTGCTGGTTTAGAACAACAAGAAAAAGCTGGTGGCGGTACGAGTGAATTTATTATTGATGATTGGGAACGTCAGGAAGGTGGTGGTGGACGTTCACGCGTATTGCAAAATGGTACAGTGATTGAAAAAGGTGGTGTGATGTTCTCTCACATCAACATTAGTAAACTGCCCGCTTCCGCTACAGAAAGACACCCTCAAATTGCTGGCGCTAAAGCTCAAGCGCTTGGCGTTTCGTTAGTGATTCACCCTAAAAACCCGAATATTCCGACTTCTCATGCCAATGTACGTTTATTCGTTGCAGAACCTGAAGGACAAGATCCGATTTGGTGGTTTGGCGGTGGTTTTGACTTAACTCCTTTTTATCCAGATGAGCAAGATGTTATCGATTGGCATCAAGCCGCTCATGACTTATGTCAGCCTTTTGGTGAGCATGTCTACGCTGAACATAAAAAATGGTGTGATGATTATTTCTATTTAAAACATCGTGATGAACAACGTGGTGTTGGTGGTTTATTTTTTGATGATCTCAATGGCTGGGATTTCGAAACTTGCTTTAAATATATTCAAGCTGTAGGTAATGGTTATTTAAATGCCATTCTGCCAATTTTTGAAAAACATCGTGAACAGCCTTATACCGAAGCTCAACGTGAATTTCAGCTTTACCGTCGCGGTAGATATGTTGAATATAACTTAGTATATGACCGTGGAACATTGTTTGGCTTACAAACAGGTGGACGTATCGAATCTATTTTAGTCAGCCTCCCTAACCTTGCAGGTTGGTCGTATCGTCCTGAATGGGATGAAGATTCCCCAGAGAAACGTTTAACTGACTACTACCTAAAACCACGTGACTGGTTAAATCTAAAAGAAAAAGTTGCTTAATTTTTTGCTTTTTGGAGATTCTTTGGCTTCCACCCTAGAGAATCTCCTTTTTTATTTTCACTTTTCTGAACCTCATTCAAATATTTTTTCTTATTCCAATTTGGCTTATAGTGAGGCCTGCTGAATATTCAGCACACGTTTTTAACTGCTTCATGCCATTTTAAAATTTTGGATATAAGAATGACCAAACAGTTTGCAGTAATTGGCAACCCAATCGAACAATCACGCTCTCCTGAATTGCATCATGCTTTCGCTGAAAAAACAGGTGTTGATCTCGACTATCAAAAACGTCTTGCCCCTCTTGATGGTTTTGAACCGAGTATGCGTAGTTTCTTTGCCAATGGCGGAAGTGGCATGAACGTTACCGTACCATTTAAAGAACAAGCTTTTGCTTTGTGTGATGTGTTAACCGAACGCGCTCAAATTGCGAAAGCGGTGAATACGTTATGGATGCAGAATGGTAAATTGCACGGCGATAATACTGATGGCCAAGGCTTAGTGGCCGCAATTCAAGCCTTAGACTGGAACCTAGAAAATACAAATATTTTAATTTTAGGAGCTGGGGGTGCAACTCGTGGTGTTATTTACCCATTGGTACAGGCTGGTGCTAAGAAGATTGTGATTGCAAACCGTACTCTCGTTCGTGCAGAGCAACTGGTAGATGACTTAAAAGCAGCAGTTCCTCAAGCTCAATTACAAGCAATTTCTCTAAGTGAGTTAGAAGGGAGTTTTGACATTGTAATTAATGCAACTTCTGCAAGCCTTTCAGGTGATGCATTACAATTACCAGAAAATCTAGAGTTCAAATATGCCTATGAAATGGCTTATGGCAAGCCGTCTAGTTTCCTTGAGCAAGCTAAACAACGCAATGTGCCTTATGCGGAAGGTTTTGGGATGTTAGTGGGTCAGGCTATTGAAGCCTTCTATATATGGAATGGTGTGAGACCTGAATTAAAAGATTTTCTATAAAACAAAAAAGAACCTACTTAAAGTAGGTTCTTTTTTTATCTCATCTATTATTTTTTAGCTGTAACCATCTGCTTATAAACATCTCGGAAAATCTCATAATCAATAAATTCATTATGTTCAGGTTTTAAATTCTGAATTGTTTTTTCCGTAAGTTGCTGTTTACGCGCAGCAGCATAAGCCTTACCTAAAATATCAGCTGTTTGCGACAACAATGGTTTTTCTTCAGCAGAAGCACCATTTTGTTGTTCAAATTTTAATTGATATTGCTTCGAGAAAAGCTGATCAGGCTGCTTATATTGTTTCTGTAATTTTTGCCATGCTTCACGCCCTGCCTCACCTTGTATTGTCGTAATCACAATATGGTCCACAGCACGACCTAAATCATTATCAAATTGCTCTTCTTGCTCAAGATGATGCTTTTTCTGCAATGCTTCTATACGCTCTAAAGCCTTACCTTGAGGATTATAAGTTTCTTCTTCAGAGAACCAGTAAGCATAAACTTCAGCAATTTCTTGCAACTGTTGAACTGAATAATAATTAATATATGACGGTTTTTCGGCAGTCAATTTTGCAATAAACACAGCCTTATACGTTTTGTCATAGGCACGTGTTGCATCATAAGTTTGGTTAGCCAACAGCGCTAGACTAGAATCTAAATCTTGTACATCGCTATGTAAGCCAACTGGATGTTCAGAAACATCACTCTGCCCAAGTTTTTCACTAAAGCCTTTTACAAAGTTTTCAAATAGCGAACCTTTGCTTGCTTCAGCAACTGATTTAGCTTGTTTAAGCTGCTGCTGATCAATTGAAGTGGCTTTACCATAATTTAAAATTTGCATGTCCGCTTTAATATTAAAGCGATGATTAAACTCGGCTGGTGTATATGCCACATCATAGTCTGCGTTAACTAAACGGCCTTTTTCATCAAGTCCAACATCAATCGTAATTGGATTTCTTTTTTTTGGTAAAGCTTGCTCAATCTCGGCTTTATGTTTTAACCATAAAGCTTTAAATGCATCATCATTCACAAACTGGTTCTGATCATAAGCAGCAAAAGTTTGTTTTAGGGCAGCTTGACGAGCTTTCATCTGAGTTTTTTCGGTATTTACAGCGCTCTGATCAAGCACATTAATACCGTAAATTTGACAGTAATTAATATCACCTAAGGCAACTGGTTTCTTAAGAGACTGTAATTCAACACACTGATCTTCTGTAAGTGTAGCCACTTCTTCATCTTGTGCAGTTGGTTCAGCATTTGCAACAGCAATGTCTTCGGCTTGAGCTGAATCAGAGGCTGCTTCTGCTGCTGCCACATCTTGAGCTGCACTTGCTTGGTCTTCATCACCTTCCTCAGAAGCCAATGTATTGCCAAAATGAGCATTAATAAGCGAATAAAGTTGCTGACTGACAGCCGCTGCATCTTCAGAAGAAACCTTCTGTCCCTCAGCACCAGTCGCCTTTTTCTTAGCTTCAGAAGCAGCAAGATCAGTTGCTATAGATTCAGCAATCTTTTGGTCATCAAAACCTAAAACATTTTTTTGCAAATATTTTTCATTGACTTGACCATAGAGTTCCGATTGCAGCAATAACTCTTCGACCGTATCTTTTAAGCGAATTTTTTCTACAATTCCGGCTTTACGGTCAGCATCAGTAATTGGTAAACGCTGTAAATTTTGAGGTTCAGCCAAACGATAAGATACCGCGCTAGAAGCTTTCGCATATTCAACAAACTTCTTCATATCGACGTTTGTAAACAGATTTTTATACTTTGAAAAATCGACATACGCCAAGTTATTTTGATTGTCTTTATTGACCAAATAAGGCATTAATCCGAAATAATTAACGTAAAATTTATAGTCTTTCAGATCAAGTACCATTGGCAATTTTGCCTGTACCAATAAGGTCGGTTTCTCATATCTTGCCGTGAGATTTAATGACCCCATTTTTTGACGGTAATGAACTGAACCATCGTAACTAAATTGGAGATCATTTAATAAATTTATTAATACGGCATTTACTTTTTCTGAACGTGATTCGTCAGATACACCCGAAACAGATTGCTCATTTGCAATTGCAGCATAAAGCGCCTGCTTCTGTTTTTTATTCAAATTAGTTTTTTGTTCACGTAAATATTGATCTAGTTTTTTTTGCACTCCAGCATCAAGCTGAGCCGTTTTCTCTACAGTACTGATTTTCTTAGGCTGATTTGGATGAACATTAACTTTAAAATGGCCGCGGTAGTCATAGCTTGGGTATTCATACATTGCATTCATACCCTGAATGACTTTTTGATCTAAGTTGGCAGATGCCACTGATGGACGTAGGTTATGCTGCGCACATGCGGTCAAACCCAAACTAAATAAACATAAACTGAGATATTTTAAATGCATAACCTTTTTTAAAACCTTATAGCTTTATCTTTTTAGCAAAACTTGCTAAAAATAAAAAATAGTTGTTTTTTCACATAAAAGTATAAGTCCTGAATGTAGCAGAAAATGTATTTTCGGGTGTATTTATTTTCGACAAAATTCGCTTTTCTGACATTTCTTTCGGATGTGATTATCATTGTATTTTTATCAGGTGAGTGAATAATCAAATCATCGATTCAGATAATCCCACAATGATTCAAAATTAGGATTAAAGCCATGCCAGCATATAAAGCCCCGCTACATGATATTCGTTTCTTAATGAATGAAGTATTAGATTACCCTGCTCACTATAAAACTTTATCAAATGGTGAAAATGCAGATCCAGATACAGTTGATATGATTCTTGAAGGTGCGGCAGATTATTGTGAAAACATATTGTCGCCACTTAACCAACCTGGTGATGAAGAAGGTTGCCATTTTGACAATGGTGAAGTGAGAACACCTAAAGGCTTTAAAGAAGCTTATGACCAATTCGTAATGGGCGGTTGGCAAGGTCTTTCTTATCCAGAAGAATTTGGTGGTCAAGGCCTACCAATGTCATTAAATCTGATTAAATCAGAAATGATGGGTACTGCAAACTGGTCATTTACGATGTACCCTGGCTTAAGTTCGGGTTGTATGAATACTATCTTGCAATTCGGTACTGATGAACAAAAACAAACCTATATGCCTAAACTTGTTGAAGGAACTTGGAGCGGCACAATGTGCTTAACCGAACCTCAATGTGGTACGGACTTAGGTCAAGTTAAAACTAAAGCTGAACCTCAAGCAGATGGTACTTATAAAATCTCTGGTACAAAAATCTTCATTTCTGCCGGTGAACATGACTTAACTGAAAATATTATTCACATCGTACTTGCACGTCTTCCAGATGCTCCTGCTGGTACTCGTGGTATTTCATTATTTATCGTACCTAAATTCATCCCTACTGCTGATGGCGGTGTTGGTGAACGTAATACAGTCGCTTGTGGTTCAATCGAACACAAAATGGGGATCCGAGCTTCTGCTACTGCGGTATTGAACTTTGATAATGCAACTGGTTATTTAATCGGTGAAGTGAACAAAGGTCTACATGCAATGTTTACCTTCATGAACACAGCACGTATTGGTACTGCTGTTCAAGGTATTGCACATGCTGAGTTATCTTATCAAGGTGCGTTACCTTATGCGAAAGACCGTATGTCTATGCGTGCGCTTTCTGGTAAGAAAGATCCAGATAAAGTTGCTGACGCAATCATTCATCATGCTGACGTACGCCGCCTATTGTTGACTCAAAAAGCAATTGCTGAAGGTGGCCGTTCAATGATCTATCATGCTGCAAAACTTGCAGACAAAATGACAGATGCATTAACACGTGGCGACCAAGCTGCTTATGAAGACTATGATGACAAGCTTGGTTTCTATACCCCGATTTTGAAAGGTTTCTTGACTGAACTTGGTTTAGAAGCTGCAAATAACGGTATGCAAGTTTACGGCGGCCACGGCTACATCAAAGAATGGGGCATGGAACAAATCGCTCGTGATGCTCGTATTTCAACGCTATACGAAGGTACCACAGGCATTCAAGCACTTGACTTGATTGGTCGTAAAGTATTGCTTAGCTCAAAAGGTAAAGTGGTTCGTGACTACACTGCTGAAATCTTAAAATTCTGTGCTGCGCACGCACGTAATAAATACTTACGTCGTTTTGCTTGGGACTTAACTAAGCTTTGTGCTCAATGGAATACTTTAACTGTTCGTATCATGCTTGCTGCACGTAAAGACCGTGACATCGTATCTTCTGCTTCTGTAGACTTTTTAATGTTCTCTGGTTACGTGATGATGGCTTACTTCTGGGCGCAACAAGCAGTCATTGCTTCTGAAAAACTTGAAGCAGGTGACGGTGCAGAAACGCCTGAATTCTATAAAGCTAAAATCAAAGTTGCAGACTTCTACTTTGACCGTATGTTACCTCGTACTCAAGGTCATGCAGAGTCGATGGTGACAAGCTCTCGTACATTAACATCATTACCTGTTGAACACTTTAGCTTCGACTACTAATGATTTTTAAATAGAGAAACGAAAAGAGCGCAATTCATATTGCGCTCTTTTTTATTCAAGTCATATTTATTCTTTAGTTAATACATAAGCCTGATTTGGAACAAAATAGTTTTGCTCTAAAAATTCACGATTTTTACCATAATCGCTATAAAACAGTTTTTCCAGATTCATAACCAATCTTTTGTTTGAATCAAAATTAAAATAAAAATTAACTTTAGATAAAGGACATTGAATGGTTAACTCATGCTCTTTTTCGTCCACCTTCCAATTTAAAGAAGGACACAGTTCATTTACAGCGGCACTTTTAGCCCCATCTTTACTTCCCACGCGACCAAAATGAATAACATTCCAATAGGCCGATCCATTGGGTAATAAATTTAAAATGTACTCTGCTTCACCTGACTCACAATCAGCAAAAGCATCTTCACATGAAATTCGGGTGTGATAGCGCCCTACATATTGCAATAAGGTTCCGCTTAACTTTTTGGTTTGATCTAAGTTTTCTTCAGGTAAAAAAGTACGGCCTGCCACATAATCTAATGTTTTTGTAGATGTACTATTTTTTATTAGATTTTCTTCATGCGTAGAACTAGAGCTGGCACTAGAGTGATCTTTTGAGTTGGCATGGTTTATATCGCAAGCACTCAGTGTCAGGCACATCATAGCCCCTACCACTAAATACTTAACTAAAAAACTAGACCGCTTCAAAGACATATACATTATTCACAGATAACAGCAACCGCCATGTTTATATTCATTTCAGGCATTAACCAATTGCTGTAATAAACCTTTAAGCCCTGAAAAAGTGCATTTTAGTTGATGTTGGTTTCCTTCATCCCAATCCTTTACATATTTTAACCAATTTACTTTTGAGAGGACTTTAAACCCGTTATTTCGCCTCCATATTTTTATTAAGCAAGAGCACAATAGCTTCTTGTAATTATTTATCTTTAAGGAGAATTAGATGGCCAGTTCTGGTTTATATCGCTCGAACCGACACAGCATGATCGCCGGTGTAATGGGTGGTATTGCTGAACGTTTTGGTTGGAACGTAACTTTACTACGTGTCATTTTTGTTTTGATCTCAATTATGAGTGCGGCCTTTCCAGGAATTTTAGTTTATCTGGTTTTATGGTTAGTCATTCCGAAAAAACAGCCAGAGCATATTGAAGGCTATCGACAATCCGTTCGAACAGTAAATGAAGAGCAAGTACGTTAATTAATAATTTTGGTCGCTACGGTTGCATCCCCTAATCAACCGTAGCTTTTTTTTATTCTAAAAATTATAGCTTTTGATTTAACTGTTGCTGTAACGCAGCAATCATATCTGCACGGCTAATCATTCCTACGAGCTTACGATCTTCAACCACAGGAATGTAGTTAAAAGACTTTTCTACAAAGTATGGCACCAAATCTTGAATAGGTTGAGTTGGCAGTACCGTGACCACTCGATGACTCATAATTTGTTTTACATAGTGCTGCCAAGAGTTTCTTGGATCTGCTGCGCCCTTAAACCACTCAACAACTTCATATAACGCTAAAGTTCCCACCAAATGGTTTTCTGCATTTACAACAGGTAGGCTCATCAAGTTCACTTGTTTAAATTTATCGAGCGCCTGATGAATGTCGTCATCTTCATGTAGTTTGATAACATCACGGCTCATAATATCCTGACAGATATATTGATTTACCATGCGCTCATTGGCATGTTCCTGAGCCTCTAAAATGATTTTTTCTAAATCGTACTGACTAATATCTAGTAATTCTGTGTGATGCCCTAATGCATACTCAATGTCTTTGGGTTGAATAGATACTTTTTGAGTCGGTGTAGGATCTTTACTACGGTCATTAAGATGAGCAGTAACCGGATAATGCCGCCCAATTAATCTATTAAAAAATATGGCGAAACCGAGTAAAAGTAACGAGTTGAGTAAAACTGGATAAAAAATAAAATAAAAGCCTAATTTATGAATTGCAGCACCGCCCAACACAGCCGTAATTGCGACTGCACCACTTGGTGGATGCAAAGAGTCGGTGGTCATCATTAAAAATATGGCAAAACCTACTGCGACACTAAAAGCTGTAGTTAAATCAGGAATCCACTGCGCACAGGCAACACCAATAATTCCAGCTAAGGTATTACCAACAATCACATTCCATGGTTGAGCCAAGGGACTAGTCGGCACAGCAAACAATAGAACAGATGAGGCGCCCATTGGAGCGATGTACCAAGCATTAATTCCACCCAGAACATACCAGCTAATTAAGGAAGAAATTGCTAAACCACACAACGCTCCAATACCGCAAAGTAACCGTTCCTTTAAAGGTAAAACCTTAAAATTTGGCTTTAAAATCTGTAACCATTCTCGCTGTATAACACTCACAGTACACCTTTGGGGATATGCCGTTATTTATAACGGGCAAAAGTATACGCCCAAAGTCACATAAAGTGCATTTAAATTATATCTTTAAACAACAAGAAAGCTTATTGAAAATAATCTTTATTATTTTAAAACTTTAATATTCCAACAATTTTTCATTTAAGTAACGCCAATAGCGCTTCGGCAAATATTGCACATGAAGTTTTATATTCTGGCGTTCAGTAATATTAACGCTATTAAAATAATCTTTCCAAAGCTGGTCATACAAAACTTCTTGTTCATCCAACTCAAGCTGAAAGCTTTGACTCATGCCATTTTTTAAATTACGGTCGACTTCAGAAGCTTCAAGTGAAACTTCATGTATTTCACGTAAATCATAGTAAATTCCAAACTTGCGTTGTTCGTCATAAATAAGCCAACGCTGATCTTGGTAACGCCGTTTAAAATGAGGCTGAATAAGCGGTAAAACATTAAAATCAGGACGAACTAAACTCAAAAAAAGCTCATCTTTTGTTTTCTTAAAACGAATAAAAGCTTCCATTCGATGCTTCTCTCGCCCGACCTTTTTCGTCCACTGCGCAATCGCCAAAACACTAAGATTTGAATAATCTTTTTCTACAGAAAAATGACTACTAAACACATAAATACAGTAATTAAATAAATGCTGATAGGCATCTAAAGATTCAGATAAATAAGCAAAATAAAATTGTTTTAACGAAGAAGATGAAAGCTTTTTTTGTAGTGCGGACCAAACACGCTCGGCATGCTGCTCATTATTTGAAACCTCAATTTTATCGGCAAATAAGCCATGTTGAGCCGCATCATTTAAACAGAGTCTGACCTGTAGCTCTTTAAACTGAAATGCGCGAAAAACACAGCTCAACAGTCCAACCATTGAACCATCAAAATAGTAAGCCACTTCATCATTAAACATGACTAAAACCCAAGGCTTAATTGTGGCGAGAGTTGCTGCACATATTTCGAAGATCCCTGCATTAAAATCTGCTGTCGAATATAGCCAGAAGATAGTTCCTTTTGGAACTTTGGACTGTCCTCACAGCGAATAAAGAATTTTGCACGCTGGTAAGCCACACCTAGTTTCTTAAGTAAATCGATATGGATTTTTCCAAAACGGCGTGCTTGCACAATTTTCTTAGCTGATTTCACTCCAATGCCTGGCACACGCAAAATCATCTGATAATCTGCACGATTTAAATCTACTGGAAACTGTTCAGGATGCCTTAATGCCCAGCTTAGTTTCGGGTCTACATCAAGATCTAAGTTTGGATGTTTTTCATTGACGATTTCATTGACCTGAAAGCCATAAAAACGCATCAGCCAATCGCTTTGATAGAGTCGATTTTCACGAAGCAACGGCGGTGCAGAACCAACTGCTGGCAAGTAATTATTTTCGGTATTAATTGGAATATAGCCAGAGAAATAGACACGTTTGAGTTTAAATTCCTTATAGTGTTTGTCTGCCATAAACAAGACATCTTGATCTGACTCTTGATGAGCACCTACTACCATTTGGGTGGTCTGCCCTGCTGGTACATATTTCGGCACATGCTTAATGATTTGGCGTTCATCTTTAAGCTGAATGAGCCTGTCACGGACCAAACCTAAATCTTTTTGCACTTCCTGATGTGATTTTTCTGGTGCAAAAGTTTTTAGGCCAACCTCGGTCGGCATCTCTAAATTAATACTCATACGGTCAGCATATAAACCTGCCTCATGAATCAGTTCAGGCGATGCCCCCGGAATTGTTTTTAAATGAATATAGCCATTAAAATTTTCTTCAAGACGTAACTTTTTCACGACTTGAAGCATACGCTCCATCGTATGATCGGCCGATTTAAAAATGCCAGAGCTTAAAAATAAACCTTCAATATAATTACGGCGGTAAAAATTAATGGTTAAGTCTACGACTTCTTGCACTGTAAATGCTGCACGTTGGACGTCATTAGAACGACGTGAAACACAATAGGCGCAGTCAAAAATACAAACATTGCTAAATAGAATTTTTAAGAGAGATACACAGCGGCCATCTTCAGTATAGCTATGGCAAATTCCTGAATGGCTGGCATCACCTAGGCCTTTATCTTTGTTTTTACGGTCACTGCCACTTGATGAACAAGACACATCATATTTGGCAGCATCGGCAAGAATCTGTAGTTTTTCTCGAATGCGATCAGACATATCAAACGACTCATTTATGGCATCGTTTAAAAAATATCATTTTGTATTCTTAAATTTAATCCAGTGAAGTACGCTCAGCGTCATGAGGTGACGTTTAAAATAATCCATCTTAATTAACGTATTCTTCTAGCTGCTTTACACGCTCGGCATACTCTTGCATTGGGCAATATGAATACATCGGTGAGCCAATGTATGAGCCTGCATTACTACATTCCTGATCTACATAAGCTTTCCAAAGTCGCTGAGATTTTAAAATATCTTGGTAACGCTCTGGCTGTTTGTATTCTTCGCTTTGTGTGCGAATTTGATCAATAAGAGCAACTATTTTTTCCTCATAAGTCTTTTTAGCTTTTTCAGAACAACTATGCACGACCATGTTATTAATGCTTTCAAGCTTCATTTCTTTAATGGTCTGATCTACACATTGACTGTATTCATCTTGCTCATCAGTTTCGGTTTGCGCGTAAAGCCATGGACTACAAAAAAGGCTGGATAAAACAATGAGTTTGCAGCAAAATTTCAGCATAACTAATTCTCGATTCTATAATTTTTAATATGCTTCAATATAACAAAAAAACGCTTATTCACGCATTTGCGCTTACACCCATCCCATTGCTGAGTTTATCTGCCTTAGCGGTAATGACATTAAATGCTGAATTTAGCCTTTATTCGATTGGAGTTATTTTACTAGCCCATTTCTTGTTTTATTTATTTTTTTATGGCCTTCTAGTTATTCCTTTCGCATATATCATTTCCTATTTTCTCGCCCGTAAAAATCGTTTAAATCTGATGAGTATTTTCATCAGCGCAACTACGATCTGGATTTTGATTAGCCCGATTGCACGTTTGATTTTTGTCGGATCATTTCCTTCTCCTTGGTGGGATATTTATAAGATCTACAGTTTTTATCTCATGATTTTATTTACCAGCTTTTGCTACTGGTTAAGCTTGAAGTGGATAAGCCGAAACAAATAGGCTAATCGCGCATTCCTTTGATTAAGCCTTTGCCACTCCCCCACAAAATCCTTATACTTAGGGGCAATTTTTCTCATAAATTCGTGGATGCTACATGAGTCGCGCCATCTCGCACATTGATACATTTCAGGGCTTAATTCTTGCCCTACAAAACTATTGGGCCGAACAAGGCTGCGTCGTACTACAACCTTACGACATGGAAATGGGCGCTGGAACATTCCACACCGCAACATTCTTACGTGCTTTAGGGCCTGAAACTTGGAATGCTGCATACGTTCAACCTTCACGTCGTCCAAAAGATGGCCGCTATGGTGAAAACCCGAACCGTTTGCAACACTACTACCAATTCCAAGTGGTGCTTAAGCCAAATCCAGACAACATCCAACAGCTCTATCTTGATTCTTTAAAAGCAATCGGGATCGATACGCTTACTCACGATATTCGCTTCGTAGAAGACAACTGGGAATCTCCGACGCTAGGTGCTTGGGGCTTAGGTTGGGAAGTTTGGCTTAACGGTATGGAAGTGACTCAGTTCACTTACTTCCAACAAGTCGGTGGTGTTGAATGTTACCCAGTAACAGGCGAAATCACTTACGGTTTAGAACGTCTTGCAATGTACCTGCAAGGTGTTGACTCGGTTTATGACCTTGTTTGGACCAAAGGCCAATTTGGTACTGTGACTTACGGCGACGTATTCCATCAAAATGAAGTTGAGCAATCGACTTATAACTTTGAATACGCTCCAGTTGAAAAACTATTTGAACTGTTTGATTTTTACGAGTCAGAAGCAAACCGTTTAATTGAAGCAAAACTTTCTCTTCCTGCTTATGAGCAAGTTGTTAAAGCATCTCATACCTTTAACTTACTTGATGCACGTGGCGCAATTTCTGTGACTGAGCGTCAACGTTACATCCTACGTGTACGTACTTTAGCGCGTGCTATTGCACAAAGTTATGTACAAGCGCGTGCAGAGCTTGGCTTCCCAATGGCAGAACCACACTTACGTGATGAAGTATTGGCACAGTTAAAAGCACAAGCTGAAAGTGAAGCAGCAAAGGCGGAGAAAAACTAATGAGCAAACATACTGTTTTATTCGAACTTGGCTGTGAAGAACTTCCACCAAAAAGCTTAAAAAACTTACGTGATGCCCTAAAAGCTGAAACAGAAAAAGGCTTAAAAGATGCGGGCTTAAACTTCGCATCAATTGAAGCTTATGCAGCTCCACGTCGTTTAGCACTTAAAATTGTTGACATCGATGCTGCTCAAGCAGACACACAAAAACGTTTTGACGGCCCTGCAGTTCAAGCAGCTTACGATGCAGAAGGCAAACCGACTAAAGCACTTGAAGGCTTTATGCGTGGTCAAGGCATTACTGTTGATCAGCTTTCTACTTTCCAAGCAGGTAAAGTTGAAAAAGTTTGCTATTTAAAAGATGTGAAAGGACAAAGCCTTGACGCTTTACTTCCACAGATTTTACAAACTGCGTTAGACAATTTACCAATTGCTAAGCGTATGCGTTCTGCGGCAAGCCGTACCGAATTTGTACGTCCAGTGAAATGGGTTCTTTTACTTAAAGATGACCAAATTGTTGACGCAACTATTCAAGATCACAAAGCTGGCAATGTGACTTATGGTCACCGTTTCCATGCACCTGAAGCTGTGACGTTAGCGCATGCAAATGACTATTTAGCTGCTTTAGAAAAAGCGTATGTCGTTGCAAACTTTGAAAAGCGTCAAGCAACCATTCAAGAACAAGTGAAAAAGTTAGCTGATGAAGTGAACTCGACTGCGATTGTTCCAGCGGATTTACTTGATGAAGTCACAAGTTTGGTTGAATGGCCAGTTGCTCTTCGTGCAAACTTTGAAGAGCGCTTCCTTGCTGTTCCTCAAGAAGCACTCATTACGACGATGCAAGACAACCAGAAATATTTCTGCTTGATCAATAGCGAAGGTAAATTACAGCCTTACTTCATTACTGTTTCAAATATTGAGTCTAAAGATCCGATTCAAATTATTGAAGGTAATGAAAAAGTTGTTCGCCCTCGTTTGTCTGATGCTGAGTTCTTCTTCTTACAAGATCAAAAGCAACCGCTTGCATCTCGTAAAGAAAAACTAGCAAACATGGTATTCCAAGCACAACTCGGTACGCTTTGGGATAAATCAACACGTATTGCAAAACTTGCTGTTGCATTATCTGCAATCACTGGCGCAAACCCAGCAGATGCTGAAAAAGCTGCATTACTTGCTAAATGCGACTTAACCTCAGAGCTCGTAGGTGAATTCCCAGAACTTCAAGGTATTGCAGGTACTTACTATGCACGCATTGAAGGTGAAAACACTGAAGTTTCTGAAGCTTTAGGTGAGCAATATTTACCAAAATTTGCTGGTGATGTTTTACCAAAAACCCAAACAGGTACAACCATTGCCCTTGCTGACCGTTTAGATACGCTTGTTGGTATTTTCGGTATTGGACAAGCGCCAACAGGTTCTAAAGACCCATTTGCTCTTCGCCGTTCAGCAATTGGTATCTTACGTTTAATTATTGAAAATGAATTAGATGTAACGATTGAAGAGTTAGTGAATCTTGCACTTCAAGGTTATGGCGACATCGTTAAAGACCACGACAAGACTCGTGCTGATGCTGTTGCATTCTTGGAAGGCCGTTACCGAGCTAAGTACGAAGACCAAGGCGTTGCTGTTGATGTGCTTCAAGCAGTTCAAGCACTTGCACCGAAGTCTCCACTTGATTTTGACAAGCGCGTAAATGCTGTTAACCACTTCCGTACATTACCTGAAGCTGCTGCACTTGCTGCTGCAAACAAACGTGTTGCTAATATTCTTGCAAAAGAAGCGACACCAGAAGGTTCTGTAGTTGAGGCAAACTTGGTTGAAGATGCTGAAAAAGCATTATTCGCTGAACTTCAAGCAGTTACCCCTGCTGTTGAACCATTACTTGCAGCAAAAGATTACACTGCTGCCCTTTCTAAGCTTGCAGCACTTCGCGCGCCGATTGATGCATTCTTTGATGGTGTAATGGTTATGGCAGATGATGCTGACCTAAAAGCAAACCGTTTACGTTTATTGGCTCAGTTACGTAACTTGTTTACTGCTGTGGCTGATGTGAGTGTGTTGCAGGGCTAATTAGTTCATTATTAAATAAAGGGATCTTTTATAGATCCCTTTATTTTTTAAATTAAACAAAATCTTTAATTTCTTCTAAACTTTTCGATGGCTCAAACCACATAAAATCATAATCAGCCACATCATGAATATAAAACGGATCATTTTTCATGATTTCTTCAGCTTCTTGAATCGAAGAGCTTAGAACTAAAATTACCCCACCTACTCTATTTTCTCGGCGCCCTGATGCCAGAAATTTCTTTTGCTCATAGTAATGATCTAAAAATGCAATATGCTCTTTGAGTACAGCATCAACTTCGGCTAACGGTTTTTTATAAGTCAAGGTAACAACAATCATCTCATTCTCTTAAAGCAAGTAACACATGACATAGCATCAATCTACAGAATATTTAAATATCTATAGCTCATTCGATACTACGCCTATTCCCCCAATTCATCCACACCAAACTCCCCACAATAATCGCTCCACCCAACAACACCATCATGGATGGTTTTTCATTTAAAAAAAGCACTGCCAAACTCATCGCGACAATGGGCGAGCAATACAAAAAATTCGATGCAATCGTTAACGGCATATTTTTAAGTACATATCCCCAGAGTACATAAGCCATCGCACTTGGGAAAATACCTAATAGGACAACCGACATATTGGCTTGCCAAGTGGCATGTAAAATTTCATTGGGTAAATTGGCGCTATAAAATAGTAAAGGAATGGTCCCAAACCAAATGATGTAGCACATCATGCTCAAGGCATCATAATTTAAAGCAAATTTCTTATATAAATTAAAATAAAGGCCCCATGCAATTGCAGCTAAAACAATTAATAAACTATAAGGGCTCGGTACACCAAAACCATGATCTCCACTAACCACCAACACGGCGCCGCAAAGACCGAGCAAAATACATAACCATTGTTTGAAACTAATTTTTTCTTTAAAAAGCAAAGCTGAAATAATAAAAGTAAATAACGGAATAGATTGACTCAAAATACTAGATGCGACTGCACTTACATATTGCTGCCCTGTATTTATAAGCAAATGATGAAGCGTTACAGAGAAAAAACCTAATACAGCAAGTGCAGGGACATCTTTCCACTTTAAAGGTTGAATGCCTTTTTTCATGACCAAAAGCAGTAAAAAAAACGATGCGATCAAAAAACGGAGCAAGGCAATATGCTGCGGTGTATATGAATGCAAAGCACTATGTACGCCAATAGGTGAATAGCCCCAACAAAAGACGGTCACAGCAATACATAAATAGAGCTTAAATGCGGGAGGCTGGGTTTCGGCAGCAAGAGAAATTGCCATGTTAAATCTGCACTAATGAAATGGAACTCTTTCATCATATGCGCATGGATAGTTCAATAAAATTAACTTATATTGAGTCAAATATTCATTAAAAGTGAATGATAAAACATGGATATCGCACAGTTAAAAATGTTTCAGACCGTGGTTGAATGCGGAACAATGGCTAAGGCATCAATGCAACTACATTGTGTACCATCCAATATCACAACGCGCATTAAACAACTCGAAGAAGAACTAGGCGCACCGCTATTTTATCGGGAAGGAAAAAGTTTAAAACTCACTCCCTCTGGAGAAAATTTTCTTAATTATTGCCATAAAATTTTAGCGCTATGCGATGAAGCGAAACGAAGTATTCACCCTGATGCACCGCCCTCTGGTCCATTAAAAATTGGGGCTATTGAATCTTCTGCTACAACTCGCCTACCCAATTTACTGGCGAAATATCATCAACGTTTTCCAGAGGTTTCCATTCAAATTATTACAGGCACATGGAAACAGCTATTAGTCGATATTTCTCAACACAAACTTGATGGTGCAATTGTCGCGGGTGATATCGAGTTTCCTATGCTAAATAAACTTAGTATTTACCAAGAAGAAATGGTCTTGATTGCATCTCATTCTTTGGGAGAAATCCACAACCAAGAAGACTTGATTGGTAAAGAAATTTTTATGTGGACTGAAGGTTGTCCTTACCGAGCATCTCTCGAAGAATGGCTTAAGCTCAAAAATATTTCACTTCCAATTACTAGCATTACCAGTTACGCCACCATTATTGGTTGTGTCAGTGCAGGCTCTGGTGTGTCTTTGGTACCGAAGAGTATTTATGAACAATATAAAAATTTAACCAATATTCGAGGCTATAAATTTGAACACCTTGCCTTTATGCAGAATCAATTTTTTTGGCATAAAAACGTGAGCAACCATAAAGCCAGAGACATGTTTTTAGATTTAATTAAGTCTGAATTTATCGTTTAGATTTTTACCTAAAACAAACTATCCATGCAAAAATCTATGCTTTATATAAAATTGTCATGCATGAAAAGCATAACTAAATTTCAGAAATTTAAATTTTATACTTATAAAACAAATACTTTAAATTAAATTAATTTTTAATTTAGAAATAAAACCTGCATAAGCCATCCGCTTTTTGCAATGATCATAATAAAAATACGCTCATTCTAAACCTATAGAATTTTTTGAGTCGCTCAACATGAATAAAGCAATTGGAATCCTAGGTGGCATGGGGCCACAAGCTACGATTGATGCTATGAATAAAATTATTAAAAATACACCAGCACATTGCGATCAGGAACATATTCCTGTCGTTACAGTTTCTATCCCAGATATTCCTGACAGAACTCAATCGATTATAAATCAGGATAATAAACCACTCGAAAAAATGGCTGAATATCTTAAAATCTTAGAGGCAGCAGAAGTCGGTTGTATCATTATTCCTTGTAATACTGCTCATTTCTGGTTTAACCAATTACAAAAGCGCACCCAGACTAAAATGATCAGTATTATTGAATCTGCGGTTCATTTTATTCAAGATCGCCAAATTGATGAGGTGTGTATTCTTGCTACATCTGCCACAATAAACACCGAGCTTTATCAAAGCCAGTTTATTGAAAATAGTATTGGTTTCTCTACTCCTTCGGCTGAAATGCAAAATAAAGTAATGCAAAGTATTTACCAATACAAAGCAGGGGATATTCAAAAATCTAAACAAATGATGAAAGAAATTATTAATTTTTATAGTGAAAACAAAAACATAAAATTCCTATTGGCTTGTACAGAAATCCCACTCATTCTAGAAGAGAGTATTGAGGCTTATCCTGAACTATTTATAGACACAACTGATGTACTCATTAAAAATGCAATTGCGTGGTATCAGAATGCTCCTACAGCAAAAGTTGCATAATTAAATAAAAGACAATGTGATTTATGCATAAAAAGTTTAGGCAATTGTCCAATCAATTGCCTTCACGAAACTCCATAAACTTTCAGAAGCTGTATTGAGCCTCGCGCTACTACGATATAAGTAAATATCTACAGACAAGACTGAATCTTTCATAGGCACAATTATGAGTTGATTTTTTTCAAGCTCGTCCTGAATGCTGTAATCAGGTAACCACCCTACTCCATACCCCCCTTTAATCATATCTTTAAGCAGTAAACTCATTGAAGACACAAAGTTTGTCTCAAATTTGTCTGAATGATGCTCTTGTAGAAATTTATTTACTTTTTTACCCATGTAACTGTCATCGGTGTAATTCATGAGCGGAACTGAAGCATCTTCAAGTGAATATTTAGGACGACCCAAATGATTAGGTGCAGTGACTAAATAAAGCTTTGCTGAAAATAATTTATGACACAAAAATTGTGGATTCATAAGATCATCATCATAAAAAGATGCAATAAAGTCACATTGGCCATTTTTAAGAGAATCTACGGTTTCATTTACGTTAATGGCTTCAACATGAAAAATCTTTTCTTGATAGTTTTTTAAATTCCCTAAAATTTTAGGGAAAATATAACCCGCCAATGAGTGAGCAGACGCAATAGTGACTTTACTTCTAACATGATTATCACCTTTAATTCGATCTATATTGAACTCAAAATCATCTAGCAAATTTCTGGCGTGTAGAACAAAAAGTTTACCCTTTTCTGTCAGCTGTAACGGCGAAGTTTCTCGGTCAAAAACCTCGAATCCCAAACTATTTTCTAGAGCCTGAATACGGCGACTTAGTGAAGATTGTGAAATATTTCTAATATCAGAAGCTATTGTAAAATTTCGGTATTTTTCTAGAATGATCAGATCATATAACCATTTTAATTCTATATTTTGTATCACCTGAAGCTCCAGATCATTCTAGGAATTTAGATATGCGATTTCATTATATTTGAAATGATGATTTATCGTAATCAAATCGTATGGGTTTTATCTCATTGCAGTACAAGCTTTATTTTTAACAGTAAGATCACCACTTCATCTTTTGATTCTGGTTGGGGAGATTTATCCAAAATGAAAACCATACACATTATATGTATTGCGACCTCTATGTTGGCTTCATCGACCTTATTTGCTGAAACAACGCAACCACAACAAGTGGGTGAAACAACTTCTAAAGCACAACCTTATGGTGATAACCCAAGTTTAGGTCGTGTATTGTTATATAAAACTGGAAAAGGCATACAAAATTTAGGAGACTCTATTCAAGGAGCTTCTGAAAAAACCTCAAATAAAATTAGCGAAAAGTGGAAAAACACCAAAGAATTTACAGCTGAAAAAGCAGAAGTTGTTCAGCAGAAAGCAGATACAGCCAAAGCTTTTACAGAAAATAAAATAGATCAAGCGAAGCAAAATATTACCAGTAGTCGAAACGGTGAAAATATCCCAATTGAACAAGGTGAGCTAAGTAAATCGAGCACAACAACTAACTAATTTGCTAGGACAGCGCGATAAATTCGCGCTTTTATAAATACAGATATTCATTTAGAACTATTGATCATCAACTATAAAGAGCTAGGAATCTGCCTTATGAATAGTCAAAAACTTCTCTTTTCAACACTATGCTGCTTAGCATTAACTGCATGTGCAACCTCTGCACCGCCTTCTTCATCTTATTCTCAGGCACAAGTTCTAGAGCAAGATACCAATATCGAAGCTTATCCATCAACCACAGGTAATGTAGCCAAACTCATTAAACAAGATAAGCAAGCTTGTATGATTGAATTTACGGGATATTTAGGGGGCGGACACGTTACTGAACACTGGGTATTTAATGATAAAGGGCTCATTTCAGCCACATCATTTACACAACAATACCCTGATGAGTCAGGCATATTAAATCAGGCAACAAACTCTACGACCAAAAGCTCAACGACTTTTAATATTCAAGATCCAGAAATTCAGAATAATTTCAAAAAACTCCAAAATAACTTTAATCCAGCAAATTTAGAAAAGTGTCATTAATACTTTTTCATAAAAAGCCCGTTGCAAAAGCTACCTTTTGCAACGGGTTATAGCTATTTTAAAAATTTCTTGGACCTAATTTAAAAGTTATAAATAAGCTATTAATTAATGGTTAAACCATTTGTTGCTGCCAGTAAATCAATACGCGGGAAAACCAAGCCCGTTCTTGAGTCAGTAATTGGTTTACCTGTCGTTTTTAAACGGCTGATGGTTTGATCAATACTTTCTGTTGGACTCACGCTATTCGCTCGTAATAAAGCAATCGCACCTGCCACATGTGGTGTCGCTTGAGATGTACCTCCCATAGTGTAGCCACCTGCCGTAATCATTGCTCCTGGTGCCAATAAAGTTACAAGGCTACCACCATTACTGAAGCACGCTACTTTGTCTGCTGCTGTTGTTGGGTCAGAACATTTCACAGGATTCCCCCATGACACACCACCAATATTACTGTCATAAACAGCACCAACTCTTACTGCACCAGCAACACAGGCAGGAGATGAAATTCCATCTGAAAATGCATCATTGCCTGAAGCGACTACAGGTACCACACCAGCAGCTCGTGCATTAGCAAATGCCGTTCCATAACTGCTGTCGCTACACTCCGAGGTATATTTAACACCCGGTACGCCAAGGCTTAAGTTAACTGCTTTAATATTATAGGTTTGTGCATTATTTACAGCCCAGTTAATCCCTGCGAGGATATCACTATCATAAGCTGTGCTTACCCATTTACCTTGGGATCTGACCTTTCTAAAAACATCAATGCCTATAATTTTGGTCTTGGTGGCAACCTTGGACACAATGCCTGAAACATTACTACCATGTCCATCATCATCTAAAGCGCCATCATCTGGTGCACTATCAAATGAGTAAACAACGCGACAAGTATTTGATGGTGTGTTTACTGCCGTACAACCAAAATCAGAATGAAGATAATTCACCCCTGTATCAATCACTGCCACACTAGAGCCTTCACCAGTGAAATCATTGGTATTTGCTTGTGGTTGATTAATTAAAGGTAAACTTTCATTGGTCGTGGTTTGATTAATACGATTTGGATAAACCTCTTTAACATTCGGATCATTGAGTAAAGAGACCAAAGCTTCGCGGTTACTAATCCGATAAAAAGCTAAAGGCAAATTATTGTAGTCCCGAAGTACTTGAACACCACCAGCACGGTTAAATCTTGCCTGTAAATTTTTCTTATTTGTTGCAATATAACTTCGCCGTTCTAACCCGGAAGGCACGCTCACCGAAGCAATATTGTATTCAACAATTAAATCATTCGAATCATTATTCACCAAGGCATCTAAATCGATTTTACCCTGAAATACTTTTTGTTTTGCTGCCTGATTTAATCGCTGTTTAGCACCTTTAGAATCTAAAGGAAGAGCTGATGCAGTTGTACTTAAAATCGTACATAGACCTAATAGAAATAACGTTTTACTTTGCATTATTTTTCTCCGTAGTTTTTCAACTAACAATTTACTTATTTCGCTTTTATTTCATTTGCTGGATCTTTTTCTGGATCAATCGGTTGAATTGAAGGATCACTTTTTGTGTCATAAAAAGGAACAGTATCAGCTGATACCGATTGTGGATGAATTGAATGTTGAGATAGATTTTTAGGTTGAGTAGGCTCCTTAAGTTTAGAAAGAAAAGACGATGTGTCTGGTTGTGGCGAATTCGACTCATGTAAAGCAGAATTAAACACATCAGATGCACCACTTGTGGGCTTTAAATAGAGAACAACGGCGATCAAGCCGACTATTACAAGAAGGGAAGCAATAATTTTCATCTGTCATATCTCTGTTTTTTTGTTTATAGATATCTATTTTTATTTTTGATTATTTGAAATAAAGCAGCATTTTTTCATATATTTTTCATGTGAAAAATCTATTTAATGAAATACATAACCACTAAAAAGTTAAAATAACTTTATCCCGAATAAGCAAAAATACAGTTCTGCCCTGTACGTTTATATTTCTGGCAGAAGATGGTTCAAAAAAGTGCTAAAAAGCGCCTTATTCTCATAATAAGCAATAACTATGCCGTTTACTCCAATAAATAATGAGATTTACATCACATTTGAAGATATAGAGAACAAATTCGAAAAACCGAAATGAAAAAATTAAAAGATATTTTTTTAAAAACTAAATAATAAGAACTCATTTTGCTTAATTAGATTTTCAAATAAATAAATGTTCTTTTTCACTTTATTATTAATTTTTATTAATCTCCACAATTCCTCCCTAGTCTGTTTACTCAACGTAACACTGTTGTAACGTTTTGATGAAGTCAGTTCCCAAGCCCATATTCCCTTGGCTATGATTCGTTTGCGTTTATGAAATACCTCACTAAAAGGGTATATTCTTTGAAGGATATCGCAATGAAAATGATGAAAACAGCTATCGTTACTGCAAGTGTTCTTGCTTCTGCTTCTATTTTTGCACAAAGTGCGGGCGTTAATGCAGATGCTTCTGCTCAAGTAAATGTACAACCGGGTGGTCTTGTTAGTGGCGTAGCCAATACAGTCAAAAATACTGCACACACTGTAGGCAGCACAGCAAAGCATGCTGGTCATGTCGCTGCTGACACTACAGTTAAAGCAACTAAAAAAACAACAGGAAAAGTGACTGAACTTTCTTCTAAAGCTGCAAATGGTACAAAACACATAGCAACTGAAGCTGCAACGGGTACCAAACACTTTGCTACCGAAGCTGCGACAGGTACTAAAAATGTAGCGACTAAAGCTGCAACGGGTACTAAACATTTTGCTACCGAAGCAGTAACAGGTACTAAAAATGTAGCGACTAAAGCTGCAAACGGCACTAAAAACCTAGCTGTTGAGGCTAAAGCTGATACAAAAGCAGGTTTTAATGCTGTAAAGACTAAAGTTTCAGAAAAACAAGCAGACCAAAAAGAATTTACTGCTGAAAAACAAGCTAATGCTCAAGCGCATGTAGATGCAGTAAAAACTCGTGTAGCTCAAAATCAAGCTGAGCAAAAAGAATTTGTAGCTGATACTAAAGCTGATGCCCAAGCACAGTTGAATGCAGCTCAACCAGCACATGCAATTAATGCTCAAACTGGTGTAAATGTTGGTGTTAACGTTGGCCCTGTTGGAGTTAACACAAACGCAAATATAAACGCTGGTGCTCAAACGTCTGCACAAAAAGCTGAAAAGAAATCTTGGGTTAAAGGTCTTTTCGGTACGAACTAATATCTTATACATAAAAAAAGGGCAATTAATTGCCCTTTTTTTATTTCTTAAAAATCAAATGTTCAGCTGGTTTCAGTTAAAACCAAACCTGCACGTAAACCAATTTTCACATTTGGATTTGGAAATAAAATCCAGACTTGATCTTGCTCAACAACATAATTGCCAGAAGGTTGAGCTGCAATGATTTCACCTTTGGTAAAAGTCGAAAAATTTGGTGCTTCAGCCGATAAGTTCATCTGAAAATCTTCGTCTTTTTTAATTAAAGAGTCCGATACTTTAAAAACCCGAATTTTTGTTTTATTACGTGGTGGCAAAGCTTGCTCAGAAACCACATGACGAATCACTTCATCAATTGCAGCAAACTGGCTCAAGTCATTTTGTCCAAATGGTAAGGCTTTTCCTAACTCTAAAGTTGCGCTCGCAGCTTTAAAATTTTCACTAGTAAAATGCGTAAAGGTTTTACCGACCGCATTGTGGTAAACCAAAGCATCCAAGTCAGCTGCTTCAAGGCTCGCTGTCAAATCTGCATCATAAGCATGTGTTTGATAGGGAAATAAAGCAAACGTTGGCAACAAAGAAGCGCGAATTGCGGTGTGCAAATCATAGTGATAACGTTTTGCTTGGCTTGAACTTTCTTGAAAGAAAGTCGTGACCACTTGCTCTAAAACTTCAGCACGTTTTGATTCTTCAGTCACAGGTAGAGTTTTATACCCACCACAAAACATTCGGTTTACATCGTCATGCACATAACGTTTACCTTGACGCATTGCATAAGGATTACCCAGTACAAACAGTAATCTCACAGCAAGGTTTAAACGTCCTGCAAACAAATCTGTGTATAGATGAGATAACAATTCAATTGGTGCTGTTTCATTACCATGTACTCCAGCTGACAGTACGACAGCTTTGTCGTACTGTGCATTTGGCGTACATTCAAGAAGTCCATCACCTAACCAACGCCAAGAAAAATTATTTTGTTTTCCTTCGCGGGTTTTAGGCTGCTCACCTTGTAAGGTTAATGCTAGAAAATCTTGCATGTCACCGCCTCATTATTTTTGGAAAGGATAAACTGAACCTAAACCTAAAATTTTGGTCAGCTCATCGAGTGCCATACGGCTTTCCATGAGTAAATGCGGATCAGCCAAATCTTCTTGTGTTAAACGATCACGATAGTGTTTATCGACCCATTGATTAAGGGTTCCAAACAATTGATCATTCATTAATACTTTTGGATTTACAGCATTTAACTCAGTTTCGTTTAAAGCTACGCGTAAACGTAAACATGCCGGACCACCACCATTACGCATACTTTCACGTAAGTCATATACCTGAATAGCATCAATTGGTGTGCCCATCTGAACCATATCGTTCAGATACCCCCAAACTGCCTTATTCTGGCGAGACTCTTCTGGCACAACAATGGTCATTCCACCATCTGGACGAGTCAAAATCTGGCTATTAAATAAATAAGTTGCTACGGCATCATCAACAGTAACGCGGTTTTCAGGAACTTCAATCGAGATAAAATCTTCACCGATGCTTGCCATTTTCTGACGAATTTCAGCAAAAGCTTGATCTTGATTTAAGAATGCATGTTGATGATGGAATAAAACCTGTTGGTTACTTACCGCAATAACATCGTTATGGAATACACCCTGATCAATTACATCCGGATTTTGTTGAACAAAAACGGTATGCGCATCATCTAAACGATGCAAACGTGCAATTGCTTCACTTGCTTCACGCGTCTGACGAGCTGGATAGCGTTTTGGTCCTGGTAAACCATTATTTAAATGTTGTTGCCCATAAACAAACACTTGAACACCGCGCTTAGCATAATCACCACCTAAACGATTATGATTTGCCGCACCTTCATCACCAAACAAGGCCACTTGTGGTAAAGCTTCATGGTGTACAAAGTGACGTTCATTTTTAAAGATCGCTTGTAGGACCTGACTTGTAGTTTCAGCTTCAATTGAACGGTGAAACTTATTATTCAAGTTCGCTGCGGTAAAATGCACGCGTTCATCTTGGCTATCTGCCGAAGGTGAAACAGTTGCCGCATTTGCAGTCCACATTGGCGAAGCTGAACTTAGCGATGATAATAGTTCAGGTGAATGACGCATTGCTTGAGCAACAACGCTAATGTCATCTCCTGTAAAACCTAAACGGCGTAACATTGGAACATGTGGGCGCTCATGCGGAACAAGCACACCTTGTTTCATTCCCATGTCAGCCAGGGCTTTCATCTTTAGCAAGCCCTGTTTAGCTGCTAATTTTGGATTCGAGGCGTTATTACGGTTTTTTGTCGATGCTTCATTACCAAACGACAAGCCTGCATAGTGATGTGTTGGTCCCACCAAACCATCGAAATTTACTTCATATCCTTTCATTTTTCTTTCCCTAGTGTTTAAGGCAACACAATCCCTGGAGATAATTTTTCTGGTAAGGTTAAGCTGTCACTTTCAAGTGAAGCCATTGGCCAAGCACAATAATCAGCTGCATAAAAGGCACTTGCGCGGTGGTTACCGGACGCCCCCACACCACCAAATGGTGCAGCACTTGAAGCACCTGTTAATGGCTTATTCCAGTTCACAATACCAGCACGCGCTTCAATAAGTACTTGATCAAATAGTTCACGTTTTGGTGAAACCAGACCAACAGACAAACCAAAGCGAGTTGCATTCGCAATTTTTAATGCTTCATCAAAGTTGTCATAACGTTGAATCGTCGTAAGCGGACCAAAATATTCTTCATCTGGAATATCTGTGACGCCTGTTACATCAACAATGCCTGGTGTAAGTAACGAACTATCTTCTTGTGGACGCGTCATTGACAACAAGCTTTTTGCGCCAAGCTCAAGCAATTTTTGTTGAGCAAGCATCATATTTGATGCGGCAACTGACGAGATAACACCACCCATAAATGGTTGTTGCTCATCATTCCAACGACCAACTTTTAGATTTTTAGCAACTTCAACGAAACGTTGAATAAATGCATCACCTTCTGCACCATTTTTCACCAAGATACGGCGTGCACATGTACAACGCTGACCCGCCGAAACAAATGCAGATTGAATAGTGAGATTAACTACAGCATCGACATCAATAATTTCATCAATAATCAATGCATTATTGCCGCCCATTTCAAGCGCAAGGATTTTCTCAGGAGCACCCGCCATTTGCTTATGCAAGTGATAACCCGTGTTTGCACTTCCGGTAAACAATAAACCATCAATTTCATGTAAGGCAGCTAGCGCTTCACCAGTGGTACGACCACCTTGCACCAAGTTCATAACACCATTTGGCAAACCAGCTTGCTGCCAAAGTTTTACAGTTTCTTCAGCAGTCCATGGCGTTAATTCGCTTGGTTTAAATACCACGGTATTACCTGCCAATAATGCAGGAACAATATGCCCATTTGGTAAATGGCCCGGGAAGTTATATGGACCGAAAACTGCAAGCACACCATGTGGACGGTGACGTAAAGATGCTACGCCATCGGCCATTTCAGTTGAGCTTTCACCTGTACGCTGATGATAAGCACGGATTGAAATTGCAACTTTGCCAATCATTGATTGAACTTCAGTTAATGTTTCCCAAAATGGCTTACTGGTTTCTTGGCTAATCACTTCTGCTAAATGCTTTTTATTTTCTTCAAGCAAAGCCGCGAATTTCTCAACAATAGCTACACGCTCTGCAAGTGGTAAACGTGCCCATGCTGGAAATGCAGTACGCGCTGCTTGACAAGCTTGCTCTACATCAGCAGCAGTTGCTTCGGCACCTGACCATACAGTTTGGTTATCGACTGGATTTGTTTTTTCAAATGTTGTGCCGCTGCCTTGTAACCAGACACCGTTTATAAATAAAGAGTTTGACATCAGGAAACTTCCATTGGATTTAGTGATAACACACGAACAATGTGACCTTCTTGTACACCGAGTTTTTCAGCTTGTTCATGTGTTAAATTTATAGTGTTATCAACAAGATCAAGCTTCATCAACATTGCCTTATAGTCATGATAATTATCATTGGCAACGAGATATTGGGTCTTACCGACCGCAGCTTCACTTGTAATTTTGACGTTTAAGAACTGACTTTCTTTTACTGCCCGCAATTCATCAATATTGGCTTCAATGGTTGGACCCGCATCAAAAATATCAACATATCCTTGATAGCGTAAGCCTTCTGACTCAAGCACATGATAAGCAGGCAAAGTTTGTGGATGCATTTTTCCAATCACCTCTTGCGCATCTTTCGGCAAGAGATCTACATAGACTGGGAAACGTGGCATAAGCTCTGCAATAAATACTTTTTGCCCAATTCCACTTAAATAGTCTGCTGTTGAAAAATCCATATTAAAGAAATGATGACCAATCGCATCCCAAAATGGAGAACATCCATTTTCATCTGAGAAACCACGCATTTCAGCAATTAACTTTTTCTCGAAATATTGCTTAAAGGCAGCAATAAACATAAAACGGATTTTCGATAAGAATTTACCGTTTTGGTTTTCACGACGCTCTGGATCTAAAAATAATGTACAGAGTTCGCTACTACCCGTTCTGTCATTACTCAGAAATAAGGTAGGTAGTGACTTATAAACGTTTAATGCTTTTGAAGCGTGTACTTGAGTACCAACATGAAAGTTGTACCAAGGCTCAATGAGTCCTACAGCAACTTCAATTGCGCTTAAACCAATAACACGTTGAGCTTCTGTATCTTCAAGAACAAACAGATAGCCTTGTTCACTTTTATGGACATTGCCATTTAAAGTATTGCGAGTACGTGAAATTCGAGCCGAAAGTGTATCCATATTTTGTGGCAAGGAAGTCAGGCCTACACCCGACTTACCCGCTAATTTATAAATATCTTCAAGGTCTCGAAACTCGGCATGACGGACGATCATCATGGCTAGCTTTCCTTTTTTTTATTTAGCCAATTTTGCCAACGCTCTTTTTAAACGAGCAATTCCTTCATCAATATCTTGTTCAGGAATGATAAGCGACGGAGTAAAACGAACCACATTCGGGCCTGCAATTAAAGCAAGTAAACCTTCTTCACCCGCCCAAGTCGTAATATCTTTAGCTTTCCCTGCATACTCAGCTTTTAATTCACAGCCAATCAATAAACCTTGACCACGAATTTCTTCAAAAATCTGATGTTCAGCGTTTAATGCATTTAGTGCATCGAGGAAATATTGATGACGATGCTTCACACCTTCGAGTACTTCAGGCGTATTAATAAACTCAAATACTGCACCTGCAACTGCACTTGCTAACGGGTTACCACCATAAGTCGTACCATGTGTACCCACTGAAAAAT
>NZ_JAOVFN010000017.1:0-82917 GCF_034650275.1 Acinetobacter sp. IRS14
CATGTTTGTCTGAACTTAAGCGCACAGCGTATTGAACAGAAGCATCGGCACCAATCGTAATGGGTTTATCTGCAATTTGCAGTGGGGTGTCATGCATTTTCGATTTATAAAATAACGATGCTGCTTGAGACCAGCTACCCGTATCTTTGAGGGCATCATTATCAAAATTACGGTTGATATAGGCATTCTTTAGCGTGAATTTCCATTCATCTTCGCCTTGTTGAGTGGTATTGGCTGCCCACAACAATGAATGACCACTACAGATAAATAAAAGAGTAGAAAACTTTAAATATGGTGTTTTTAAATATTTCATGAAACAAATCATCCTTTAATTATTGTCTGCGCCATCCTTTGGCACAGACATATATTTGTTCAGTGGAATCGTGTTATCTCAATTCGAAGCAACTAAAACTTGAGACCGATTTTTCTTTAAACGTTTAATGAGTAACAACGAAACCGCGGCACAAAATGCAGGTATCGCTAAAATGCTTAAAATTTCAAAACTGGAGAGATTTAATGACATTAACCAGCCGCCCATAATTGATCCCACAATCGACCCTGAGCGCCCTACTGCATTAGCCCAACTTACCCCTGTTGCACGGCAATGTGTTGGATAAAAACTAGATGCAAAAGCGTTTGCTCCTACTTGCGAACCACTAATTCCTGCACCTACCCCAAACATGGCAAACATCAATAAAGCCGTATTTGCCTGTTCAATTCCAAACCCTAAACAAATCAGGAAAAAACCGCCAAAAACATAAGCCGTACTTAAAATTTTAGTTGCATCCATCTTATCCATTAGTAGGCCTAAGACAATTGCACCAATGGTTCCACCTATTTGAAAAATTGAAGTCAGCCATGACGCGTTGGATAAATTAAAGCCTTCATTGGTCAATAAAGTAGGCATCCAACTTGAAATCATATAAATAATGAGAAGGCTCATAAAAAAGGTAAACCAAATCAAAAAAGTGCCCAAAGCAAAGCCTTTATTAAACAAATCTTTCAAACTTGATTTTTCGACTTCATTGACTGTTGGAACCAATGTAGGAGTACTATTTAAATGCGGCGCGATACGGTGAATAATCTTTTCAATTTTCTCGGTGCCCTTCTTTTTAAGCACTAAAAATCGAATAGATTCAGGTAATAAAAAATATAAGAAAGGTACAGTCGCTAAAGGCAACACTCCCCCAATGAGCAAAATACCGTGCCAGCCAATATGAGGAAGTAGCTGAGCCGAAAAAATACCACCAAGAGCAGAACCCACTGTAAATCCACAAAACATCATGGTCACTAAATTAGAACGACGAGATGTAGGCGCATATTCAGAAGTTAAAGTAATTGCATTGGGTAAAGCCCCACCTAAACCCAAACCAGTGAGAAATCTCCAAATAATCAGTGATTGTAAATCTGCTGAAAAAGAGGCAAAAACACTAGCAATTCCAAACATAATCACCGAACCAATCAAAATCGGTTTACGGCCTAATTTATCGGATAACGGTCCGAAAATGAGTGCACCTGCCATCAGTCCAAATAAGCCAGCACCAAATAAAGGTGCCAAATCGGTTGCTTGCAATCCCCATTCTGCCTTTAAAGCAGGTGCAATAAATCCAACTGCTGCGGTATCAAATCCATCAATCGCAACAATCAAAAAACACAACCACATGATTAATTTTTGCAAAGACGATAGCGGTATTTCATCAATGAAACTTTGTACGTCTATAGAATTTTGAGACATGAGAGCTCCTTTCGCCAATACATTGGCGTATATGCAATCCTTAGCAAAGGTGCCCAACTGTATTTTTTATTTAGGTTGAGCACCTATTTCAATAAATCAGATCAATTTGATTTATTTCACATTCACCGTAATTCCAGTCAGTCCAGTAATGTCTGCACGCATAACATCACCTTTCACTACCGCACCCACGCCTTCTGGAGTTCCTGTAAAAATCAAATCACCTGCTTTTAGTTCAAATAATGTAGATAAATTAGCAATCGTTTCAGCCACAGACCAAATCAGGTGACTGACATCGCTGTGCTGTTCAGTTTTACCATTTACCGTTAAATGAATATCAGCACTATTGATTTCACCCGTTTGGGTAATCTGATGAATTGGGCCAACTGGTGCAGAAAAATCAAAAGCTTTACCGATTTCCCATGGGCGACCTTTTTCACGCATTGCCATCTGTAAGTCACGGCGGGTCATATCTAAACCGACGGCATAGCCGTAGATATAGTTCACTGCATCCTCAACCGATACATTTTTGGCATCTTTACCAATTGCAACAACCAACTCAATTTCATAATGAAAATTTGAAGTTTCAGATGGATATGGAATATCAATCGCATCTGTATTTACCGGAACAATCGACTCAAGATCATTTGGCTTACAAAAGAAAAATGGTGGTTCACGGTCTGGGTCAAAACCCATTTCACGTGCATGAGCAGCATAATTACGGCCGACACAATACACACGGCGTACTGGAAATTTATGCTCTGAGTCGTGAATATATAGACCCGCAGTGGTCATTGGTTCAAAAATAAATGACATGTTAAATTCCTTCTATTAGGTTAATCACGACTCAAAATGCATCGGCCTGCTGTTCAGGTGCTGCTTTTTGAAATGCTTCTAAGGTCATGCAATGTTGGTAAATTTCATTAATATTTGGATAAGCCGATAAATCGACTTTAAAACGCTCAGCAGACACTACTTGTGGAACTAAATAGGCATCTGCAATGGTCGGTTGATTGCCATAGCAGAACTTTTCGCGATTCTGGTCTTGTTCCAAAATATGCTCTAAAGCAGCAAATCCATCCTGAATCCACTTAGCACACCATGCATTGATTTGTGCATCATCCAGCCCTAAGTTCTGGCGTAAATATTCAAGAACACGCTTGTTATTTAAGGGATGAATGTCACATCCAACTAAAGCAGCAATGGTACGGACTTTTTCACGACCCAATGCATCTCTAGGCAATAAAGCGGGTTCGGGATATTGCTCTTCTAGCCATTCGATAATGGCTGGACTTTGCAACAAGTTTCCAGATTCAGTTTCAAGTACCGGTACAAATCCTTGCGGATTTAAAGCTTTAAAAGCAGCTTGATGGTGTTCATTTTTAGCGAGCGAGATATAAGCCGCTTCGTAGGCCAAACCCTTTAGGTTCAAAACAATGCGGGTTCGATGCGATGTACCGCTACGAAAAAAGCTATAAAGTTTCATGCCACATTCCCTTGATAGTTTTTCACTGCATCAAGGCAGTTATTGACATTCCAGCCATATAACCATTCCATTGCATCATAAAAACGTTCAGTAGGACGTCCACGCCACAAGTCGTTGCGAACCAAGCGTTGCACACCTTTGGCATGGTAAATTTTGCCCATTTCACGTGAAGACAAAACAATGCGTGCTGTACGTGCCACACGTGCTTTTTGGTAAATATCAAAAGCTTTTAAAATGTCATGGTCGGTAACACGTAACGCTTCCCCTAAAGTTACGGCGTCTTCCATCGCCATACATGCACCTTGCGCCATATATTGCGTGGTTGGATGTGCTGCATCGCCAAGTAATGTCACACGGCCAAAAGTCCATGTTTCAATTGGTTCACGGTCTGCGGTTGCCCAGCGGCGCCAGCTTTTAGGTAACTCAATCAATTGGCGAGCTTTCGGGCAAATTCCTTGAAAATAAGACAGCACTTCTTCTTTAGAACCATCGGTTACGCCCCACTGTTCTTGCTCACGGCTATGGAACGTCACTACAACGTTATATTCCTTTCCACCGCGCAGTGGATAATGCACAAGGTGACAATTTGGCCCGACCCAAATACTGGCTGCATTCCATTTCAAGTCTTCAGGAAACTCGCTTTCAGGTACTACAGCACGGTAAACCACATGACCTGTAACCAATGCAGGGTCACCCACATAGGTGTCACGCACAACAGATTTAACCCCGTCAGCACCGATAAGTGCCTGACCATGATATTGCGTACCGTTTTGATCTGTAATTGTTACGCGGGCATCATCTTGATCAACTTTTTGAATATGACAATTAGTGATAATCTTCAAGTTGCCGTATTGTTTAGCACCTTCGACCAATGAACCATGAATATCGGCACGGTGAATCACTGCATATGGGTTACCGAAACGTTCACGGAATTTTTCATCGGTTGGAATTTTACCGACTTGATATTCATCAATCGCATCATGCATAACCATATAGTCGGTATAGACCGCTTTACTGCGAGCAATCTCACCAATTCCTAGCGCATCAAAGGCATGAAATGCATTCGGCCCTAGTTGAATTCCAGCACCGATCTCACCAATTTCAGGTGCTTGTTCAAAAACCTGTATCTTAAAACCTTGTTTTGCCAAAGCGAGTGCAGCTGCAAACCCACCAATGCCACCACCAGCAATTAATATCGGTTGTTGAGTATTTGACATGATTTATATCCTTATAAAATATTCTATTTACTGACTCTCACGCACAGAGTACAAACCCAGTTTCCGTTGTAAGGGTGCTTCATCTGCAATAAACAAATAACATGGTTGATCTGAGGTATTGATTAAATCAATATGAGAAAAACATGGGGCACATGCCGTATCAGCTTTATTTAAATTGAAATCTTTCTGATCAATTTTGACTTGGAGCTGACCATCAATCACATGAAAAATTTGGGCGGAAGAGCGCGGTTGGAGCTGTAATGTTTCATTTGGTCTGAGCATTAAAGCGGAGTAACCAATAATATTTTGACAGTCATCACCAGTTTCAGGATTGATGTAAGTCACCTGAATTGGGGCTTGATGGTTTTTATCATCTGCAAGCGCATGCAAAACTTTTTTGGTTTCTTTCCAAGAGTAGCGCATGATCGGATACGAGGCATTTTCACGGGTAAAATGAGCTGTTGGTACAATGCCCGTTCCATAATGATGAGCATTTCCAGCACTGGTCACTTTTTGGATTTCACCTGGTTGTACATAAGAAGCTTCCATGTAATAAACCAAAGGTAAATCCAGTACATCTAACCAGATCACAGGCTCATTGCCATCATGTCCATGTTCATGCCAAAGCCCTGATGGCGTAAGGATTAAATCTCCATGCTCCATCATGCATTTTTGACCTTCAACCGTCGTATATGCACCTTCACCCTCAACAATCAGACGCACTGCATTTGGGGTATGTCGATGTGATGGAGCCCACTCTTTTGGCAATAAAAGCTGCATACCAAGATACATGACCGAACTGGCTTTCATATTTTCCAGACCATGTCCGGGATTTGCTAAAACCAATACACGGCGTTCAGCTTTTTCAATTGGTGTTAACTCACCTGCTTCGAGTAATAAAGGTTTAATATTCTGAAAATACCAAGCGGTTGCTACGGTGTGCGGCATCGGTTTATGCGGAGGTAATACATTGCGTAAACTTGGCCATAAAGGGACTAAATTTGATTCTTCAAGTTGACCAAGATAACGTTTTGGCAAGTCATCTAACGTTGCTAACTGTTCCATTTCAGATCCTCTATTTAAGGCCAATTTGTACAATAATGCTTTGTACTTTCACGGCCTATTCTTCCTTAATCATCAATGTAACAATCGAAAATTGTTGAATCCATGCACAAAAAACAATAGTCTGTATTGATAAAATCAATACAAGGAAATTAAAGTGTTTGATCTTGATACTCGGCTTTTACAAATTTTCTTTGAAATTTATAAACATAGTAGTGTGTCTAAAGCTGCCGAACAGCTTGAAATTGGACAACCAACTTTGAGTATTGCTTTAAATAAATTACGTGAGCATTTTCAGGACCCACTTTTTGTCCGTATTGAAAATAAGATGCAACCTACTGAGTTATCTAAACAAATATATCCGCTGGTTGTAGAAATTCTGAACCGACTAAAACTGGTTCAAAACTACAATATTGAATTTGATCCACAGACTTCAAATTATCAATTTAAAATCAGCATGACTGATATTAGCCATCTGGTTTTATTACCTAAACTGATCAATTATTTACGTGCACATGCACCCAATATTCGCCTAGAAATTGTACCGATTGATGCCAATACACCAGTCATGATGTCAAATGGAGACATTGATTTAGCCATTGGTTTTTTGCCTCAGCTTGAAGCAGGTTTTTACCAGCAAACGCTTTTCCAGCAACGTTATATTTGTATTGCTAGTAAAGAACATCCGAGACTTACAGGTACAACGCTTTCAGATCAAGAATTTCGCCAAGAGCTACATGTCGATATTTTTGCAACGGGTGGACACTATGTACTGGAGCATGAGTTACAAAAACTGGGAGTAAACCGAAATATTCTGGTTCGTTTGCCAAGCTATTTAGGGGTTGGCTTGGTTGTTCAAGACACAGACGCGATTGCGACTATTCCTCATTATTTAAGTCAGGTGCTTTTAGTCAGAGGGGGTCTAAAAGTTTTAGAACCTCCTTATCATTTTCCGACTTATAGCGTAAAGCAGCATTGGCATGCACGAGTTCACCAAACACCAAGCAACCAATGGTTAAGAAGAGTATGTTTTGAACTTTTTTCTGAATAGAAAATTTAAACAGGCACTATTAAAAATCTAATAAAAACAAAAAGACTTTGCATAGATGAATAAAATCTCACTATACAAAGTCTTTATAAACTCTTTTTTTAATTAATCTAAATTCATGGCAACCGATCTGGTTGCTTTACGCTTTCTCGTGACAAACAACCCGCAAATGACCACCAACAAAGTTACGCCTAAAGATAAAGTAGTTTCATAACTATAGGTTGGTGATAAGAACATATAACCTAAAACAGTCATAATCACTAAAATCACAAACCACGTTAACCAAGGGAATAGCCACATTTTAAAAGATATAGCTGCGCCCTCTTTTTCCAATTTATGTCTTAACCGTAGTTGAGAAAATGCGATTACTAGGTAAACCAGTAATGCAATTGAACCTGTGGTAGATAGTAAGAATCCAAAGACTTGACCTGGAAACATATAGTTCACCGCACAGCAAATCACACCAACCAAAGTCGATAAAAATACAGCTGAAGTCGGCACACCTGCTTTATTAATCTTTGTTACAACACTCGGTGCTTCATGGCGTGTACCTAAAGCAAATAACATTCGAGATGAGGTATAAACCGCAGCATTCATACAGCTTGCAACGGCAATAAAAACGACGGCATCCATAATCAGTTTAGTCTCGGGAACATTTAAACTCATTAACACAAACTGAAAGGTCCCGAACTTTTGTAAATCTGGTGAGCGCCAATCGACCAAGGCAACTGCAAGAAAAATCGAAACAACAAAGAATAAAATAATTCGATAAAGTACTAAATTCGTTGCACGTTTAATTTTTTCTTCTGGATTTTTAGATTCTGCCGCTGCAATAGAAAGAATTTCTATTCCAAAAAATGAAAATGCTGAGATTAAAATTGCTGATAAAACACCGCCCATTCCGTGTGGCATAAAACCACCATTTGAAAATAGGTTACCAACGCCACTGACATTTGTTGCTAAAGGCCACATTCCAAATACAGCCATTGCTCCAATGATAATAAACACGACAATCGCAATAACTTTAATGAGTGCAAACCAAAACTCAAATTCACCAAAGCTTTTGGTACTAAAAAAGTTAGCTAGACTAAGTAAAATAATAAAGGCAAACGCATAAACAGCACTGGAAATTTGTGGAAACCAAGCATGTAAAATTTCAGCTCCAGCAATGGCTTCAATTGGAATCACCAGTACCCAAAACCACCAATATAACCATCCAATGGTAAACCCTGCCCAAGGACCAATTGCTTTACGGGCATATGTAGAAAATGAACCTGTATCGGGTTGTGCGACCGCCATTTCACCCAGCATGCGCATAACCAGAAAAACTAAAATACTTGTAATTATATAAGCGAGTACGGCGGCTGGGCCTGCTTTTGCAATTGCTGCAGAAGAACCTACAAATAAACCTGCACCAATAACGCCACCAATACTAATCATGGTGACATGTCGATTAGAAAGTCCTTCACTTAATTTTATTGTTTTATCATTGTTCATATTCGATTCCTTCAAATTGACAAACTGATTTTAAAACCGTCTTAAAAATGTACTTCTCCAACTTGTACGAAACAAAAAAGGGAAAATCAGAGTTTTCCCTTTTTATTGATTAATTTAATGTAGGCATCGCAAATTGTTTGGCTTCACGAAGCTGAGTTGAAGGCCAACGTTGGGTAATGGTTTTACGGCGTGTATAAAAACGCACACCATCTGGACCATATGCATATAAATCACCGAACAATGAACGCTTCCAACCACCAAAGCTATGATACGCAACTGGTACAGGTAATGGCACATTGACCCCAACCATACCAACTTGAATATTGCTCGTAAAATAACGTGCAGCCTCGCCATCACGAGTGTAAATACACGTTCCATTACCATATTCATGGTCGTTAATCAGTTGCATTGCATCTTGCATGGTTTGTACACGAATGACCTGTAAAACAGGGCCAAATATTTCTTGCTGGTAACTTGTCATGTCTGGTGAAACTTGGTCAATTAAAGTCGGCCCAACAAAAAAACCGTTTTCATAACCTGCCGGTTTTGCATCACGACCATCCACAACAATTTTAGCACCTTGTTGCTCTGCACTTTGAATAAAAGCTTGTACTTTGTCTTTATGTGCTTGCGTAATGAGCGGTCCGAAGTCATTACGCTCATCTGCATAGTGTCCAAACTTTAATTGCTTCATTTCTTGTTTTAATTTTTCGATCACAACGTCGGCAACTTCATCGCCAATAGCAACTGCGACTGATAACGCCATACAACGTTCGCCAGATGAACCAAATGCAGCACCTAACAAGGAAGTTACGACGTTATCAATATCTGCATCTGGCATAATAATGGCGTGATTTTTGGCTCCGCCTAATGCTTGACAACGCTTACCACTCGCGGTTGCTGTACGGTAAATGTACTCTGCAATTGGGGTTGATCCAACAAAACTAACCGCTTGAATTTTTGGATGATGCAATAACGCATCAACAGCGTCTTTATCACCATTTACAACGCTAAAAACACCATCAGGCAACCCTGCTTGTTTTAATAGCTCCGCTAGAAATAACGCAGCCGACGGCGCTTTTTCCGAAGGTTTTAAAATAAAACAATTACCGCAAACTATTGCCATCGGGAACATCCACAACGGAACCATTGCAGGAAAGTTAAAAGGCGTAATACCTGCAACCACACCTAACGGTTGGAACTCACTCCACGAATCAATATCTGGACCCACATTTTTTGAATATTCACCTTTTAAAAACTCAGGCGCACCACATGCATACTCAACATTTTCAATCCCACGTTGTAATTCACCTTTGGCATCGTGGCAAATTTTTCCGTGTTCTTCTCCAATGAGTTGGCAAAGCTTGTCAGCATTTTCTTCGAGTAATTGCTTAAATTTAAACATCACACGAGCACGTTTAATCACTGGTGTATCACGCCATGCTGGAAAAGCCTGCTCTGCAATTTGAACCACTTGATTGACCAACTCTGTATCTGCAAGTGCAACTTCTTTTGTACTCTCACCTGTCGCTGGGTTATAAACAGGTTGTTTCTTGGTAGTTTTAGTGACAAGTCCACCATCAATAAAATGCCCGACTACTTTAACGGTTTGCTGACTTGAATCTGTGTCTGTGTTGGCAATCGCGTTGCTGTCAAAATTCTCTAAAGTGTTCATCTTTATTCCTTGTATCTATTCATCTTTTCTAATGGAGCGTTGATATAAACAAACGTTATTTCACTTGATAAATTGCCTCACCCACGGCATTCATGAGTCGTTGTAACTCTGCCTCAGTGCTATTAAACATTGGGCCAAACTGAAGCGTATCTCCGCCAAAACGGACATAGAAACCCGCTTTCCAAAGTTGCATACCAATTTCAAAACCACGAATCGTCGCATCGCCATCACGCGGTGCTAATTGCACAGCACCAATCAGCCCACAGTTGCGTATATCAAGAATGTTTGGAGCGCCTTTTAACTCATGTAAAAGTTTTTCAAAACTTGGAGCTAGAGCAGCCGATTGATGGATTAAATTTTTCTTTTCTAAAATGTCGAGCGTTGCTAAGGCAGCAGCACAAGCAACCGGATGCGCCGAATAGGTATAACCATGGGTAAACTCAACAGCATGTTCAGGCAAATCTTGCTGCATAAAGGCATCATAAATTTCATGGCTTGCCACCACACCACCAAGTGGAATAGCGCCGTTGGTAATTTGTTTGGCAAAATTCAAAATATCTGGCGTGACATCAAAATATTCTGAAGCCGTCCATTTCCCCATCCGTCCAAAACCAGTAATAACCTCATCAAAAATAAGTAAGATATCGTGTTGATCGCAGATTTCTCTTAAACGCTTTAAATAACTAGTCGGCGGCACAATACATCCTGCCGAACCTGAAACTGGCTCGACAATGACTGCGGCGATATTCGAAGCATCATGTAGCTCAATTAACTTAAGCATTTCATTGGCAAGCTCTACACCACCTGTTTCAGCACACCCTTTGGTAAAACTTAAATCGGGCTGTAAGGTATGCGGTAAGTGGTCTACATCCATAAGCTGACCAAACATTTTACGGTTACCACCGATACCGCCAAGACTTGTCCCTGCAACGTTTACACCATGGTAGCCACGTGCGCGCCCAATCAGCTTGGTTTTGCTTGGTTTGCCTTTAATTCGCCAATAGGCACGAGCCATTTTAATTGCGGTATCGGCAGACTCTGAACCTGAGTCAGTAAAGAACACATGCTGCAATTTTTCAGGCATATATTGAATAATTCGTTCAGCCAATTGAAACGACAATGGATGACCAAACTGAAATGCTGGTGAGTAATCCAGCTTTGCCAACTGAGTACTTACGGCTTGCTGAATTTCAGGAAGCGTATGCCCAGCACCACACGTCCATAGACCTGATAATGAGTCATAGATCTCACGGCCATTGCTATCAATTAAATATGATCCTTTAGCACCGACAATCATCCGTGGATCTTTATGGAAATTACGATTTGCAGAAAATGGCATCCAATGCGCTTGATAATTTAAGCTCATCTGAGCATTTGATTGAACGGTTTCCGATGCTGCATCGTCATCAGTTAATTTGTCGATATCAAACATAATCACTCTTCTTGTTTTGAGGCTATTTTTTGAGTGTACAGAGCGATATAGTTTTGATAAATTCAAATTATCTTGAGTTTAGATTTAAAAAAACAAAACTAAATGAAACCTAAAAAATTAAATCAAGTCACTGATTTTGATATTAAATTACTTAAAATATTTAAAACGGTTTGTGACTGTCACAGCTTTACGTCTGCCGAAAGTATTCTTGGTATTAGTCGCTCTGCGATTAGTTTGCATATGAGCGATTTAGAAAATCGTCTAGGCATTCGGCTATGCCAACGTGGTCGTGCAGGGTTTGCATTGACTGATGAAGGCCGTGAAATTTTAGAATATATAGAAGTGCTCACCGCTTCTATCGAAGACTTTCGCTCCAAAGTCAATCAAATGCATAACCGTCTAAAGGGTGAATTTAATATAGGTATTATTAATAACCTCGTGACCATGCCAAGTGGCTACATTACTAATACGCTGGCACAACTTGCCGAAGAACATTCTGAAGTGATCATTAACATTAGCATGAGCACACTTTCAGATATTGAGTGCCGTGTATTAGACAACCGTTTACATGCGGGAGCAATTCCCCTTGTGACTCCGCTGTCTGGCCTAGACTATTTTGACTTATATAGCGAAAGTTCATTTTTATATTGCGGTAAAAACCATCCCTTGTTTGGCAAATGTAGCAAGATGGATTTAGATGAATTAAAAGAATGGCAAGCTGTACTTCCCAATTATGCAATTACACCAGAAGCGGCAAAGTTGCATCAGCTTTTAGACTGTAAAGCGACAGCAAGTGACCGTGAAGGAATTGCATTTCTGATTTTAACAGGAAAATTCTTAGGTTTTTTACCCGACCACTATGCAAAAAAATGGGTTGAAGATGGTTTTATGCAAGCTGTTTCAAAGGAGAAAATGCATTACAGCACACCCATTTGTTTAATTACTCACAAAGGCAAAAACCACAATATTATTTTAAAAACTTTTATGGAGATGCTTGAGAAGCGGATCGTTGGGAGTTAAAAATCTTTGTTTTTTAATTTATTAAGCTCAAACATCGCATTTTTATATTCAAGATATGCCTTTTCACTAATTAGAACCACAGAGTCTTTCTCTTTTCGCGTAATTTTTACGGCGTAACCTAACAGCACTCTTTCCATGACTTTTGAAAATTGTGATCTTGCATTTGCGTAATTAATTTGTTCCACAATATTAGTCCCAATCAGATAAAAGAAAGCCACTTTTGATATTAAAGTGGCTGTGATTACATTAAAAATTGTATCGACCTAATAAGTTGATTCGAGATAACTTTCCTTCTAAATCTGAAAAAGTTTCTCTCTTACCATAGGTATATTCAACACCAAGATCGACTTTCTCTACAGGCGTCCAAAATAAATTGACGCTTGCATTGATTATCCTTTTATTTTGATCAGGGTTATTTTCTGAAAAATTTGAATCTTTATAGACAAGGCTACCAGCGGACAAAGAAGAGCGTAAATTTTCATTCCATTTACGCATATACCCTAACTCGACAGAATCAAATTCACTTAAATACATTCGATTTTGATCAAAGTAGAATGCATCATTATCTTTTGAATACAGCATGTAACGGTTATCACCCGCTATGTGATAGTAATTAAACACAAGTGAGTCGTTTTCAGAAAGCTTATACTTTGTGCCTAATCCAGCACCCCAAGCAAGTTTAGTTTGCTCTTCATTCGTATCAGAGATTGCTCGATTTTCATGAAGCATACCGTGCAATTGAACCAAAAAATCTGGATTCTTAAATTCATATCGCATGGTTAATGCAGGAAAACGGCTGCCGCCTTCTACATTTTTATTTTCAACATCACCGCCTTCCAAAGCGACTAATAATTTTTGTTTGGCATCAACAACGTGCTGATAACGGATTTGGATATTACGCTGAGTTCCTGTACCCATCGCGCCTGTAAAATCAACCAAACTTGGAGCTGTATCACTATTCACAAAAGGTGAAGTGGTTTGACCAATCAACCAATTTCCTAGTGAAATATAAGCATGTCTAACCCGAACAGAACCATTACCGTTATCTCCGCCACTTCCCATGAAATCGGCTTCTAGCTTTCCAATCAAATCTCCTTTCGAGGTCGGCTTGACGATATCCACTCCTACACGTGAAGTTGCAGCAGAAACATTTAATGATTTACTTGGTGAGTTTGAATTGTTTAATGGTATTGAACCTGTTTTATTCGCAATTGAACGCGTTGAGCCTTCAAAATCATATGCGGCATCAACACGAATATTTCCATAAAATTTAATTTTAGTTTGGTCAGCCGTAACGGGCATTTCGGTGTTTGATGTTTTGTTTTGAATCAAGTCAGGTGTTTTGTTTAATCCATTATTTTTATTTAAATTTTGCTGCTCCATCAAATAATCTATTTGTGCTTGTAATTTACTTATTTTTTCATTTAGCGCTGAGTTATCTTCGCTTTCAGCTTGGGCTTGCTGCAATGTAATACTCATTAATAACGATAAATAAATAATCCCTTTATATTTCATGTCCTTTTCCTTTAGACGAAATTATCTAGACCAAATTGAAATTTCCTATTTTTCAATTAGCGACCTAATAATTATTGAGTTAACTTTTGAGAGGCTAACGAAGCTCAACCATTGACTTCGCTAGTTCCGTTCCTGCTCGAATATTCTTGAATAACCTTATTCAGGTAATTCGCATCCTTTTTGTTTTAAGCTGTTGATCACCCAGCTACGGTCATTTTCACCTACGGCGATTTGATCTAATTGCTTTTGTTCAGCGGCATGTTTAGCACTTGCCTTCAGATAAACTTCTTCTACTTCTGCATACGGCACGCTTAAAAGTCCATCTTCATCCCCTAAAATCAAGTCTCCCGGTTCAATTACCATTCCATTGATTGCGATAGGAACATTAATTTCCCCCGGTCCGTCTTTATAAGGCCCTCGATGTGAAATTCCTGCCGCAAAAAGTGGAAAATCTCCCTCTCCAATGACAACCGAATCACGAATCGCACCATTAATAACAATGCCGGCTATACCTTTTTTAATGGCATAAGCAACCATCATCTCTCCAATTAATGCATTGGTTAGATCACCACCCGCATCAACCACAATGACATCTCCCGCTTGGGCGATATCAATAGCGTAGTGCAACATCAAGTTGTCACCCGGACGCGCCTTAACTGTAATGGCAGGTCCACAAAGATATCCCTTTTTATGCATTGGTCTTAATTGAGCCCCACCTGAAGTCATTCGATTCATTGAGTCACTGACATTAGCGACTGGTAGATCTCGATATTGCTCAATCCATTTTTGCTCAACTTTTCTGTCGTTTTTTAGCACTCTAAAACCAATTGCCATAACTTTTCCCTTACATCAGTTTTCTTGTGCAAATTAATATGACAGTATTTTTTTGAAATGTCATTTCATTTTTAAATTTAATTTAACCAAAATTCACCCAATTTTTAAATTTAATTTTTACTATTGACTATTTTTTTGAAATGTCGTTTTAATAACATGGATTATTAAGGACGTATTTTGCTCAAAATACTTAAATGGAGTGCAAGTCAAAATGAAACGTAAAGTTCTTATCACGGGGCCAACATTAACTTCAGATGCGTTACTGTATGCTCAATCCCATGATATTCAGTTGATTCCAACTGAACCCTACATGGCAAAAGATGAAATGGAAAAACTCATCCATGATGAACAACCTGATGCAATCATTGTTCGGACAGGCAAACTTTCTAGGGATATGATTTTTGCTTCTGATAATTTAAAAGTGATTGCAAAACATGGTGTTGGGTTTGACACAATCGACACTCAAGCTGCTGCTGAACGAAAAATTCCTGTAACTATTGCCGTAGGCGCAAATGCACAATCTGTTGCCGAACACGCTTTTGCACTCATGTTTAATGTTGCTCGACAAGTCACATGGTTAGACCAACGTATTCGAGAAGGTCACTGGGACAAAGCAAGTGCAAATGGTGTGGAGCTATATGGCAAAACGCTGGGCTTAATTGGTTTAGGGGCAATCGGTAGCATACTTATGAAGTTAGTTGCTCCTTTAAACATGAAAGTAAAAGTATACGATCCGTTTCTACAAAATCTGCCAGAGCTCGATTACGTAAAACAAGAGCATGACTTTGAAAAACTCTTAGAAACCAGTGACATTATTAGCCTACATTGTCCGCTCACAGCAGAGAATAGACACTTATTTTCTCACGCCCAATTTGAAAAGATGAAACGCTCAAGCATCTTAATTAATACAGCACGTGGTGAATTAATTGATCAGGCTGCATTAGTTGATGCACTAAAAAATAATAAAATTGCTGGTGCAGGTTTAGATACTTTTTCTTCAGAGCCGCCTGAAAAAGATAATCCATTATGGGAATTACCTAATCTAGTTGTTACTCCTCACATAGGAGCAAACACAACAGATTCACGTAATCGCGTCGGTCTCTTAGCACTCGAACAGATTGTGAGTATTTGGGATGGTCAACTATTAAACCCACGAGCTATCGCTAACTGGAAGTTACTCAATAGCTAATCATGGAACTCAATTGTTTCTAAGCTTTTAGATGCGAGAACAATTAAAATATTGAATATAAAAAAGGATTTTTTTATGTCTACAGAATATTCTCAAGCGAGTGCGATTGAACGTGAAACAATGCGCAAGGTAGCGTGGCGATTGCTGCCTTTTTTAACGCTTTGTTATGTGATTGCTATTATTGACCGTGGCAATATTGGTATGGCTTCATTACAAATGAATGAAGACCTTGGATTGACAGCTACTGCCTTTGGTTTTGCCAGTAGCTTATTTTTCTTTGCATATTTTCTATTTGAAGTACCCAGCAACCTCGCCATGCAAAAATTTGGAGCAAAAGTATGGATTGCCCGAATTATGGTGACTTGGGGGGTAATTTCAGCTGCAACAGCATTCGTTGAAAGCTCCACATCGTTATATATTATGCGCTTTTTGCTAGGCGCTGCCGAGGCTGGTTTTTTCCCTGGCGTGATTTTATATCTAACTTATTGGTTGCCCGCCAATTATAGAGGCCGAATGATTGCTATATTTATGGTGGCAATTCCGGGGGCAAACTTTTTAGGTTCACCATTATCTGGTTTTTTACTATCCCTAGATGGTTTGATGGGCATGCGCGGATGGCATTGGCTATTTATTTTAGAAGGTATTCCTGCGATTTTACTGGGTATCGCTTGCCTATTTGTACTCACAGATCGACCAGAACAGGCAAAATGGCTCAATAGCGAACAAAAAGCTTGGTTAGTTGAAAAACTACAATTTGAACGCCAACAAAAAACTCCGATTGGTCATATTTCTCTATGGCAACTTCTAAAGAATAAATATATTTGGGCTATGATCATTATTTATTCTGGTGCTTCTGCTGCTGGAAGTACAATGAGTGTTTGGGCACCTCAATTAATTAAATCATTTGGTTTGAGTAATTTAGAAATCGGTTTAGTAAATGCGATTCCTTATGGCTTAGCTTCTATTGCCATGATTCTTTGGGGTCGTAGCTCAGATCGTAAAAATGAACGCCTTTGGCATACAGCAATTGCTCTATTAATGATATCAATTGGTTTATTAATTGCTTTGTTTACGTCTTCACTTATTGGCACAATCTTTTTACTTAGTATCGTTTTAATTGGTGCTTATTCTGCGAAAGGTCCATTCTGGGCTTTAGCATCCTCATGGATGTCACCAACTACAACGGCGGCAGGACTAGCAGCAATTGGCGCATGCGCTAACCTGATTGGTGGCGGCATGATGGTGAATATCTATGGTGCAATCCATGATGCAACAGGAAGCCACGCTATTGCCTTACTTCCACTTGCAGCCTTAAATCTCGTATCGGCTATTATGGTTGTCATTATGTCTAGAAAGAAAGCCGTTTTGTTTAACCAACCACAAAGCACTTCGTAAATAACACGAATAAAAAAGGGGCTAAATCATTAGCCCCTTTTTTATATTTAAAATATTAAGATTAATTACGAATACTCTTACCACCCAAACTTTTGGTCAAGTCATCTGCAATTTTAAAGAAGAAATCACCCACAGATTTTGCAATTTCCGAAGTAAAACGGCTTGATGGACCTGAAACAACCAATGCGCCAACCACATCATTTTGAGCATCAAATACTGGCAATGCCATTGAAGCAGCATGTGGTTCCGTTACACCAGTTGAATAAAAAGGATCGGTTCTTGATAAAACTTGTTCGTGTGTTGACCGCAATGCTTGAGCACCTGCCGCACCATCCATTGGTCGAACTTCACCCGGCTGAATATGAACGCGCAATCGATGGGTAGAGTTTATTCGATATTGGCAAAGACGATATGCCCCATGCTTAACGTAAAAAGAAGCTGTTTCGCCAATTTCATCTACAAGTTGCTGTAAACAAGGCACAACATGTCTTTCTAAGTCTAAAGCATCTTGATAAATTGTATTTAAACGCATGACTTCGCTGGCAAGCGTATATCTGCCATCTGAAAGACGGTTAACAAAACCAAAATCTTCTAGCGAAACGATTAAGCGCATGATAGTTGCTTTATTTAATTCTGTTCGTTCAGCGAGTTCTGCTAGGGTTAAAGATTTATCACCTATTCTAAAAGCAGTTAACAAAGTTAAAAGGCGATCAGCCGATGCATTTCCGCTTGTTGCTGGGTGAGGTTTAATTTTAACCATGTTTTTCCTACAATAGCTTGATATCAATTTTAATGTATTGAATTAGGTTTTTAACTTTACCATATTTCTTATATTTTAATTTAATCTCTCAAGTGACCTTCGGTTTTTCTTTAACCAACCATATAAAGCTTATTTCTTTCAGATATTTATCATAAAACAATAAGTTCTTCCTTGAAGTCACAAACAGACCACTACACTGCTTTTCTTATAAAACCCCACCAATAATTGATATTTGGTAGGGCTTTCTATGCAGAGAAAATACGACAGGTTAAATCGTAAATTTTCCTAACCGAAAGAATAATATTTAAATGAGGATATTAAAAACGATAACCCACACCTAGATATGTAATTAAAGGATCAATATCAACTTTGGTTGAGGCATGAATTAACTGCTTACCTGTTTTGCTATCAATCACATCAATATTTGCGCGGTTATTTAACTTTGCATAGGACACTGAACCAACGGCATACCAATTTGGCGTGATGTCATAAGTAGCGCCTAGACTCACAATTGGGGCAATCGCATCCGTTGCTTTAACCCGAACATATGGATTTGCACTTGAGGTTTTACCATCTAAGGCTGCACCAGCATTGTTATCTAGAACATTCTGAATCATATGACCCGCAGCAATTAAGTCAGAATTAATTTGGTCGTTTAACTTAATGTTAGAGAAGCGTGAATACATAATTCCAGCACCAACATATGGACGAAATTTATTTACTCCTGCCTTACCAAACTGATATTGAGCCTCTAATGCTGGAGTCCATGCACGTACCGTAGCAGCTTTCGATTTATTCCCAAGATTAGTGATTGGAATATCTTGTAATAAATCAAGTTTATCCCCGATAACCAAAGCAGCTAACCCTTCAGGATTTGCAAAACCAGATAACGGCGCGTTGATTTCTCCTTTCCCCTTAATATCAACTTTTGGAGGAATCCCACCGATTAACTGTAAAGACACGTTCTCATTCACATAGTAATTGAACATTAAACCCAGAGTGTCTACATCTTCTGCTTCAAGCCCTGTGCCTTTACCTTCCCATTGTTCTAGTCCTTTTATGGTTGCTGTACCCGTGATATCTGGCGAAACCATGTCATTTTCATCTACAAGCCCTAATAACTGACCAACCGATTGTTGTTGATTGCCGTTTTCATCGACTGGATGGCTAAATACCATATCAAGAACTTCTTTGGCATTTTCCCCAGTTGATAATGTTGCATTAGGGTCTATTGATTTCATAAATGCTGAAGTAGAAATAGTTCCGACTTTGGCAGTGGTTCCATTTGCTACAGCAGTATTTATGTTGAATGGATTTGCTTTCCCTTGTGGCATGACATGCAACCACCCAGCAGATACAGAAAACCGTTTAAATTCTGCATGTGAGGTTTGAGTTCCCGTTACGAAAGCCACGGCGAGCAGGTTTCCGCCTATTAATTTTAAAATATCCATTTTATTTCCTTTATTTTATTTAAGAGGTTTCCATTAACCTCTTCATTCAAAATAAAGATTTTTTTAACTTTTGGTAAAATTTTCCGACAAAAAGCATTATAAAACAATATATTAATTTTAATTAATTTATTTTAATTGATTGAAAAATATACAATATAAGTGAATTTTCTATGGAAATTTATAAATTAAAAAAAGCCCACCTTCCGATGAGCTTATTCTTACTAGGATCAAAGCCGATTTTATTTTTCTCAAATTTCGCCTATTAAAAAGCTTCCATTAGAGAGTGTGAGTAGACATTACTTAAGTAAATTTACAATATTAGTCCACCCCATCTTATGAGCCAAATCTAAAGGAGTCATTGATTGGTTATTCACTTCCAACTTATTGGTATTCAACCTTAAAAGCTCTTGAACAAATAAATAATTACCAGCTATAACTTCACGATGTAATAATTGATTACTACTTTCGTCCTTTTCACTAATGATTGTAGGATCTGTATTTATAATGTTTATGAACTGATCCAAAATACTCTTACACATAGGATGTTCGTCTAAATTTTCAGGACAATTTTTCTGGTCATAAACTAGGAAAATTTCATCAGGGTTGCCAAAATCAATCCCCCACGCCTCATCATATTTTTTACGATCTATTGCATTTAAAGTTTTACGATACTCTTGAATCGTAAACCCACCATGAACAGTGCCATTGGATAGAAACATCCAATCAACTATAGACTCAAATTGAAGCTTTACTGTTTCACCAGCTTGCACATTATCAATAATATAAGGGTCGTTTAACAAAGTTCCTGAAATTGTACTGCCATTAAAATCAACTTGATCAATCCACATATACTCAATCAAAGGTTGATTTGTATCTTCAGGGTTTTCTTGGATAAATGCACACTTCACATAAGCCAGTTCTAGAGCAGGAACAATTCGCCGATATTCCCAATAAAGTTCACGCCAAAAATATTTAAATGTACCTATGGCACTCTCAAAAGCTAGAATCATTTCTGGAGATTCATTCTTATACAATTTATTCATATAATACATATTACACTTGATTAATATTAAACCTACTTATATTAACACTATGATAAATTTAAATATCTCAAAATTTATCAATTATAAATATGAATTTTCAAAAAAAGAAACTCCGCCAATACCAAACTAAAGTAAGCTTTTTACTCTGTAAAACCTCTAGCAAAGCACTTACAATACTGGTTCACTTTTACATAAATTAATCTTTTCCTTTAATTTCCCAAAATCTATGTTGAGTTAAGTTATATTTACTATGATAAAAAAATTAAGTGCATTATTAATATTATTGTCTACATCACTACATGGATTAGCTGCAATACATATGAGCCCAAGAATGGGAAGCTCCTCTTATAGTGGCCCCTTCGACACACTTATACTAATGATTGTGGGGATGGGAGCTTTATATTTTTACTATAAGTCATTCTTAAAATGGCTCAAAAGAAAATCAACTGGTCAAAAACCAGAACGTAAACTTGGCCTTGATGACTGGGGCATTACACTTGCAGGATATGTACTGGTATCAATATTTGCATGTGGACCTATATTTGAAATACTACAAAGTATAGGCGACTATCAACTCGTAAGAGACACTTGGTATATTGTATTTATATTTTGTTTTGGATTATTGATTTTTTTAAGAAGGACTTAGAAGCCATCTACTTTATAAAATAAAAATCCCACTAATAATCTTTATTTAGTCGGGTTCAAAGTTATAACACTTTCTACAAATTAAAAACCACCTTTAAAAAAACCCACCAAAGTGGGTTCAATTGCTATCAATAAAAGTGGTTAATTACATTTAATCGTCTTATTGAAGGTCTTATATGTGCCTGTTGTAATTACTTGAGCTGTATAAATCCGTTGGCTATGAGTTTGATGATTATTATTTATTTCACTAAAGCCTTTACCAGCACAAACGGTTTCAGCCTTTTTGTTTACTTTGTTTTCCATTGCTTCATTAGAACCTAAAATATTAGAAGTGGTTTGAATCATATAATTTCCATTTTCAAGTTTGGTAGCTTGAGCTGGAAACATTTGCGCACAACCTGTCAAAGAAAGAGTAGATGTTGCAAGAAGAGTTAGCATAAGATATTTATTCATAATTTCTTAGTTCGTTGAATTGAAAAACAAAAATGACAAAATATATTTTTAAATTTTAACAGTCAACAATAAAATAAATAAACACTACTACAATAAAAAAGCCCATCTTCCGATGAGCTTTTTATTTAATTAAAATTAACGGTATGTATTGGCTTTAAATTCTGCTAATACTAGGCTTATAAAATCTATGATTTAAATACAACGACTATTTATTAAAAAAAAGAGCACCTAAGTGCTCTCTTGTTCTTATTGATTTTTGGATAAGGCAAAATTTATTGCCCTGTCATATGCGTGTTCTTGTAACTCGGTATATACATAGAAATGCTGTTCTGTCTTGGTAACAGGATTAATGAGTTTCATTGCTTCATAACTATGAGTATTTAAATCATTAGGATCAACATCAAATGCTTCTAATTGCTGCTCTCTCCACTCACCACTTAGAACACCACCCACACAAAGCCATTTTGTTGAATTGTCTGACATATCATGTTTACTCTATATAATAGCTGTTGCCATCGGAACTGTTGAAAACCAAATTTAAAGTAGGGTAAATACATTCACCTTTTAACAAAATATATTCAACTTTGGGTCTCTGAACTCTAGATGAATGACCGATTTTATTAGTATCTACTTCTGTATAGTTTGCGTGCGCTCTTTTTTCTTTACCTTGGAAATCAATAATTGTAATTTCTTTTAGCATTAATATGCTCCAATTTAATCATACATATTATGCCCAACGATATTTTTATACTATGAATATTTTGTAGACACTAGATTGAATTAATTTTTAAAAACTATTAATCCAAAACGTGGAAAAAATTTATATATGTGTAATTTGTGTACCCCTACTTGAAAGTTGGATAAGGTGATTTCAAAATTTAAAGGATAAGACTCAACAGGTTATATATAATTGATTTTATTTATGAAATAAGTTGTCGAGATAAAGATCTTTTCTTGCACAAATCAACACACATGAGTCTTAAAACTACCGCAATGTAAAGGCCTTTAAAGTGTACTATCAACTCTCCCTAATGAAGATAAGAAGATAAAAATGTCAGGTTTTAAAAGTTTTTCTCAAAATACAACTAACCACGCTAATATCATCAAATCTCAAATGAACAAGCATCCTGCAACACCACCGACTGAAACTCAACCTTCAGAAGTTCCAGGCACAGTAAAAGATCTGCCTGAGAATAATGAACAACCTGATCCTAATAACAAATAATTTCTTATTAACAGTGCCTTGGACATTGTTTTGAGGCTCTGCTACTATAAAGAATAAATTAGTGCACTGATTTATTATACTATTAACTACTTTTATCAATTTGATTTGTTTAGTTATTTAAGAAATTACAGCCATTCATTCCAGAAAATTGATATGACTAGTCTCTCAGATATGAGGGGCTTTTTTAATTGTTTTTACTTAACTCGTATTTAGCCGACTCCGCCTAGATAGATTAAGCCCACCATAATTGGCGGGCTTATTTTTTAATATGTGAATTATGAAAGATAGGGATGTTTTTGCGCCAAGTGATCATTCGCTATTTTTGTAATTTCAAAATAAGATAATTCTGCACAAAGCCAAAAACGATATATATTTTCGCCCACTAAGTAACTCTGGCGGTTGTATGTTGATTGTTTACTTGCATCTATTTCACTGGCTTCAAAGTAAGTACCTTCACGGTCATATACAACTTCACCATCTAAATCACCGCCAATACAAATGAACATTGTAATAATCCATAAATTTATGAAGATCAGCTTAACACATATAGAAAAAATCCCCCCAAAATAAGGATACTTTGCGGAGCTTTATTTACTGTAAACAGTCAGGAATTTTTAGTCGTATTGGTTAGGGTAGATAAGGTTTATTAATCAAATATCATCATACAATTCGATAAAAATCGAATATCAGCTCTTGATTGAACTTTCTATTTGAATTTTATACTTAATATTTTTCTCCTCATCAATATAGGATAGTAAATGTTCATCCCTTCTTTTCCTTAATTTTCCAATTTCTGAATCAATTTTTGCAGTAATCAACGATTCCTCTTCTTGCTCCTCATTAGGAATGTACTCACTTATTGATTTCATACTTTAACACTCCTGTTTTACTGCATTGTTAGTTTAGAACAACTAAATAAACAAGTGCATTAGAGTGTTTTTTATTATTAAAAGAAAATTTGAAATCTATAAAACAAAAAAGCTCATCTTCCGATGAGCTTTTATTTAATTAAAATTAACGGTATGTATTAGGTGTTAAATTCTGCCAATACAAAGTTTTTTACTATTTCATCAAAAGTTGGTTTCAGAAGAGCTTGCTCGCTATTTTTTATAGTTTTATACCAATAACTTGCTGCAACTCCCATACTGAACAAAGCTAACAATTTCATTGCTCACCTCACTTATTGGGAAGAGTGAAACTTAAAGTATCATTCGCGTTTGTAGCTTTCCAACTCGTTTTAGCGAGGTTTCTGTATATATTTTAAGCAATGTGTAATATAAAAGCACTCATGATTATGAGCTTTCTTTAATGGCAGTAATAATCAGTACTCAATAAATTCATGTAATGAATTTATAAAGTGTACAAAATTATCTGCTAGGTACAGAACCTTTCTTTTACCCTCATTTATTCCAGAACTATAGAATTCATCGTGTAAAACAAGCACAATCTTAGGTTGATCTTTTATCCAAGGAAATCTGTAATCGAAACAAATAAAATTTCCACCAGGTGTAGATCCAAAGCTAATTAATTTTCCCTCATAGTCATCATCACCTTCGGGAAATTGCATCCCTTCTATTCGAGGTTCATGCAAGTATCCTCCTAACTCTACTGTACTGATATTTAGTTCACCATCAGTGTCAACATAATCAAAGCTAGAAATTTCAGGATAAATGCCATCATGCTGAGAAATAAGTTCAACATATTCTGGTGGAAATGTAACTTTTAAGGTAGCTGCAAAATTTTCAATAATTTCTTTATTAATTGCGCCATTTGGATACTGATCCCCAATATCTTGTAGCATTTGATGGTTCTCCAGTATTTAAAAAATTTGCCTAATATTCTTAAGTGTCATAAATCACACAGTGCTTTATTTGTACTTTAGAGCACTCTGTTGTAAATAATTTTCCCAATTCTTCATTAAGCGATTAATATTTTCTGCATAAGAATACAATGAGGGATTATATCCATCTGTAGGAGGCATATATTTAATAAAATTATTAATTTCGGCTGGATAATCAAAATCTGTATAAATACGCTCCACCTCATCTAAAGGATCTTCAAAACTTTCTCGATTAAGCCAGAGCCAACTAAGAATTACATATAACCATTTTTGACTGATGTTCTCATATTCATCTTCTTTAAAGTTAGGACATAGTTCATTAATAAATGGAGTGATGTCATTTGATTCAGTCGAGATAAGGAATGACAGCTCAAGTTCAGCTTTAGTAGAGCTCCCTGTTGATACAATATTTTCTGCTTTTTTTATTGGTATTTCTGAAGTAAGGAGATTCTTTTCATAACCCCATTTGATATCACACCATGAAAGTGTCACCTTTTCATTAATAAAATCAGCAGGCATTGGAAACAACGTCATCTCTTTGTGTCTCTGTTCTTAATAAAAAGACTGTAATTCTACTATGTGAAAATCTTCACAAGTAATAGTTTATTGATTATCAAGCATGTATTCAAAAATATTATAAAAATTTCAAACTCAGTCTTTTAGCTTCAGCTTGATCACCATACCACCACACGGCTTTGTCTTTGACCTTAACTGTCATCTCTTCATTTATACCGTGATCCTTATCTACTAAGGGATCATCACCGTTCTGATATCTTGGTATAACTAAATTATTTATAAACAAATCGTAAGCTTGTTGATGACAAGCTGGACATGAAGGTAAAGAGTTTAAAAACCTTTTTGTATTATTCTCAATATAATTACGATAAAGAGAACCACCATTAACAGCATATTCTGGCAAATCCTCATTTAAAATAGGATCATTACGCCCAGTTATCCATACAATCGTATTACAATTTGCACATTGCGCCCCCATAGCCTCCGATGGGTGGTAATGATTTGGTCGAATAAACAAAATACCATTTTGTTCAAATCCTTTCTGGTACCATACCCCTATACCCAATTGACTGGCTGCTACCTGATGTAAAGATCTCATAGGTACTCCTTTTTAGAATTCTTTTTTAGAAGAAAAGATAGAATAAAAACATAAATAAACTACCAAGTCCTATTACTACCCATGATATTAGTTTAGATATAAATCTATCTTCTTTAAAAAAGAATGGTAAAACGCATTTATTGATGTCTATTTCTCTTAGCCAAGATAAATACCAAGGAAAAGTTAAGGCGAATATAAGAGAACTTGTGAACATAGCAACAGATGAAGGTCTCTTGTAAAATTCAGACTCACTCATTTTAAAAAACATTACCCAAAAAATTACTTCTATAGCGCATAGCAAGACACATAAATAAATATAAAACTTATTCTTCAGATTAGTGATAAAAATTGGGGTTAGTGTCCACAATGGAAAACGAATCCAAATCCAAGTCTAAAACCATATAAATCATTATTAATATCAAATAGAAAGAACCGTATAGGTATTATTACATAATAAAGTGCAAAAAATATAAGGCTTAAAAACTTAACTCGATTAAGAGTGTAAGAGTCAAGGTCTGCAAGAATAGGTTTAGATATTAAATATCCAAAAAAATAAATAGCATAGAAACTAATTAGATAAATAAATATGGAAGAATATGACTCATAATCAAAAACACCATACAAGAATAAAGATAAAATCCAAAGCAATCCAAAAATAAAGAAATTTTTAGCAATAATAAAAAATGGAGATTTGGTTTTAAGAACTGATGGCTCAATTATAATTTGCACTGCGGTATATCCCATCTATACATAGTCATTTCTAAGTAATGACTATAATTAATTCAAATTTATCAATATATTCGATAGATATATAAATTCATGCCATTGTATCCTCCTGTACCCCAGCTGTTTGCAACCGCACTTTTGAGTAGGTTGATTCAGCTACAAAAAATTTATCTGTATCGTTTCAAGCAAATCATCACTTATCACTTCGAAGTCTTTAATTTTTGCTGAATGAGTGTTCATTAAAGGATGATTTAATGATATTTCATTTAATTTATCTAATGCACGTAATTTATTAATCACATGAATTTCAAGTGGCAATAAAGTAAACGGAGGGTTAATGAATTTTGGAGGATATTTACGTAAATCATTATCTATTAATTCTTCGCAGTGTAAATTTGCTATATCTATGAGTAATGGTTCTAAAAATACTGAGTCACATGACCAATTATTTATCAAATCTTTAAATTTTCCATCTATTTTTGATACTAATGTAAATTCTTCATTAATCCATTTGTAATAAGCCCATAATGAAAAATAGTCATAACTTAAAGGAAACTCAGATAGAAATTTTTGTTGTAAGCAAAACTCTACTTGGCGAGCTAATTTCTTTGCTAAGTTTTTATTATTTAATAGAATCGCCCAAAAAAGTAGTGCAGAAAATTCTGAAAAATACTTCTTTAAATCATGTACATTCATTTTATCTAAAGGTTTTATTTTAAAATCTTTTAATTGTAATTCTCTTCCCACTTCTGCATACATCAAAGCAAGATTTAAACTATTTAAAGCATCTATATCTGCATTATTATTTTCAATTTTTAAGAATGCCAACTGGGCATAAGATATAGACATACCTACTATATGGTGAGGAAAAAGTATGTCTTTCCCATCTAAGGTATCTAGTATGTGTTTTTGATCAAATTTTAACGAATGAATCAAACTTCCAATACTATACGTTTTATAACATTTTAATAATTTATTTAATTCTCTTATTTCTTTCATCAGGCAATCTCAATAGTTTTCACATTATAAAAAAATCTTCCTTAAGAATAGTTAACTTAATGATTATAAATTTAAAAACCAATATTCCGGAATAAAATAATTTAAAACTCATAAGATAGATTTAATATATAGTTTGCAAAACTTTTTAAAAATAAAGTTGTTTTATTTCTAATTTAGCTAGAAAGCAATAATCTTCCTGTTGTTAACTCATCGAACAAAGTAGGATCTTCATCACCTCGAATTGTTCCTTGAGACGAATATGAACCTAATCTCTTTCTGTATCGAATTAAGTACTCAAATAGTGTTCCAAATCTTTTTACTGTATTATTATTTTCATTCCACTCATAAACAATATCATTAATATCCTTTGTATACATGAAGAAAATATTAGCATGTTCATTCTCACCACAAATCTCAAAATATTGTTCTTCAGCTAAATCTAATTTCTCACCATTCTCTCTATAATTGATAGCAAGTTCTTCATCAGCCATTAAACTTTTTTGCCTTTGTATATTAAATCCAGCATTTCTATAATATCTATATATGTAAAAATCATCACCAAAAATCACTCCTCCTGAACATTTACCCATAGTTGTTAGCAACTCTTTCAATTGACCATGCACAGAAATATTATTTAATTTCTCAATTTCAGCGATTTCTTGTTCTGAATATCCATTAACCTTTTCTATTTTTTCAATAAAATAATTTTTTTCAGCTCTAATAGAAGAAAGCATAGTCACCAAATTACTCATATAAAGTACCTTATAGATTGGGAAGCCTTAAAATAGATCTATAAATATTCACAACTTAGTATACCAAATTAAAAACTTTTACACATAATTACCATTCTCATCTAGTTCATCTTTTGGTCTATTGTGATAATCAGAAATTAAAAAACTAAAATAATCCATCATATTAACCATGATACTTCTTGAAAAATCCAATGTCATATAAAGCCCATATTTTATATCTCCATGCGAATCAAAAAAAGTTTGCACTATTATATTAAAAAAAGCCAACCAATCCTCATCAATATTTTTATTGTTTTTATTAGTTATAATTATTGATAAAATTTCATTTCTTTTTTCTAGAAAAACACCAATGAGATATCCTCTTAAATAGTCATGAAATGCAGACAGATTACTTCCAAAATGTTTTGTATTTGCATGAATGTCATTCAAGTGCTCTCTATTATTTCCATATATTTTCTCGCCAAAAAAATTATAAACTTCTTGAAGTTCATCAAAATTAGATATGTCAAAGCAAACTTTAATAATTTGCTTACTTGTAATATCTTGTTCAGTAAAAAAATGACATGAGTCATCTTTCATTTTTATATTCTGCACAATAAAACTCCAACACTATGAAAATATTAATGTAGTTTTCATTCATGATTTTCTCTGCGGTATATCCAATCTATACATAGCCACTACTATGTTAAATTAACTACTATATTCTTTAAAAAATTCAATTCATATAAATCCCCTAATTAGTATTTCCATTTTGTTTTTTAAATATTTTTAATGCCTCATGTCTGGTTTTTTGTGTATATTTTTTTGGCATGCCTGCTATTTCTTTAAGCATTAAGATTATTTCATCAGAAATATACTCGGATTTTTTACTCAATAGGTTTAGAGCTAATATAGTCCAATATTCAGAAGTACTATCGGTTAGAGCAAAAATCAGTATTTCTCTAATTTGTTCAAAAGAATAGATATCAGCTATATTCTCAACTTCTTTATTTTCAAGTATTAATAAGCCGGCCCTCACATCTTGCATTAAAATCCCCTCATTATTTGTTTAGTTTTAATAATCTACAGTTATAACTTTAAATTAACCTCTAACCTTTAGTTAGTAAAATTTAGAATTAAGCATTGTCAAATATTACCCAAAAAACCTCTCTATCACCACATCCCTTTCATCCAAACTATTTGAGCTTAAAATCTGGAACATCAAACCATCAATTAAGTTTAAAACCATATTGGCATCGGGTTTTAGTGTGTTGTTCTCTAAACTAAAAACCAGATCAAAAAGTTCTCGAAGTAACCATTTTCTATACTCTATTGCCATACGGTAAGCCTGAGCGTAAACAAGTTTAATTTCGAAGAAGGCTTTAAGTAAAAGGTAGTACAGGCTATTAAAATTAACATGTAAAACAATAATCTCTTTGAGTTTGTCTCTTGAGGTTCGGTAACGGCTTGAGTAAATAATGGCAAGCACTTCTTCTTTCAGGCGGCTTTTTTGAAAAGATACGCATCTTTCAACAAGCCGCTCTTTTGAATGAAAGTAATTATAAAAAGTGGCTTTAGGAATTTTGGATTCTTTGGCAATTAAGTCCACGCCTGTATTGTGAAATCCATGCAGATTGAACAGCTCTATTGCAGTATGAATAACCTGTAATTTTTTGGAAGATGTTTCTAAAGTTGGCATAGTTTTACCTTTATAAATTCTTGTTGTTTCTAAAAGAGATAATTTTTTGGGAGAAAAAAAGGCACAGCAAAGCCGTAAAGACTGTGCGCAGCACATCTCAAGTTTTATTGATGATTAAGTTTTTTAGTCGTGACGAATTAAAGCCTGAAAAGCCTATAGCTCATCAAACTGCTTTAAATTGATTTAAGTGGTGTCGATATAGATTTTGACATTGACTGCCAATAATTTATGAATGTACATAGCCAACTCCTTCTTTTGGGAGTTCTGCCGAAACATTATAAATTATGGTGGCAGAACGGAAGCAGGTTGACGGACTGGTTCAACTCCAGCACACTCGAAAGTGTCCCACTCCCGTCCTACCGCTACGGGAGGGAACGAGATGTGCACACAAAACTATTCCTCAGAAGAAATAATCCTGATGTGGTTGAATTACGGTCCGTCAAAACCGACTGGCAATGTAGGCCAGCCCGCAAATGGTAATCTTCAAAAATTAAGGTGTCAATGTGAAATTGGCTAGAAATTATTTAATTAATTATTGTTTTTCATTTAATTACACAATTAAGAAAAACCTTAAATATTAACTTAATAAAACCCTCCTGTTTTATAAACATGTTAGCTGTTAGGTTCAACTTGAGTCGTTTTACTACTTGAATATATAAAATAAAGCGCAATCGCTAAACAGATGAGCGCGCCCAATCTATAAGTTGAAAAAGGTAGAATTTCATTGCCAAACCAACCAAAATTATCAATTAACATACTCATGAGAAGTTGCCCCAAAATAACCGCAACAGTTGCAACAGCCGCCCCAATTCTCTGTACTGCTAAGACCATAATCACAATATAGGGAACACCACACATTGCACCTAGTAATTGCCATTTAGGTACATCTAATAGGGTTAAAGTTTGCTTGGGTTCAAAATAAAAAATAAGTAATGCGGTAATTAAAGCGCCTACAGAAAACGTTAAAAATGCACTACGGAATACGCCAACTTTACTGCCAAGCTGACCATTAATTGCCGCTTGTACACTGAGTAAAGCACCGCCGATGACTGCCAATAAAATCATAAATATAGTCATATTTCCCCCTTATGCTTTTGCGACTAATGAAAGTGCAACCACAATAAAAACAAGTGCAAGCACACGTTTTCGATCTACTTTTCTATACGGGGTTCCGAGTAACCCATAATGATCAATAATCAGGCTCTTAAAAACTTGACCAGCCAAAATCCCAATCATGGTCATGGCAATACCAATAATCGGCGCTGTGATGGTGAGAATAATGACGTAGATCGGGCCAATTACCCCACCCAATAACTGCCATGATGGAAGAGTAAAAAATGAGGGACTATTGCGAGGACTAAAAAACAACATAAGTAGAAAGGTAAGTGCGGCCCCTACTCCAAAAATACTAAAAGTGGCCCACAATTCTCCAACTTGTGTACCTAATGGCCCTAAAAGACCTGCTTCTACAGATAGCCCCATCCCACCTAAAATGGTTAGAAACAGTAATAGAATTTGCATGAACATTGCCTCATGGTATTTAGGCAACGAATCATAGAGTAGCCAATTCAGCAGAAAAACAGCATAATCCATGAATCACTTTTGCAGAAACTGCACAGATGAATTTATCAAATTCGATTGATATTCGTACCCTTCGCTTTTTTATCAGTGTATATAAAGCTCAAAACTTCTCTGTTGTGGCAAGAAAAGAAGACGTGTCTGCATCGATGATTTCTCGGACCATTCAACAGTTAGAAGATGCGTTGGGGCAGCAACTTTTTTATCGAAATACACGAGCAATCACACCGACCGAATCGGGTAAATTATTTTTTGAATATGCCAAAAAAATTACGGAGCAATTTGATGAAGCTCAAAAGGCGTTGCAGGATAAAACTGTAGAGCCCTCTGGGCTGGTTAGAATTAATGCACCCGTATTTTTTGGTCAAAGACATATTGCGCCGTGGTTAGCAGGTTTATCAGAACGTTATCCACGGCTTTTAATAGAACTGATTCAGACAGACGAATTTATAGATCCTCTTCGAGATAGTACTGATTTAATATTTCGCATTGGAACCCTCACAGACTCATCATTTCATGCGCGTATTTTTGGCACACAAAAATATCATTTGGCGGCCTCTCCTGCTTACATTGCTAAATACGGTACTCTTGATCACCCCAAGGCACTCAATGACCATAAATGTTTAGTCTATAAAGGGTTTGAAGGACCTAACCGTTGGTTAATTAGAAAGCCAGATGAGGAATGGGTACATTATCCAATTGTGCCTTTACTTGCTTCAAATAATGCTGAGAGCTTAATGACGGCGGCACTCAATGGGATGGGAATTGTTTTATTTCCTGACTGGCTCATTGGTGAGGCATTAAAGCACGGCAAATTAATAAAACTTTTACCTCAATATGAAGCATCTATTAAACCTCAACCACAGCACATCGCAGCAATTTATCCTAATGTGCGTCATCCGCCCTTAAACATTCGGGTAATTATTGATTATTTTGCTGAAGTCTACGGTGAAACACCTTATTGGCAGGATTAATTTTTCTTTTAATTACACAATTAAGAAAAACCTTAAATATGAGATTTATTTAAGTTAGGATTAAAAGCCACTCTAAGGGTGTAAGTTGGAAAAAGTGGTTCTAACAGGATAGTTTCATTAAAAATAAAGACTTTAGGACATAGAGCCATAACATCGTATATATTTTCGATTATTGATGTCAGCTTAGAAGTAAAGACTGGAATATTCTGATCATCTGCAACGACATAGATATTTTCATTCTGAATCGTTTGCATGCTTGCTAACAACTCTTCCATATCATCAAAATCTTTGAAATCTATATTTTTCCATAAAATATAGTTTTGTTTTATGGGATACATATTCAACTTCGTATAAACATCTTCTGAGTCTATATCACTAATAATTTGAAAATCATTTTTGAGTGCATTTTTACATTCTTCAAATAAAGACATCTCTTTTACCTAGTTTTCTTTTAACGATTAACAATATATTTCACACTCATTTTATAACTTTTTAGCTATTAATTTATTGTTTTCATTTAATTATATATTTCAGTAAAGTCTACATCTCAAATAAAGTTGCACTATACATCAGGAAAAAATCTGATCGGGTCAACTTACTTTGCACATTATTAATGATGGAAAACCTATTTATTTAAATATACAAAAGGCCTAAATCTGAACAATTTAAGCCTTTTGTTCTTAGATAAGAGTTATAGCGTTAACTTAAGATAAGAATTCTTTAATCGTCTCTTGCATACTGGTAGTGGCACGACCAATTAACTGGTGCAGATCTTTGCTATCACTATACAAACCACCTTTAGATACGCCTTCATCTGAATCTGCCAAGATGCCAGCAAACCCTTCTGGTATGCCCAATTGTACCAAGAGCGCTTTATATTCCTCTTCTGGTAGGTCTTGGTAAATGACTTCTTTTTTGCTAATTTCACTTGCCCATTTTGCAACATCGTCAAGGGTATAACTCGCATCGCCTGCTAGTTCATAAACTTTATTCTCATGCCCGTCTTGCGTTAATACCACAGCGGCAGCAGTCGCATAGTCTAAGCGCGAAGCAGAAGCAATTTTGCCGTGATGGGTTGCCCCAAAAATTTTGCCATGCTCAACTGCTTGTGCAAGCCCCATTGCATAGTTTTCGCTGTACCAGTTATTACGTAATAGCGTATATGGGATATCCGATTTTTTTAAATATTGTTCAGTTTCAACATGTTCTTGTGCTAATAGAAGTGGTGATGTATCTGCATTTAATAAACTCGTGTAAACAATAAATTTTACGTCTGCAAGTTTTGCCGCATTAATCACATTTTGGTGTTGTACTGTACGTTGGCCAATTTCATTCGATGAGATTAATAAAAGCTTATCAATACCAGCCAATTGAACCGAAAGTTTATCTGCGTCATGGCCATAATCAAAAGCACGCACTTCGATCCCTTTTGAGCTTAAATCTGATGCTTTTTCTGGATTGCGAACTAATGCGACAATATTTTTTGCGTCAGTCCGTTCGAGTAATTGAGAAATAACCAATTGGCCGAGTTGACCTGATGCACCAGTAACTGCAATACGCATGATGATCTCCATCTGATGTAGTTGATATATTCCAATCATCGTAGTACCTTAACTTACTAAAAGTAAGTACTTACCTAAAAGTAAGTTTAGAAACAAATGTAAACTTTTGTAATGAAGGTGGTACGCGATGAAAGGATACGTTTTTGCAGCAGATTGTCCCTCTCGAAAAATTTTATTAACTCTCACGAGCCGTTGGAGTGTCTTGATTTTAGTTGCACTTCGAGATCAACGTCTGCGTTTTAATGAGTTAAAGAAAATTATTGATGGCATTAGTGAAAAGATGTTGGCACAAACCCTAAAAACGCTTGAGCACGATGGTTTTATCGTACGTCAGGATTATGCGGAAATACCGCCTCGCGTAGATTATCAATTAACTGACTTTGGACGCGAGGCTTCCGAACGACTTTTTGATTTAACTACTTGGCTTGAAAATAATTTATCCAAGTTATTAGAAAGTCAGCCTAGTGCAGACATAGTTCAAAATTGACTCGATAAATAGACGTAGTATGTATATTAAGCATTCAAACTCGCTTAATTCGCCAGTTTGTGTTACTATTTTTTTAGTAGTCACCATTCAGTTGATTAATGTCATATGAGTAAAAATAGCAATCTTGAAGTCTGCCCAATCGCCCGAACACTTTCAGTTTTAGGTGATTCGTGGAGCATGTTGATATTACGAGATGCTCATGCAGGTTTTACACGTTTTGATCAGTTTCGTAAAAGCTTAGGCATTGCGCCAACCATGCTAACAAAACGGTTATCTGTTTTAGTCGAAGAAGGCTTACTTGAAAAAAGACAATATTCTGAACATCCACCGCGTGAAGAATATGTGTTAACACAAGCGGGTAAAGATTTTTTACCAGCTTTATTTGTTATTGGCGCATGGGGTCAAAAATATAAACCCTTTGAGCAACCTGAAAAAATGGTAACTTTCATTGATGCAGAACAAGGCACTGAAATCAAACCTATTGTAATTGACCAAGTGACTGGCGCCGAAATTGGTACTCGTCCGATTAGTCAAAAGTAATGAATGATTTAAATATAAAAGCACTCAGTTAGAGTGCTTTTAATAGAACAGAGCTTGTTATAAATATTTATTCATTGTTCCTTTACTCAAACATGCCAAGATAAACTGGCGTTTCTGCTGTCAGTCCAGCATGCACGTTTTGGGTAATCTCATCAGCTAAGAGTTCAGATTGCCCCCTCTCTAAAGCAGCTATCGTCATTTGTGCAATAACATTAGGTGAAGCTTTATTTCCAACTAATCCACGAGCCATGTCTGTGTCCATGAAAGCAACATGTAGCGACAAAACCTCTGTTCCCTGTGCTTTTAACTCTTGTCGCATAGCATTGCTCAAAGCCCAAGCTGCTGCTTTTGAAGCACTATAGCTACCTGTAACTCCTGGCAAAGTAGCCCAGCTTAAAGCTGAGATTACATTGATTACAGCACTACTATTGTGAGTAGCCAGAATTGGTGCAAACGCCTGAGTTACACGCAGTGGCCCAACTGCATTTGTTTCGAACTGATCTCGAAGTAAATCGATAGATGATGAAGAAAAAATAGCCCCAGATCCACCAATACCGGCGTTATTTATCAATAAATTTACGTCACCCAGTTTTCGTGCTAACTCTTCAGCTTCATCTGGACTTGTTACATCCAGACAAACAGGTACTACACCTGACTCAATTGTTATGCTCAATGGATTGCGCGCTGCCGCATAGACCTTGCTGGCACCGGCAGCGAGTAATTCGCGTACAAAAGCTGCACCCAGCCCTCTATTTGCACCTGTAACAAGTGCGACTGAACCTTTAATATTCATAATGATATCTACTATAAATTTAAGAAATTAGAGGTGTGAAGCCAAATGAAGCATGATGTAATGCTCATAATGACCGACACCATTTTTTACGATAGGGTCTTGTGACGTGAAGCTAGCGACATCCTCTTCATCTGCAATCTGGTAAAGCGAAAGGCCGTACCCATTCCCATCATTAATAACGGGACCATGGGCGACAATAACGCCTTGCTCGAGAAGTTTATTTAAAAAATCTCCATGCTGTCCCATCCATATCTTCTCATCGTCAGACATCGTTTCGAGAAAATCCGCACGTGGTGGGATCCATTTACATAAGTAATTTTTCATTTCATGCCCTTAAAAATAATTAGAAAATTGCGTAAATATTTAAGTATCTATTTGGCAGTCTTGACACTTTTAAGGATCGAACTTTCGAACATGCAGGGAGCATAGCTCTGTAAGAAAAGAATCAAGCCCGTCATCTTCCCAACCGGATTACTGAATTTCGGCTCTTTAGTTTGGATAAGCCTAGTGATGGTTGATACTACGGCATCCGGTTCTTCGGCCTCGTTCATCCCTTTTTGCGTAGCGGCTTGTGCCAGTTGGCGATAAGAATCATAGTCTGAGATATTATGTTTAGTTGTTGAAACTGAGTGGTTACCAAGATTCGTTTTGAACCACACTGGTTCGACCATACTGACCTTGATGTTAAAATGATCTAGCTCAAAGCGTAGGGACTTGAAGTAGCCTTCAATCGCGTGTTTTGAGGCAGTGTAATAAGACAGGTTAGGTGGTCCAATCAAACCGACAATTGAACTGACTGTGATAATTTGGCCGTTCTTCTGTTTGCGAAAGTACGGTAGTAAAGTATTTGTAACTTTGATAGTACCCCAGAAATTAGTTTCGAACTGCGCGCGCCCAACCTCAATCGGAGTTTCCTCGGCAATGCCAGTGACCATATAGCCTGCGTTGTTGACGAGCACATCAAGTTGCTCAGTAAGAGAAAACAGCTCTTTTGTAAACGCCTGAATGGAACTATCATCATCAATATCGAGCTTTAACAGTTTGAAAGGTACTTTAGTTTCATATTTCTCGGGCTGGCGGCTAGTACCAATGACATTGAAGCCAGCCTTGTGTAGTTTGTTAGCTAGCATCAGTCCAAACCCCGATGAAGCACCTGTAATCAAAATTGTCTTTTTCATTTTTACCGACCTTAAGATTTTTAAATAATTAATCTCAGGGTGTATTTTGTCGATAAATATTATGACCATCACTAGCGGAGCACGCCAATATAATCGCCAAATACGCCAATATAAGTACAGGCTAATTGGCGCGTTTCGCTATTGAGATGGCGTAATCTCCCATATAGAATGTACGGATGACTATCAAAAAAAATATGCATCGAAACAACAGCATGCAAGACTATTCAATCTGGCCAGGTTGGCGCTTGTTAATGCAAGATGCAGGTATTGAAGCCTCACCTGTTTTGCGTCGCGCGCAACTTCCTGGTGACCTGTTTGCTCGCCAAAACGTTCGTTTAGATCCGGAAAGTTTTTTCAAACTTTGGGTCGCTATTGAAGACGAGGCGATGTCTGTTAATGCCGATATTCCTGCTGCTTTGCAAATAGCAAAGGTGATGTCATCAGACTGGTTCGATCCCGAGCTTTTTGCTGCTCTTTGTAGCTCCAATATGAGTTGTGCTCTTGATCGGATGGCAAAGTATGTCAGACTCATTGCTCCTATGATCTTTAAGATAGACCGTACAGCAGTGCACACTACAGTCTCAATTGGTTTTATGGACAATACCAGACAGCCACCAGATGTATTTCTTATATTTAAGCTCGTTTTTTTTGTACAGCTTGTACGTTTGGCAACACGTGCTCCTGTGAAACCATTACGAGTCAGTTGGCCATTGGCATCAGATTTAAGAAATGATTTTGCGATCGCCTATGAGACTTTTTTTGGCACATCCGTAACAAATAGCCCATTAACGACTTTGGTATTCTTAACTGAGGATATGGAAAGGCCCTTTCTGACAGAAAATCACAAAATGTGGTTTTTCTTTGAGCCATCTTTACGCCAGAGATTGGCTGATTTAGATAAAATGTCAGGTATGTCAGAAAGAGTACATAGCACGCTACTAGAGACTTTGCCAGCCGGAGAAGTATCGATGCAGGTAGTGAGTCGAAAACTTGCAGTGAGTACACGTACACTCCAACGTAAACTTCAAAATGAAGGTACATCATTCCAGCAAGTTCTCAATAATGTACGTGAATCTCTTGCATATCACTATTTACGCAATACTGATATGTCGAGTGCTGAAATATCTTTTCTACTAGGCTTTGAGGACTCAAATTCTTTTGCCCGAGCATTTCAGGCTTGGACTGGAAAAACTCCGCAAGCACATCGCAGCAACTTATCCTAATCAAAAAAAATGGGTTATTTTGCTCGGCTACGTTGGGTTGCATACGTTCCCCAACCACTGAGTAAAACTGATTTAATAAATGCCCATAACCCACTTTCCTTAGGTTTCGGCTCTTTACCTTTCCCAATCCGTTTGAGTTGTTGGGTATACCAAAGTACTTCCATAATACCCAGACTATCAATTTTCTTAATGCCAGTTTTGATGGGTTGTACTGACTGAAGACCATTTTTTCCTGCCAATAAAGATTTGGGTACATCAGGTTCAATTGCCATAAGTCTTGCAACTCCAATCACGTCACACGCCTGTGACTGCAAAGCTTGTTCCATACCCTCTACAGTTCGGAATCCACCTGTTACCATCAAAGGCGTTTTAACAAGTGTTCTCACTTTTTCTGCGAAATCAATAAAGAAAGCTTCGCGTGCGATTGTCGATGCTTTTTGTGGAGCTTTGGCTACTCCAGATTCGTAGGTACCACCCGATATTTCAATCAGGTCAATGCCTGCATTTGCTAATGCCTGAATTGTTTCTAACGAGTCTTGCTCGGTAAACCCGCCTTTTTGAAAGTCTGCCGAGTTTAGCTTAATGGCAATCGGAAACTCTTTACCGACTTGTTTTCGAATCTCTGCATAAACTTCCATCAAGAAACGGCGACGTTTTTCTGGTGTACCACCCCACTCGTCATTTCTTAAATTGTGTAAAGGTGACAAAAACTGGTTAATCAGATAACCATGTGCAGCATGAATCTCGACTCCACTAAATCCTGCTTTTTTACAAATTGCTGCGCTTCGACCAAAACGCTGAATAATATCGATAATCTCTGCTTGTGTAGCTTCATCAGGCGTCGCAAATAAAGACTGCATTTCTGCACCAAATGGCACTGCCGATGCAGAAATATTCCGTACATTTAATCCTTTCGGTGATTGTTTCCCCGGATGATTCAACTGTGCCCATAATTGAGAACCTTGTTCGGTCACGGTTTTTGCCCATTTCTGTAAAATTGCAAAATCACGCTCATCCTCAACCACCACATTGCCAGCCTCACCTAAGGCTTTGCGGTCAATCATAATGTTGCCAGTTATGATCATCCCAATCCCTGAGGCAGCCCAACGCTGATATAGCCGAACATGTTTTTCGTTTGGATTATTTGAATAGCTGGCTAAAGTTTCACTGGTTGCAGCCTTCGCTAACCGGTTTGGAACTATAACGCCATTCGGTAAAGTTAAAGGCTGATTCAAAAGATTCGTTTTTAATTGCAGATGAGTCATGGCTTATCTCACACAGTTAAAGAGGGTTTTGAATGGGGTTGAATAAAGTCCACTAAACTTTGAAACCACATCACATCCACAAAATTTCCGGTAATGACAAGGTCTTGTGTTTTAAGTGCAGTTAAAAAAGTGTTTACACTGTCTTTCGCTGACAACACGGCAAACCCTTTGCTACCCGTTTTAAACGTAAAGGTAAAACTTGGTGACTTGGTTAGCCCTGAATAAGAGTTAATCTTGCCGTTTTTTACTTCGAAATAGCGGCCTTCACCACTTGCTGTTTGAATCTGAAAGATGACATTTTTATCTTTCACATAAGCTGCACATTTCGGGTTCTTTTTTACAGCACGCTGCATGAGCTTGGTCAGCATCCACAGCAATAATTTAAATTTCATCATTTTTATCTTCTTGATTCATCAAATTGAATGGACCGAACTCATGAACATTATTCATCTAAAAACTGTATTGCATGTTTTAAGAAGCGTTCAGGGTACTGAAATTGGGCACCATGTCCTGCATCGGGATAAATAAATAGCTGAGCGTTTGGAATGTTAAGTGCCATGTGGTATGCATTAATGGTCGGAATCATCACATCATCGACACCATTTAAAATGAAAGTAGGTTGTTTAATCTCACGTAAATGTGCAAAAGGATCTTGTTCATCAAGTTTAGGTAAAAAATGCATATTGGCTTCTATCTGTGCCTGCATGACTTCAACTGAGCTTGCTGGATCTTGGTTTTTACGCTCATGGCGACGTTGCCAAAATTCATGACCCGCCTGAATAGCGGCTTCAGATCGGCCAAAAAATAAAAAGAGGAAGTCTTCTTCAGAAGGCACAGTAGTTGTTGCATGCTTTAATACCAAAGCGACCACTTCTGGATCATCTCCACGTGGTTTGCCACCTCTTGGTCCCGTACCTAAAAGCATTAGTTTTCTGATGAGTTCAGGGTGGCGGCGTACTAAATCTTGTGCCTGAAACCCGCCCAGTGAAAAGCCTAATAGGTCAACCTGCTTTAAGCCTAATGCACGAATGACTGCTGCCGCGTCGTCTGCCATATCTTCAATGCGAGTACGGGGCTGGCCAGTAGATGAAGCAACGCCGCGACCGTTAAACAAAATGACTTCACGTCCTTGAGCTAAACCATCAGTAATCAGTGGATCCCAATTGTCTAAACCACCTCGGAAATGCTGAAGAAAAAATAGCGGTGGCTGCCCTGTATTTGAGTTACCCCATCGACGATAGGCAAAATTTGCTCCATCTACTTCAATGAATTGGGTCTCGGCTGTTTGGTGAGTAATAGTCGTCATTGTCTTTATACTGAATTTAAGTTTCTGATTAAGCTAATTTTTATTTAGCTAAAAACGTGAGGGATTGTTTTACAAAATCATCATGAAACTGAAATATTCCCCCATGACCTGCATCTGGATAGATAACAAGTGAACTATTAGGTAAGCGCTTTGCTAAATCATAAGTATTTACTGTCGGCACCATTCGGTCATGATCACCGTTGGCAACAAGAACAGGTTGTTGAATCACAGAAAGGTCAGCAGGTTTTTTACTTCCCCATTTTTTTAATGCTTTGAGCTGGGCACGATAGGCAGAAATGGTAATTTCTTTATCTCGGTTTTCAGTACGTTCATTAATACGTTGAATAAAGGCTTTTGCAGAAGCTTTACCATTTTCTGTACGAGTGAAAAATAGATAAACCTTAGGGTCTTGACCAGTCACCATTCCACGAACTAAATCCCAATTAGAAATTCGCCCTACGGTACTAATTCCAGTACCACCCGCAGGGCCAGTTCCCGACAAAATCATTTTTCGAATTAAATTCGGCTGTTTTAGCGCAATCTCTTGTGAAATCATGCCGCCCATCGAAAAACCAAATAAATCAACTTGCTTAAATCCTTTTGCTTGAATGAAAGTAATCGCATCATCTGCCATTTGTTCAATTGACTTTGCTGGTTCACCAGTCGAAGCACCAACGCCGCGATTATCAAACACAACAACATGATGTTTAGCCGCAATTCCATCAATAATTCGTGGATCCCAGTTATCTAGTACAGCAGCTAAATGGTTTAAGAAAATGACAGGTGTTCCACCGTTTTGTTGACCATATTCTCGATAAGCGAAGTTAACGCCACCTGCACTAATAAATTGAGTTGGTACATTCTTCCAATTTGTATCTTGCTCGGCGTGTTGCCCTGCTTGCGGATTACTAACAGCACTTGATGACACTTTATATGCCTGAATTGATGGTTCATTAAAAGAAACTGATGGCACAACCTCTGCCTGAGTTAAGGGAACACTAAAAATAGATATCGCCGTCAAACTCATTGCAACTGTATTTAATAAAAAATTCATTTCTCTGATCCTCAAATTTAATTCATTGATCTGATTTATCTGTTTTTTATGAGTGATCTTTCAAAGGGAGAAAAGATAAAAAACAGAGTTAATATCGATTTAGTACTAACTATACATAGACAAAAATGCATTGTCACTATCATTTTAGTAGTAACTATTTTATTTTTAGATTATGATGAAAATATCAAGGTGAAACTGAATAGCGAACACATTCAAATTGGAAAAAATGGTATGACTGGTAAAGTAGTTCTCATTACAGGCGCATCTTCTGGTATTGGTTTAGCAACAGCAAACCTTTTACATGAGGTTGGATTTATTGTTTATGGCACAAGCCGACAAGCAAAAGATTCATCAAAATACAAATTCCATCTTATTGAGTTAGATGTAAATCAAGATGATTCAGTTGCCCAAGCCGTTGAGAAAGTCATCTCAAGCGAAGGAAAAATTGATGTCTTAATTAATAATGCTGGGTTTGCAATAGCACCTGCTGGCGCCGAAGAAAGTTCAATGCAACAAGCACAGGCTATTTTTGATACCAATTTTTTTGGTGCGGTTCGAATGACTCGTGCAGTGATACCACATATGCGCCAGAAAAAATCAGGATTGATCTTAAATATCAGTTCAATTCTTGGGCTTTTACCTCTGCCTTTTGGTGCACTTTACGCTGCTTCAAAACATGCCCTTGAAGGCTACTCTGAATCTTTAGATCACGAATTAAGATCTCAAGGCATTCGTGTGTCACTTATTGAACCTGCTTACACTAATACTTCTTTGGGAGTAAACTTACTCGAAGCAGATAATAAAATTTCTTTTTACGATCAAACTCGTGAAAAGCTACATAAACAAATGATTAATTCAATTAATAAGTCAGATGACCCGAGTGTGGTTGCCAATACAATTTTAGCGGTCATTCAAAGTCAACATGTTGTGCCACGCTACACAGCAGGAAAAACTGCAAAAAGCTTAAAAGCGTTAAGACGATTTGCACCTGCAAAGATCTTTGACAAATTAATTCACCGTAGCTTGAAAGTTTAGAACAAACCCAAGCCTATAAAACTTTAAAATAATTTTGAGAAATAGAGGTTTCAAATGAAAGCAGCCTACATTAGCCGTTATGGCAACATTGATGACGTACAGCTCGATGAACAATCTCAACCACCACTAACAGCAGACGCTGTGCTCGTTAAAGTTCATGCAGCCAGCATTAACCCTCTCGACTTAAGAGTTTTAGAGGGTGAATTTAAAGCAATTCTCCCAGTGAAGTTTCCTTTTATATTAGGCAATGATTTTGCAGGTACAGTCGTAGAAGTTGGATCGAAGGTTACCCAGTTTAAAGCTGGAGATGAAGTCTATGCCAAGACAGATTTAAACGGCGCTTTTGCTGAATATACTGTGGTTCAACAGTCTTCACTTGCACTGAAACCGCAAAATATTTCAATGGAACAGGCGGCAGCCCTACCATTAGTTGCCTTAACTTCATGGCAAGCACTAGTTGAAATTGCAAAAGTTAAAGCTGGTCAAAAAGTACTTATTCATGCAGGTTCAGGTGGTGTAGGTTCAATTGCAATTCAACTTGCCAAATCACTTGGCGCTACGGTTGCGACCACAACTAGTGCCAAAAACAGTGGTTGGGTGAAAGAGCTAGGTGCTGACATCATCATTGACTATAAAACAATGGACTTTGAGCAAGAACTTAAAGATTACGACGTAGTCTTAGATACACAAGGCGGGAAAACCTTAGAAAAATCACTGAACGTTCTTAAACGTGGTGGACGTCTTATTAGTATTTCAGGACCACCTGACCATGCTTTTGCAGAGGCAGTTAATCCGAACTGGTTCCTAAAATGTGTTATTCCGATGTTAAGCTGGTCAATTCGACATAAAGCAAAAAAACGCGGCATTACTTATACATTTTTATTTATGCAGCCAAATGGTCAACAGCTCTCAAAAATTACTGAACTGGTAGAAGCTGGAAAAATTAAACCCGTAGTTGACCAAACCTATGACTTTATTCAAATTAAAGAAGCGCTCCAATATGTAAATACTGGACGAGCAAAAGGGAAAGTTGTTTTACAATTTGATGAATAAGGTACATAGCTCAAATATTATCTAGATTACGCAAGGGTTCGAAGATTATATAGCCGCTCATATGGCGGCTATAGACCATGAATAAGATGAATTAAAAGGTCTTATTCATTATTTTTGAGCCTAAAAGAAGCAATATTCGTACAAGCTTTTATTTAGTTAAGTTCTTTTATTGTAGATAAAAAAGTTAAGGCTTGCTCAGTTGACCCTTCATTTAAAGGGCTGTGGTTGGGATTAAAGTATCGCAAACAGGCACGTATTATATCGTCAACCTTAGGCACACGGTCTTGTCGAGCTGCTCGGAAATAATCTTTGAAACGAAAACGATGTGGTAATTGCGCATCTTGTTCTACTAGATTTTCGACAGCAACATAAGCCAAAACAATAAATAGAGGGAACGTGAAAACCGCTGCCCCCACTCGAAGTACATTACTATTGCTAAAATATCTAAACATTGCATCGGCTACTTCACGGTGCTCAACCTCTTCAGCTCCGTGCCATTGCAATAAACGTAACATTTCTACATCGACAGGTGCTTGTTGTAGCCCCTCTACATTGAGAACCCAATGTCCTAACACTCCAGTCATATGCTCGGCAGCGGCCACCATTGCTAATCGGGTCGTTAGCCACATCGACTTTAAGCGTGGATGCTTCAATTCATAGCCTAATGGTTTTGAGCCAATCATGTCATTAAATATCCAATTCATCATTTTAGTATAACGACTTAAATCAATCCCTAACGCCTCTATATGCCGAGTTCCGAGAGTGTGCCCATAACTATGAGCACCCTCTTGTTTAATGAAAGCAATTGCTGCCTCTTTCAGTTTTTCATCTTTAATATAAGGCAATGCATCTCTAAACGTCTGACAAAACCAACGTTCTGGTGCAGGCGTAATTGGGTTAATTGAATTTAATATCTGTGAAACCATGGGATCATCATAAATCCAATGACATGGGGTTTCAGTAAAATTAAATACTGGACGCCGCGGCATAATGACATGGTTTTGTCTGATTAAACTATTCATGATAATAAATCCTTATATATCAAAAACTCTTACCATTAATCCTGAGTCAAAATGTTAAAGCCCATACGTGGGCCAAAAGCAACAAATGTCTTAAGTAACCCCTTAATTGCTTTAGGTTGTTGCCCACGGCTAATACGGCGGAATTGGGTCGCGTGCCAGGCCAGTTGTAAATAGGCATCTACAGGTTTGTATCCAATGGCTGGAATTTTTGCTGGTTTTAATACCGATTTTCCGGCTAACAGTTGTTTTGCTAAATCTGGCTGTACTGCAAAAGGTCGAGCCAATCCAACCAAATCGACCGTACCATTGGCAACAATATGGTTCATAAAATCTACATCGCGCAGTCCGCCTGTTAACATGAGTGGTAATTTGCTTTTTTTACGAAGTGCAGTGGCATAGTCAATAAAATATGCATCACGCTGAGCAGAACGATCTGGTGCATAGCCTAACTGTGCAGGGGATTCATAATTCCCGCCTGAAATCTCTAAGAGGTCGATCCCTTCTGCTTCTAAAGCTAATGCAATGTCTATCGATTCTTCCTGACTTAAGCCACCTTTTTGAAAATCGGCAGAGTTGAGTTTTACACTTAATATTTTGTCTTTGCCTATTGCAGCTCGCACAGCCTGAACTGTTTCAATGAGCATACGGCGTCGGTTTTCAGGACTACCACCCCACTGATCTGTCCGAACATTGGCTAGAGCTGATAAAAATTGTGAGAGTAAATAGCCATGCGCTGCATGCACCTGTACTCCATCAAAACCAGCTTCAATAGCCAGCCTCGCAGTTTGAGCAAATCGATTGATCTGTTCATATATTTCCGCTTCGGTCATCGCAAGCGGAATGCGAATAATATTCATGGCAGGTAAATCAAGCCCAACTGCTGAAGGGCCTATTGGCTTTTTCAAAAGTGGTAAAACTGCAACACGGCCGGGATGGTTAATTTGCATAATAATTTTGCTGCCATTGGCTTGTGCAGCCTGAGCCCATAACTTATTTGCTTGCAGAAATTCTGCTGACTCTAAAACCACATTTCGTGGTTCCACAAAAGCACGATGGTCAATCATGACATTGCCGGTAATTAACAACCCTGCTCCACCTCTGGCCCAAGCTGCATACAACTGTTGTAAGTCAGTGGTCGGTGAACCATGCCGATCGGCAAGTTGTTCACTCATTGCAGATTTGGCAATTCGGTTTGGAATGCTAATGCCACAGGCTAACGTTAAAGGACTTGCTAATGTGGGTTTTGAATTAGGTTTTGTCATTTTGTTTCTTCCTAAATTTAAAAATCATTCATTAAGATATAGGTCTTTTAATTTCATCATTTGTTCACGGTTATCGTGTTGCCAAGGATGAAAATCTTTAGAATAAAAATCTAAGTAACTGCGACTAATTTTTCGGATCACACCTTGACTGCCAAGCAAATATTTCAAACCCACATATAGATTTTTAAAATCTCTATTTTTGCCAGAAGCCTTTAAAAGCTCTTTTGTTCCTCTGGTAGTAATAATGAGAAAAGAAATCGTGGTTTCTAACATCACTAGTCGTAAGAAGTAAGGTCTATTCACTAAAGATTGGTAGACATCAAACGCCACAGCTTTATGCTCTGTTTCTTCAATCGCATGCCAAGCCCAAATTTTCCGCAAATGAACATCAAACAACTCTAAGTCTTGAGGCGCGATGCTAATAAAATAGTCCGCTAAAATTGCCGTTAAATGCTCCATACATACCGTGCAAGCCAATTGATGCTCTAAAGAAAATCGTTGCTGCAACATACGGTTCATCTTTTTAAAACGCTTATAGATACGTTCAACGGGATAACCTTTTTTAAGCATCGCAGCATTAAGCGCATCGTGCTCTTTGCCGTGATGTGCTTCTTGACCAATAAAAGCTCGGACTTGTTTAAGCAAAATAGGATCGCTAATTTTGTCCTGATAATTACGCACACTATAAATAAACTGCCGTTCACCATCTGGGAAAGCACTTGATAAGGCTGTAAATAACATGGTCAGCAAGGGATTATTTTTAAACCAAAACTCTGGTATTTCATCTGGAAAAGATAAGTCTAACTGGCGCACTGTAATGTCAATTGATGCAGAAATTTTAGAAAAATCTTGGGCTGGTTTTGACTGAAAAAATGCGTTCATGTTTATTCTCCAGTTATAAAACGCGTGGATTAAACTGACGTAATAAAAATAACGGCGTGCGTAAACGAGGTATTTGAATCGGTGGAATTAACCCTCCCGACAAATCAACGCGATGTAATCTGGCCTCTATAACTTCGCCTAACCCCATATCATGTAAAGGATCGTTTGCTGTGCCTGTAAAACGTAAGTTCATTTCAACCTGACGCACTTCAACTGGATGCTCTTTCGGGGTGAATCGAACTTCACGGGGTAAACCAATTCCTAATCCACCCGTAATATTCCGATGCGGTAATCCTAAAATTGGAGGTGCATCATGAATAACTTCACCAAGCTTGGCTTCCATTTCAATGAGTGTTGTGCCTCGGCGTGAAGCTTTGCTTAAAATGCGTTTGCCATCATTTTCCCAGCTAATTTCTCCCATCTTTTTAGGGTAGCCGAGCAATTCACGGCCAATAATCATGGCTCGGTCATCATCCAAAATCATCCAAGGACAAAAGATTCCTGTTCTGTTGCCAACTTTAATATGAACAAATAGACCCGCTTCATGGTAAGCACCCGTATAGACATTTTCAGGGAAATACGCACAAAACAGATCGGCTATGGCAGGTTTAACCAGTGTCATTCCAGAAGGTAACCAACGTGCCATCGCTTTTTCATCGACTTCAACGACAGCAGTCAAATAGTGGGCATTGTGATAAAGCTTATTGCCAAGATTGGCTAAACCCACAGGCACACGTAAGTCATTAATCAATTGTTTCATGGGCTTAATCTCGAAAATACTTGTTTAAGAATGGGCAGCAAAATAATGCGTGGTGTGTAACGCCCTCCAAAGGTTTGGGCCTGTGCCACGAAACCCGGAATCACAATTCGACAATTCCGATCCATTCCCTGAATGGCTTCTTTGGCGACGCGTTCTGCGGTTACCCAAACAAGACCGCCACCAACACCATCAATTTTTGTAATGCCTGCAACTTCATTAAAACCAGTTTTGGTTGGCCCCGGAGCCAGTAGCGTACAACTGACACCTGTTCCTTTAAGTTCACTATGTAATGACTCGGCAAAAGAATTGGCAAACGCCTTAGTTGCTGCATAAGTTGCATTTGCTGGAGTCGGCTGATGACCAGAGGTAGACCCCACAATGAGTATTGCCCCAGCTTTTCTTTTAATCATTTCTGGCAACACAGCTAAAGTCAGGTCATGAATTGCCACCGAATTAACTTCAACTTCTTCACGCTCTCGGTCTGCATCTAAGTCTTGTAGGCAACCAAAAGTCGCAAATCCAGCGTTATTACAAAGAATGGCTACTTCAATATTTTCTAAATAATCACGAAATTTAGCTCGCGCCGCCCGATCACCCAAATCACATGGATATAAATCTACGGATATTTGATATTCGGCTTTTAATTTTTCTGCGAGTGTCTCTAGTTTGTCTACACGACGTGCCACCAAAACTAACGAATAACCGCGCATAGCAAACTGTTTTGCTAGCTGTTCACCAATACCCGATGAAGCGCCAGTAATCACAACTCGAGAGGAAGCTTGTGGAATAGGTAAGCTCATAATTGATGCTCAAAATATAGTAAATTGATTATTCCGAACTTTTAACTTGAGCGTGAGATGTGGATCAGACATACTGATAATCATTTTCGGCCATAATAAAAAACAATATGAAAGATCCTTATGGGCTTTCCAAAGCCAGCATTCCTATTTCTTATGCGCATTTGTTATTAGAAATCATGGTCGAGAAAGGGTTTTCAGCCCTTGAGATATTGAAAAAAAGTAAAATTCCCTTAAACCTTTTAGATCAATTAGATGCACGAATTACTCCTGTGCAGTGGTCTAAACTGGCGTGGGAAAGCTTGTTATTGTCGAAAGATTCTGGCTTAGGATATGAATATGGACTAAAACTGCGTTTAACTGCTCATGGCCCGATGGGATATGCCTTAATGAGTAGTCAAAACCTGCGTCAGGCGATTGAGGTTTCAACACAATTCTTTAATATGCGATTAAAAGATTATCGTATTGCTTTGCTTGAAAATAATGAGTTTTCTATTATTGAAATTAATGAAACTCACCCAATTGTCAGTAATCAACCCGAACAGGCTGAAACGCTTAGACGATTTTTTTATGAATGTTTAATGATTGGTGTGATTCAAACTGGCCAATTTTTAATAGCACATAATTTTGACGAAATTGAGTTATGGGTAGATTGGCCAGAACCTACCTATCACAAAGTCTATCAGCATTTATTGCCACCTATTCGATTTAATCAAGCAACTAATCAAATTCGATATAAAAAACAGCTTCTAGATTTACCCATTAAAATGGCAGATCCGATTGCCTTTAAACAAGCTCTGGCGCAGTGTGAAGCTGAACAAATCCGTTTTTCAGAGCAAATTAAAGATATATGCCTGACCGTAAAGGCCGAACTAAACTTAAAACCACAGGTGGGTTATCCCTCATTTGATGAAATTGCGACTCGCTTAAACATGTCTAGCCGAACATTGCGGCGCCATTTGAACCAAGTCGGTTCTTCATATCTACAACTGCTTGAAGAAGCTCAACAAAAAGAAGCTGAACATTTGTTACTTCATAGTGATATGGATATACAAGAAATTGCGCTTTATCTGGGCTATATACAACCTACAAATTTCACACGAGCTTTTAAGAAATGGACAGGTCAAACACCCATTACATTTAGAACGAATCAATAATGTAGATCTAACAAAATATATCTTGCTGTCTTGCTATTTTTATGTATGATTGAGTAATCACTCAATTAATGTGTTTATATATGGCTCGTCCACGCAGTGAAGATAAACGTAATGCAATTTTAAGTGCTGCTATTGAAACATTAGCAGAGCTTGGCGAGCGTGCGTCTACCTCAAAAATTGCAAAAGTCGCTGGTGTAGCAGAAGGTACTTTATTTACCTATTTTAGCAATAAAGAAGAACTGCTAAACCAGTTATATCTTTCACTAAAGGCTGAACTACGTCAGGTCATGATGCTTGGTTACCCTGCTGATTCTGACCTACAAATACAAATGTCGCATATTTGGCAAAGCTATTTGGACTGGAGTTTAGAAGCTCCTCTTAAACGTAAAGTCATGGCACAGCTTTCGACTTCGGAACAAATTACTGAGCAAAGCAAACAAATTGGCATGCAAACCTTTTGTGACCTCACCCAAAACATTCAAGAATGTATTAACGATGGCAAATTAAGAGATTATCCACCGTTATTTATTGCTTCAATTTTAGGTGCGCTTGCAGAAGTTACACTTAATTTTATTACCCAAGACCCTTCTCAAGCCGAGCGTTATCGTAAATCTGGTTTTGAAGCGTTTTGGCATGCAGTTTCAATTTAGATAAAAGTTAAGGATGCGCGGCGTCCTTATTTTTAAACCAATTAATGAGTGAGCAAATACTCATTTAAATAAATCAAAATAAGCACTTAGCCCAAGTTCTTATTTGCACATATAGGTTTGTTCCAATAAGGAAAAACAAGATGACTATTTCAAACACAACAGACTTGCCTTCTCCCTTAATGCCATCTCAACAGCACAATGGCAAATTTAGAAATACGCGTCCAAACCAACACAAGCCTTCTTTTGGCAAAACACTTCAGCTGATGTGGAAGTTTTTATTTAACAAACCAAAAGACACCGTTCCAAACAAAGAAATTCCTGTTTTAAGTTTGTCGAAAGAGCAGTTATTAAGTGCACCCGATCGCTCTCTATTTCGTTTGGGCCACTCAACTATCTTACTAAAACTGCAAAATGAATTTTGGTTAACCGACCCAGTTTTTTCAGAACGTGCATCACCTTTTCAATGGCTTGGACCAAAACGCTTCCACCAGCCACCGATTAGCATTGCGGACTTACCGCCCATTAAAGGCGTGATTTTGTCGCATAATCACTACGACCATCTCGACTACCATGCAGTGATGCAACTTAACGATAAGGTTGAGCACTTCTTAACACCGCTTGGTGTGGGTGACACACTCATTAAATGGGGAATTCCAGCAGAAAAAGTTCAACAACTTGATTGGTGGGATACTACTCATGTGGATGGACTAAAATTGGTGGCTACCCCTGCGCATCATTTTTCAGGCCGTGGTATGGGCGATAGTAATGCGACCCTTTGGGCTTCGTGGGTGATTATTGATAATGACTTGCGTGTATTTTTTAGTGGTGACACAGGCTATTTCGATGGATTTAAAGAGATTGGACATCGTTATGGCCCCTTCGATCTAACCATGTTAGAAACTGGTGCTTACGACCCTGAATGGCCTGATGTTCATATGCAACCAGAGCAAACTTTGCAAGCACATATCGATTTAAAAGGTCGTCATTTGTTACCTGTACACAACGGTACTTTTGATTTGGCACTTCATGCTTGGGATGACCCGTTTGAACGTATTGTCGATTTAGCTAAAGAAAATGCGTTAGCGATTAGCACACCGCAAATGGGAGAACTCTTGAATCTTAATGAACCAAATGTCGAAAATTATTGGTGGCGTTCGTAAGTTTGACGAAATTATTTGGAGAGTAAAAGAATGCTTTTGCTCTCCAATCTTTAAATTTTAACTTGTCTTATGTGCCTTCCAAGGAAACTTAATTGTGCACAAAACAAAAACCAGAAATAAAAATTGGGAAATATACATATAGTTGAGTAAGTCTCGGCCCACTTTTAATGTAATCCAAGTGTTGTGAATGACATCACTAAATATAATGAGAAAAGTTAGAATTAAGCCGATACGAGGTCTATAAAATAGAAGAATTGCTGCAAGTGGATCAATAAACGTTAAAGATGTCCAATAAATACAGGTAAATAGTGGTGCATTGTTATAGTCCCAAAACAAACCGTGCATCAAAACTGTTTGTAAATGGTTGAACCCTGCACCGATAAGACAAAGTGCATAAATACATCTAATAATAAATTCAGTTTTCAAAACAACTCTCTTATTCATTCATCGTGCTATGTAAAAAATATTTTTATTCAGATAAAGCTATTCAATATTTTAATTGAAACAATCTACACAAATATAATTTAAAAGACTCTATAAATAAATGATAAATGTCTAACCCCTTTCCTCTATCTTACTTATAAGTTGTGAACTACCTCATTAAACATCTATTAGAAATTTTTACACTCAAGTGAACTAAATAAATTATTAAAAATTTATTATTTAATAAAATTTAAATTATTCAATTAGATATATTCATGATTAACGCTTTAAAAGAGTCTTTTTCAAAACTAGGACTAACTTCGTCTTAGTTTTATTATTGACTAAAAACGCAGACTGCATTAGTCTGTGTTTGTAGTTGATCAATTATGAAATTAAATGGCTTATATCACTAGTAGCGTCGAGTATGCGATTCACTGTCTTCTTTTTCTTGTGAACAATGAAGATAAACCTTTGAGTAGTAAGGATCTTGCTGAATTACAAGGAGTCTCTCCAAGTTTTATGGCCAAGATTTTTCCTAAACTTGAAAAGGCAGGTCTCGTTATTGCTCAAGAAGGTGTTCGTGGTGGGTATTTACTGGCTCGATCTGCTCATGAAATCAGTTTTTTAGATATTGTGAATGCAATCGAAGGTGAAAAACCACTTTTTGAGTGCCAAGAAGTTCGTGGTAAATGCGCAGTCTTTAATCATGCTCCGCCAGATTGGGCAACCAGTGGTGTGTGTGCAGTGCATGCCGTCATGCTACAGGCCGAAAAAGCCATGCGAGACGCTTTAGGTGCTCATACACTTGGTGATATTGCTGACCGTTTTGGCCGTTATGCACCCGACGTATTTTTTAGTGATGTAAATGGCTGGATCAATGAACGCATCGAAGGAAGAACAGCAAAAATGCGGAAAAACAAAATCTCACGGGATACCCCCGACTAATGAGCTGAAAGGGTCTCAAACCCTAGAGCAATAACACCCCTAATCGTTTTAAACGCCTTCTCAGATTTTTCGGACAATCAGAGAAAGGATTCGCTCACCCTAAATTTTGTGATGAGTTGGAATGTGTTGTCCGAAAATCTATCAAAAGGATAATCAAATGAGCAAGCGTATTATTATTGCAGGTTCTGGCTTTGCTGGTTTATGGGCTGCACTCGCTGCACAAAGAGCAATTCACTTAGCGTCGCAAGAACAAAATATTGAAGTGGTGATGGTTTCTCCTAGCCCGAATGTTGGTATTCGTCCTCGTCTTTATGAAGCTGTGCTTGAAAACATGAACCCTGATATTTCAGAGTTATTAAGTGTGGTTGGGGTTAAATTTCTGGCAGGTTGGGTAAATAAAATTGATGCCGACCAACAGGAAATTGAAGTTTCAACCACCGATGGCAGCAAACAAACTTTAAGCTATGACCGTTTTATTCTGGCAACCGGAAGTACTACGTTTATGCCGCCTATATCGGGTCTTACCGAATATGGCTTTAGCGTAAGCACACTAGAAGATGCGGAGAAACTAGATCAGCACCTTAAAAACTTAGCCAATAAACCTGCAAATGCAGCGCGTAATACGGTGGTCGTTGCAGGTGGTGGTCTTACTGGGTTAGAAACCGTTACCGAAATGCCTGAACGTCTGCGTAGCATTTTAGGTGAAACTGATGTCCGTGTAGTTTTAGTTGATTCCTCAACAGAAATTGGCGCGGCGATGGGTGACCAAGCAGCTACAGTTATACGAGAAGCTCTCACAGAACTCGGTGTGGAAGGTAAAGCTGGGCTACGCGTTACTGCACTTAATGCATCAGGGGTAACGCTTTCAAACGGCGAAAGAATTGAAACAGAAACCGTGATTTGGACTGCGGGCATGCGAGCCAACCCACTCACCTCTCAAATTGCTGGTGAAAAAGATAATTTAGGCCGTTTGATTGGGGATGCTTATTTACACGCACCTCAAGCAAAAAATATTTTTGTGACTGGCGACACTGTAAAAGTTCCAACTGATGATTTAGGTAACTTTAACGTGATGTCTTGCCAACATGCCATGAGTCTAGGTCGTGTAGCGGGTTACAATGCTGCCGCAGAACTAGTTGATTTACCACTTCATCCATACAGTCAACCGAAGTATGTGACGTGTGTTGACTTAGGTCCGTGGGGCGCACTTTATAGCGAAGGTTGGGATCGCCAAGTTCAATTTGTGCGTGATGCAGCTAAAAAAATTAAACAAGAAATTAATACCGTCTGGATTTATCCACCAGCCGCAGACCGCGAAGCAGTTTTTGCAATAGCAAACCCTGATTTTGTGATTGTTCCTTAAAAATTAGCCGTGCTAGATCCCAGCCGACAAGCAAAACCGTCACTGGTTTTGCTTGTCGGATTTATGTTTGAATCATTAACAATTACGACTTTTCTAGCTCTGCTACTATTGCTAAAGCCGTCTTTCTAGCTGAAAAAGGGTTTTGACCTGTAATTAACTTGCCGTCTTGAACTACATATGGTGCAAAGGGAATAAAAGCTTTTTCATAATGAGCGCCATATTCTTTCGCTAACTCTTCGGCATTGTACGGCACTTTTTTTGCTACCCCTGCCAGAACCTCTTCACTCCAAGCAAAGCCTGTTAACTTCTTATGTTTTATCAGTCGCTCACCATTTGAAAGTCGTACATTGAGCAAGCCACAATAGCCATGACAAACGCTGGAAACTATGCCGCCATTTTCATAAATATTTTTGGTGATTTCTTGAAGTTGAGGGTTATCTAAAAAATCCCACATCACACCGTGACCACCTGTGTAATAGATTACGTCATAATCTTGCCAATAAATATCGGAAGGCTTAAATGTATTTGCTAGCAGCATAATAAAAGATTGATCTTTTTCTCGGTCTTTAACAGACTTATCTGCAACTAAAGGCAAAAGTGACTTAGGTTCAATTGGAGTTTTACCGCCATTTGGGCTAACAATATCTTGTATGTAATCTTGCTTTTCAAACTCATCATAGGCATGAGTGAGCTCGCCTAACCATAGCCCTGTTGGTTCATCTACATCCTTATAACGTGAAACATTGGTGACGACGTGTAATATGCGTTTAGACATTTTCTCACCTCATTTTTCATATTTATAATTCTATTCTTTCATCTATCAAAGCATAGAAAGCTGTTACTTAAAGTGTGTGGTTAGTAAAGTTATGAACCTTGCTTTTACACTACTATAAGTCTAAAGTTAACTTTAATGTCAATAGAGTCTGTGGCCATGAATATTAGCGAGTTATCAAAATTAAGCGGCTTAAGCACCCCAACAATTCGTTACTACGAGCAAATCAAACTCTTACCTAAAGCAAAAAGAAAATCGAATGGTTATCGTGAATATACCGATAACGATTTGAAGCAACTTTCTCTTATTCAACAAGCCCAGCAAGTTGGTTTTTCTTTAGCAGAAATTAAAGCTTTTTTGCCTTCAAAAGTTGCCATTTGGAACCATGATGCCCTTATTCAAACAATTGAATTAAAAATTCAGGAAATAGAACTTTTAGAACAAAAACTCAAGGTGAGTAAGCAAAACTTACGTATCATGATTAATGCCATTAATGACAAACCTGATGAAATTACGTGTGAGCAAAATGCAGAACGGCTCATGAATCTCTATTTCGACAAAGCCAAAACACCGTAATTTCTTCGAGACCTATTGACCTTAAAGTATGCTTTAAACATAAGATTGGCTACAGGTGATGAATGAGGACCTGTCATGTTTAAAGTTTGGAATTTTCAGCGTTGGTTAACCATTATTTTTGCCATTTTTTTGACTACACATGTGGTACATGCCGCTGAGTCAAATAAAGCTCAAAGCCTTACCAAAGCAAACGGAAAAATTTTAGTCGTAATGACTAATCACTCGGATTATCCTTCCCGTTCTGATAAAACAGGACTTTGGCTGACCGAACTCACTCATTTTTACGATGTCGCTTTGGCTGCTGGCTATGACATGGATTTTGTAAGTCCTTTAGGTGGTGAAGTTCCACTAGATGAACGTAGCTTAAAGTCTATTTACTTAGACAAATCTGCCCGTCAGCATTTAGCCGACCCAGCCTTTATGCAGCGGTTAAAAACAACATTAGCTCTAAATGTGATTAATCCTTCGCAATACAAAGCCATTTACTATACCGGTGGCCATGGAACCATGTGGGATTTCCCAACCAATAAAGCTTTGCAAAACATTAGTGAACAGATCTATCGCCAAGGTGGAGTCGTTTCAGCAGTATGCCACGGCGTAGGCGGTTTATTGCCTTTACAGGATGAAAATGGCAAATCCTTAATTGCAGGTAGAACCGTGACTGGTTTTGCAAATATTGAAGAAACACTTTCAGGTATTAAGTCTCAAGTTCCTTTTTCTCTACAAAATGGTCTCATTGAACGTGGAGCAAAATACAAGGAAGCGTTTATTCCGTTTACCTCGTATGTAGTTTCGGACGATAGACTTATTACTGGACAAAACCCTCAGTCGAGTAAAGAAATTGCTGAAGCAGTTGTTAAGCGTTTAAGTACAATTCAATAAATATAAAAAAGACGAATTACAGACCAGCACTGTAATTCGTCTTTTCCATACAAATATTATAGAAAAAAATCAGCTTATCTTTTGATAATGAAGACCGATGGCGCCAGAAGCAAAAGTTTTATTTTCAATGAGTTTAAGATTGGTCTTTTGCTGAATGCCTTGGAATAGTGGCAAACCACTACCAATCAGTACGGGCGAAACGGTAATTTTATATTCATCGATTAAACCAAGTTGCAGCAAATAGTGCGCGAACCGCGGACTGCCCAGAATCACCATATCCTTACCCGCTTGCTGTTTGAGCTTATTAATTTCTTCTTCAACATGGTCTTTTACAAGACGGGAATTATTCCATTCAACTGTATCTAAAGTAGTTGAAAAAACGATTTTTTCAGTCTTTTCAATCCACTCAGCGTGATTTCGTTCATGCTCCGAAGCTTCTGGGTTTGAAAGCATGGTTGGCCAGTAATTATGCATCATCTGGTAAGTCGCACGTCCCCAAATTACCGTATCGGCAGTGCTCAAAATCTCTTTGGCATGATTTGCTAAATCGGCATCGTAAGCAATCCAGCCTATGTCCATTGCCCCATTTGGACCTTCGACAAAACTGTCTAGCGATGCATGTAGAAACAGTATGAGTTTTCTCATTATTCTCATTCCTTTGTTATGAAAAATATTTATCGCTTTTTAGTATATTCAATTTGAATTATTTCTTATGGAGTGTTTTGTTTTCTATTTTTCTTTTTATCTATAGAAAGCTATATTTACTTGAAATATTTAAAAATAACCCGAACAAGAATGACTCCTTATTCGGGACTATCTATCAACATGCTGTTTTAATAAGGGCTTTATTAATTAATGACTAGCGGACCAGAACCCGGCAGCTCAGTCACTAGTTTATAACCCATCAGTTTTGCTGGCGTATATGTACCGCCTTTCACGGTATTTTTGAGTAAATAATTCACCACAGTCAGTGAGCCATTTACGGTAAGGCTATACGCATTTTCCGTTTGAATGCGGGCAGTTTTGATTTCCCCACGTGAATTTCTGGCTTCACCCCAAACATAGGTAGGTACTTTCGCGCGGAGTTCCTCATTTGGTCCCACAACTGTTTTTTCAATACGCGACTTAATAAACTTCTGCACGGCATTGATTTTTAATACTGGGCGTAAATAGTTCATCATTTTCGCACCAAAAATCATTTTGGGAAATGCGGGTACAAATACTTCAATGTTTGGAATACCTGTTGTATAGAACGCTGTAGATACATCTCCCCATGGAACACTCATGGCACTTTTTTTACCGTCACCAAAATCAATGGTCCGCACATAATGTGCTAATGGAACGGTGGTAATTTTTCCGTTTTTACGAATTTTTCCGCCTTCGGCCATGCCTTCTGTACTTGTTTTAGCAGTACCCGGTGAAAACCCTGTTCTAGAGTCAAAACCAAGTGCTAAATGGGTCGCATCTGGCAACGCTTCTTTCAGTGCAGCAGCGACACAATCTGTCGGAATCACATCGAAACCAACACCCGGACAAAGCACAACATCGGCTTTTTCAGCTTGACTATTAAGTGACTGTGCCAATTCAAATACAGCGATTTCACCCGTAATATCTAAATAGTGAGCACCAGCTTTAATACACGCTTCCATCATGGGTTTTGATGTTGCTGAAAATGGTCCTGCACAGTGCATGACCAGTTTAAAGCCTTGGAGTTGTTCACTGACCGCATCTACATTATCCAGCCCAAAAGCTTTATAGTCGAGTCCCAGCTCCTGAGCTAATGTTTCAACCTTAGCTTTGTTACGACCAGCCAGAGTTGGTTTTAGACCTTGGCGTACAGCTTCACGAGCGATTAACTCGCCCGTGTAGCCATTTGCTCCATAAATTATCCAGTTTGAATCGTTAGGATTTGTCATAACACAACTCACTTATTTAGAAGCAAATGAATAGTCACGCATGCCTTTTTTGTATTGGCGGGTACGGCATGACATAGCTGATTGTTGCAAAATTAAAGCCCAAGCTGGTGAAACATTTGGTTTTGTTTTTTTACCAGCGCTTAAATTACGTAACTGGAATTTGACCACAGCCATATTGGCAAGTGAAGCGAATGTTTTATTTTCCCACGTAATTGGCTTGAGTTCAGGTGAAACATTTTTGCCTTGTTTCCAAGCATTTGGCAAATTAGGTTCAATCGCTAAAGCTGTGGCAATACCAACCATATCTACACCACTTTCAACCACTTTCTCTGCCACTTGTTTACGGCGTATGCCACCTGTGACCATAACAGGCATTTTGGCAACTTTACGAATTTCTTGCGCAAATTCTAAAAAGTAAGCTTCGCGAGCAAGTGTACGGCCATCACGTGCTTGGCCTTGCATTGCAGGCGCTTCATAGCTACCACCTGAAAGTTCAACCAAATCGACTGCATGCTCATTTAACATTTTAACCACCTGCTGAGCATCTTCAGCGCTAAAACCGCCACGCTGGAAATCGGCTGAATTTAGTTTCACTGCAACGGTAAACTCTGGCGAAACCACTTTACGCACCGCTTCAACAATCTCAATTAAAATACGAGCGCGGTTTTCTAAAGAACCACCCCAACGATCTTGGCGTTTATTGCTCAGTGGTGAAAGAAACTGGCTTAATAAATATCCATGCGCTGCATGAATTTCCACACCAGTAAATCCTGCTTTTTCACCTAAACGTGCCGTGTTTGCAAAACGCTGAATCACTTCTGCAATCATAGATTCAGTCATTTCAATTGGTGTATTAAAGCGATTTGACATTTTGCCAAGATCAAGTGAAATAGCCGATGGCGCCCACGTCTGCTGACCAAGGTTCGCTTGCATTTGACGCCCCGGATGGTTAATTTGAAGCCAAATCTGAGCGCCTTTTGAACGACCAATTTGTGCCCATTTTTTAAAAGTATCCAGATGCTTTTCATCTTCAAGCACTACGCCGCCCGGTCCAGTCATCGCTCGGCGGTCTACCATCACATTTCCAGTAATGATTAGACCTACACCACCATTTGCCCAAGTTTGATATAAACGCATTAATTCTTCTGATGGTGCATGGTTTAAATCGGCCATGTTTTCTTCCATTGCCGCTTTAGCAATACGGTTAGGAACATGTGAGCCATTTGGGAATACTAATTTTTCGAACACTTTCATTGGAATGACCTCATTCATTATGGCTTTACTTTAAGATTAAAGCTAACTTTAATGTCAATACCTTTTCGCACTTCTAGATTTAATTAATTGAATTTATTATTTTTATATAAAAAAAGAGGCACTCGACATGCCTCTTTTTTTAAAATTTTAAAACTTTTAATTATTCGCGAATAAATGCCAATAAGTCAGCGTTAATCACTTCATGATTTACAGTTAACATGCCGTGAGAAAAACCTGGGTAGATTTTGAGTTGGCTATTTGGGAGTAACTCTGCAGATTTCACACCAGAAGTTTTATAAGGCACGATCTGGTCATCATCACCATGCAACACTAAAACAGGAATGGTGATTTTCTTTAAATCTTCTGTAAAATCAGTTTGTGAGAATGCCACAATACCATCGTAATGTGCTTTTGCACTGCCCGTCATACCCTGACGCCACCAGTTAGCAATGATACCTTCAGATGACTTCGCATCTGGTCGGTTAAAACCATAGAACGGGCCAGATGGAAGGTCTCGGAAAAATTGCGCACGGTTGGTGAGAACTTGATTTTGCAGGTCGTCAAAAACTTCTTTTGGTAAACCTTCAGGATTACTTTCAGTTTTAACCATTAGTGGTGGAACTGCACTGACAAGAACAGCTTTTGCAACGTTTTCTTGACCGTGACGAGCAATATAGTGAGCAACTTCACCGCCACCTGTAGAGTGTCCAATATGAATTGCATTTTTAATATTCAGATGTTTGACCACTTCTGCGACATCATCTGCGTAGTGGTCCATATCATGACCATCCCACACCTGACTTGAACGTCCATGGCCACGGCGGTCATGAGCAACTACACGAAAACCTTCTTTAAGGAAAAAAAGTAACTGTGTGTCCCAATCATCTGAACTTAAAGGCCAACCATGATGAAAAAATAAAACTTGGGCATCTCGTGGTCCCCAATCTTTATAGAAAATTTCTACGCCATCTTTTGTGGTTACATATCCCATCTTTGTTCTCCTGGTAAAACTGCTTGTTGATTCGTTATAAAGATTTGAATATTTATACTAAGCTTAAAGTTAACTTTAAGGTCAACTATCTTAATCATCTTTTAAAAATAAAATTTATATGAAGACGCTCATCAAGTTTGTATCTTTTTAAACTTTAATTGTTTTTATTTTATTTCTTTTAAATGTCAAAGATTTGACATGTCAAAATTAAAGCCTTGACTTTAAAGTTAGCTTTAAACTTATAGTGACCACATTGGCTATTAATTAATACGTCTTGTTAAAGACAACGGTAGCTACTCGGTCAATTAATGTAAAGGTGAACTCCAATGAATATAAAACAACAATTTACTGAGGTTGAATTCGGGCAACAAAAAGTCAAAGTACCGAAAGGTGGTTATTATGACCGCTTTAGAATGAATCCTGACCTAGATGAAGTGGCTCAAGATCCAGCTGCTGGCAATATCGACTTTTTCCGTCATATTCCTAAAAAAATTGTGGAATCCCGAGTAGGTCCTGTTTGGGCACCTAACTTTTATTATCGTAGTGCAAATGTTCAGTTGTTAATGCTTGCTCCGATTAAGCAAATTAAAGCAAAACTTCCCGCTGCTTTAACGCCGTTACAACCATTTCCGGGCTATGGTTTGGTCGCCGTCACATTCTTTACCTATTCAGTTTGTGACAATGACCCTTATAACGAAGTATCGATTGCGATTGTTGTCCGTAAGCCTAATGCTCGTGGGCCACATATCGTAGAGTTAATGAAATCGATGCGTCAACGTCATTTTTATGCGCATGTTTTAGCTTTGCCAGTTGATACTGAAATTGCCAGAGTCCGTGGTGTATATGGTTACCAACTACCAAAATGGTTAACTAAAATTGATGTCGAGATTAACTCAAAAGAAGTGCAAGCCAATATTTTTGATGTTAATGGAAAATTAGATTTAAGTTTAAAAACTGCTGTTCCTACTTTAAAAAGTGTCGATTCTGAAACACATATTAATAAAGCAACTATGCTACATGTAGTGGATGGAAAATGGCACCAAACAGACGTTCAATCTAATATTCTTTCTTTTGCGCAAAAGCTTTTTCCAAAGAATGTTCAACTCGAAAAAAATGAGGGGCCTTTAACTAATTTGCTAAATGAATTAGGTGCTTCAAAAATTTTACGCTTAGATGTTATTGAGGATGCTCAGGTGGTGCTTAATTTGCCAGTTAAAATTTAGTAATGCTTTATTCAATAAGATTAGAGTAGTTAAACTAGATATATAAACATATTTCATGATTGTATTTTCTACATCTAAAAGCCTACTAACTAAATAGTAGGCTAGTTTTCAATACATTATTACCAAATTTTATTTCAGTAGCGATAGTGTGTTCTTTGAAATATTAAGGATTAGGTTGTTGTTTATTATCAATTTTTAGCACTATTGCCCCCCTTATCTATTTTATTAAATCTTTCTTGAGTAAGAAAATAAAACCCAAAATCACATGGTAATTTTGGGTTGATATAAAAAAATAAGCACGATTTATATGCGAATATTTGGAGACAATAAACCATGTTTAATCAATCGCGCGCGAATAATATTTCGGCTTATTCCTAGTAATTTTGCAGTATGCAATTGATTGTGATGACAATATTCATAGGCAGCTCCTGTAATTTCTGCCTCTAATTGCTCATTTAAATCTTCTATTCCTTGTTCAAACCAACTAAACAGCAATTGTTTTAAAGTTTGATTTGAGTTGCGATAAATCGAAAAATCATATTCCGAAGTGAGTAATTTATGCTTGAAACCGGAAAGTTGGAAATCATAACTTTGAATCACCCTATTTTTACAAATGAGCAATGCATGATGAATTGCATTTTCTAACTCACGAATATTTCCCGGCCAATGATAATCAACGAGCAATTGTTGAGCCTCTTCACTTAACATAGGCGGTTTCTTATTCAGACTCTGCGAATAGTCATAAATGAAGTGCTGTGCTAGAGGCAAAATATCACCAGTTCGTAGGCGAAGCGGTAAAACATGGAGCGATGCAACTTTTAATCGAAAATATAAATCTTCTCTGAAATTACCAGCATATACGGCTTCTTCTAATCGAATATTCGTTGCAGCAATTACTCTGACATCAATTTTTTTGGTCTGTCGAGAACCAACCCGAACCACTTCATTTTCTTGTAAAATTCTTAGCAGCTTCACTTGAATGCTTGGTGACAAATCACCAATTTCATCTAAAAAAATGGTTCCGCCATGCGCTGCTTCAAACCACCCGATCTGATGGCTTATGGCTCCTGTAAAAGCTCCTTTTTCATGACCGAACAACTCTGTTTCAGCTAACGTATCAGATAAAGCACCACAGTTTACAGCAACAAAGGGTTTATTTTTCCGATTAGATAAAGCATGAATCTTTCGAGCAACCAGTTCTTTACCTGTTCCTGTTTCACCAACAATTAAAACGGAAGCTTCGCTTGGTGCGATTTGTTCAACATAAGACATTAAACACTTTGAATTTTGATCTTCAAATACATATGCACTGGCTTTAACCGTACGTACGAGTTGGCGAGATTCGGGATGTTTGACGATATCCATAATAATCTCCAAAATTTAAAGTGGATGAGATCAATCTGAACGAGTACTTTTTCTTAAATCAGAAAAATAGCTAAACAACGTAGCTTAATCTAAGTTTTCTAGATAACTAATACCAATAATATTAAGTGCAAATAATATTAAATTTAATTATTTGCTCATTTAGAGTACTCGATGTGAAATAGGCAACATTCCAAAAGCATAGTGTTGTTTATGCAACAGTACATCAACACTTTGAATTTAAAGCCAACCTGCCACATGAGAAAAAAGATACAGTCTGTTGAAATTTAATAAATATTTTATTGGCATAGTGTTTGCTCGCAGCATCCTATGAGACTTTAGTTTGGTTGATCTCTTATGATTTATCTAGCTATAACAACTTATAAATCAATTGAAGCACCAACCAATTATTTATTCGTCCTTCACGCCACATCGTGAAAGTAAGTCTTAAATTATGTCAAAAATAGATAAATAAAGGATAAGGCAAGTATGAACGTTTTTAATCAGAACCACAGTATTCGTAGTCTTTCTGATGTCATTCCTGTTGCACAGTCTCTGACTCAGCAGTTTGCGCAAACTGCTATAGAAAGAGATAAAGTTGGCGGTACTCCTAAACATGAACGTGATTTAATTCGTCAAAGTGGTCTTCTTTCTTTATCCATTCCAGAGCAATTTGGTGGCTTGTCCGGTCAGTGGCAAGACATCTTTGATGTTGTCAAAATCTTTGCTCAGGCTGATAGCTCACTCGCCCATGTTTTTGGTTTTCATCATTTGCTTTTAGCAACGGTTCGCTTATTTGGTAATTCACAGCAATGGCAGCGTTGGTACCAACTCACTGCTGAAAAATCGTGGTTTTGGGGAAATGCATTAAACCCACTCGACAAACGTACCGTCGTAAAAAAACAAGATGACTGGTACGAATTTTCGGGAAAAAAAAGTTTTTGCTCAGGTGCGCTTGACTCAGAAATGCTTATTGCATCAGGAGTAGATGAAAAAACTGGAAATCTTTTAATTGCAGCGGTACCAACCTCACGCTCAGGAATTACGTTGTACCATGACTGGGATAATATTGGACAACGTCAAACAGACAGTGGTAGTTCCATTTTCGAACGGGTTCGTGTTGAAATAAAAGATATGTTGCTTGACCCAGGGCCACTAAGTACACCATTTTCAACGTTAAGACCTTTAATTGCACAATTGGTTTTTGTGAATATGTTCTTGGGCGTTTCCGAAGGCGCAATGCTTGAAGCCAAACGTTATACAAAAAATGAATCACGTGCATGGTTTTTATCTGGTGTGGAACATGCAGATCAAGATCCTTACATCTTGCGACACTATGGTGAGTTCTGGTTAGAGCTAGAAGCCTTACGCCTGTTAAACAAAAATGCGATTACCAAACTACAAGAAGCATGGGACATTGCCGAAAACCTGACAGAACAACAACGTGGTGAGGTTGCTATTGCTATAGCAACAGCAAAAGTAGCAGCAACACGAACAAGTCTAGATATTACCAATCGTATTTTTGAGGTGACAGGAGCCAGAGCAACTCAGGTGTCATTACGATTTGACCGATTCTGGCGCAATGTAAGAACACAAACCTTACATGACCCAGTGGAATATAAGCTGCAAGATTTAGGAATTTGGGCTCTAAATGATCTTTATCCCAAAGCGTCATTCTATTCATAACATCATCGACAATTGAATACTTAGGAATAACCGATATGCATCGAACTCCCACCGACAGAAACCATTTGATATAAATGAGAGACCTATATTAGATGCGGCATAATATTGTTACCCTACCTGAAATTACCCAGCGCAGTGACTCGCATAAAGCCACAGCACAGGTATTTAACGACCCAGAATCCAAAAAATTGCTTGAATATATCAAGCAGATTGCACCCAGCGAAGCGAGTGTATTAATTCATGGTGAAACAGGTACAGGTAAAGAGCTCATTGCCAGACAAATTCATAACCATAGTAAACGGCGTAATAAACCGTTTATTGCGGTAAACTGTGGGGCTTTTTCTGAGACCCTTGTTGAAAGCGAACTCTTTGGTCATGAAAAAGGTGCCTTTACAGGGGCATTATCGAGCAATGCGGGGTGGTTCGAGGCTGCAAACGGTGGGACATTATTACTTGATGAAATTGGGGATTTATCTAAACGGATTCAGGTTAAACTTTTAAGGCTATTACAAGAACGTGAAGTAGTCCGTTTGGGCTCTCGTAAAAGTATTCCTGTAAATGTACGAGTACTCGCAGCAACAAATGTAAACTTAGAACAAGCCATTCTTAGCGATCAGTTTCGCGAAGACTTATATTACCGCCTTAATGTGGTTACCTTAAACATTAAACCTTTACGTGAACGAAAAGGAGATATTTTACCTCTCGCCTATCACTTTATTGATAAATATCATGCTCAACTTGGTTATGACAAAGCCGATTTTTCCAGCGCTGCAAAAGAAAAAATCAGCAATTACTGGTGGCCTGGTAATATTCGTGAATTAGAAAACATGATCCATCATGCGCTATTAATTTGCCAAAATGGCATTATTGAAAGTCATGATCTCACATTAATTCAACCACCCACTCAACTGAACCAAAATAAGCTTCAAGAAAAAAAAACCAGTGAACCCGTCATAAATCCTAAATTAAAAGAAGTTTTTCATCAGCTATTTCAGCAAAATGATGGACAAGTTTATGCACAATTTGAAGAGCAATTATTACGAATCGCCTATCATTATTGTCATCAGAATCAAGTTAAAACTGCACAAATGCTAGGTTTAAGTCGTAATGTCATTCGTTCCCGACTGATTGATTTAGGTGAGTTGGTTGTAAATAAACGCGGCGAATAAATTATTTTTATCTATCAATATCAAGCCAGTCATCAATCATTTGATTGATGACTGGCTATTAAAAGCTAAGCAATCTCTCCTAAATATGCTTTTTGAATTTGTCCGGTTTCATAAAGAACTTGAGTCTGTCCAGAAACTTTGACTTCTCCACTTTCGATGACATACGCATAATTGGTGTAGCCAAGTGCCAAACGAATATTTTGTTCGGCAACTAAAAAACTCACACCTTGCTCTTCAGAAAGCGACTTAATTAATTCAAAAATTTCATAACTAATCTTAGGAGCTAACCCCATTGAAGGTTCATCTAATAAAACCAACTTTGGCTCTGTCATCAATGCGCGACCAATGGCAAGCATTTGCTGCTCACCACCAGAAAGATAACCAGCCAATGTCTGCTTCTTTTCAGCAAGCCTTGGAAAATATTGATAAACTTTTTCTAATGCAGTTGAAAGTTTGGTACCCGAATGATGCGAAATAAAACCGCCTGTCCTTAAATTTTCATCAACAGTCAAATGTGTAAAACAATGACGTCCTTCAAGGACTTGAACCAAACCTTTTTTGACAATATCACTTGGATTTTTCCCAAGTATGGATTCACCCTGATATTCAATTTTGCCACGGTGAATTTGCCCATTTTCAGCAAAAATCAACTGTGATATTGCTTTCAGAGTTGTACTCTTACCAGCTCCATTGGCACCAAGCAATGCAACAATAGAACCGGAAGGAACAGTTAAACTCACCCGTTTAACCGCCAAAATACTCTGGTCATATACGACTTCAATATCATCGACATTTAACAACGGTTCACTGCTTTCAGGTTTGATACTGTTTAATGATTTAGACATGCGGTCATCTCCTGATCTTATTCTTCAGTTGCGCAATCTCGAATTTTTATGCCTTGCTCTTTGGCATATTTTTCTGAAGATTGTTCAATAATCGGACGTAATAAGCTGCGATCTGCTTGTACCCAATCACTAATTACTTTCCACTCTTTACCGTCCCATTGTTGGAAACGTACCGCACCACCGCCTTCATGATCTTGACACGATAATTTTAAAGGCTGTACCAAACCATATGCACCAAGTTCTTTTAGACGTGCTTCAGTTAAGTTGATATGTTCAAAGCCCCAACGGACCTCTTCACCAGTAAGCGGACGTTTACCAAATTTATTTTGTGCCACACGTACTGCTTCTACATTCAAAATACCGTTTACCACACCTAGGTTATAGTAAACCGTACCGAAACGATTTTTATCGGCAAGATCTGACTGGCCTTTATCAACAACAAGTTGTTTAATTTCTTGTAATACAGAAAAATTCGTTCCTGATGGATGAGTCGTAATTGAAATAAACCCATTTGCCGCAGCACCTGCTGGGGCAGCATCTTCTTCTGAGTTTGACCAGATATTCCCAATAATTTTATTGGTTGGGTAACCCACTTTCTGTGCAGTTTTTAATGCAACAGGATTCATCACACCCCAACCACGAAGAATGACCCAATCCGGTTGAATCCGTCTAATATTTAACCATTGAGATTGTTGTTCATTACCAGGGTGTGGTACTTCAATGTTGGTTACTTCAAAGCCATACTTTTTCGATAAAATCTCAATGACTGGAATCGTTTCTTTGCCGTAAGGAGAACCGTGATATAGAACCACGATTTTTTTACCTTTTAGTTTTTCCAAGCCACCGCTTTGCTGACCTAAATAATTAATAATTGCAGATACTTCACTATATGGATTGAGCTGCAATGGAAATACGTATGGGAAAACACGGCCATCCGTAGAATCTGTACGCCCATGATTAATAGTAATCAACGGTAATTTATCTTTTGTTGAACGCTCCAAAGTTGCATAAGCGATACCGACAGATAAAGGGTTGGTTGCAGCAGCAGGCGCTCCATTTAAACCATTCTTCAAACGCTCATAGCATTCTACCCCTTTTTCTACTACATACTCGGTTTCACACTCAGACCACACCAGCTTCACGCCATTCACACCGCCTTTGGCATTGACGGCTTTCATGTAGTCAATAAAGCCCCCGAAAAAGCCCGTTCCCCCAGCAGCGTAAGGGCCAACCCGATAACTCTGTAACGGGAAATACTGGGCATTTTTATCCGATAATTGTGTTTGCTGCTCAGTTGCGGCTTGTTGTTTTTGCTCAGGTGGATTTTGTTTGTCTTTTTTCGTGACAAACACAATAGCGACTAAAGCGATGGCAATAACCACCAGCCAAAACCACAAGGATTTAAATAACTTCATAAATTAATCTCTAAATAAACAGACAAAAGTGTTGTTAAAACAATTAGTAACGTAATGGCCATTTTCTTAATCTGTGATACAAATTACGTAGTAAACGGCTTAATCCTTCTGGTTCCTTGATCAAGAAGTAAATGATCAAAGCCCCGAAAATAATTTTTTGTAGATTCTGTAGTAGTGCTTGATCGATAGCCTGTCCGAAAACAACTTGCCCCAAAACACTCAATAAAATAGGCAACAGCACAATAAATGCGGCGCCCAAAAAGCTACCTGTTAGGCTGCCTAAACCACCAATAATGATGATGAATAGAATTTGAAATGATCGATTAAGATCTAGCCCATCTGCTTCAATGGTTCCAAGATAAGCAAAAGCCCAAAGTGCTCCCGCAATACCGAGATAAAATGAACTGATCGCAAACGCCAGTAATTTAGTCTGGCTCACCGGAATGCCGATAGTGGTTGCCGCAGTTTCCATATCTCGTACAGCACGAAAATTACGACCATATTGACTATTGATCAGGTTGCGAGCCAAAACAATGAGAACCACGACAATACTTAAGGTCAATAAATAGTGCCCGACTGGGCTATTTATGGAATAACCCAATATTTTCATACGAGGAGCAGTAATCACCCCCGAAGCATTATTGTTAGTAAACCAACCATACTGTGTGAATAACCACGGTATGAAAAACTGTGCAGCCAAGGTGGAAACAATTAAATAAAAGCCTTTAATTCGAAGACTTGGCAGACCAACCACAACCCCAGTTAAAGCAGCAATTACACCGCCCAAAAAAATGCTGACCAGTAATGGCAACTGAGGAATTCGCAGCTCTAAGTTATAAGTTGCAAATGCGCCCACTGCCATAAAAGCTGCGGCACCTAATGAAAGTTGTCCGGTATAACCTGTCAGAATATTAAGTCCCAATCCGGCAAGTGCCAAAACTAGAAAAGGGACTAAAATTGCATTAAATAAGTAATCTGGCCCCACAAATGGAACGAAAAGAAAGGCAATCAATAGTGCAAAAATAAATAAAATACGATGCTCTTTAAGCCGAAAAATGCGTTTCTCATCTTGATATTGCTGTACGTACTGTCTTGCTTGGCTAAATAAAAACATGGCTTATACCCTCGTCACTTGTTTCTGACCAAACAGACCAGTTGGGTATACCAATAAAAAGAGAATCGCCAGCACATATGGAAACCAGTTTTCAATTCCCGAGCCAATAATGCCGCCTAAATAAATCTCTGCTAGTTTCTCGGTTGCTCCCACAATCAAGCCCGCTAAAATCGCACCTGCAATCGAAGTAAAACCACCAATAATCAGTACAGGTAAAGCCTTTAGTACCACCAATGAAAGCGAGAATTGAACACCTAAACGTGCGCCCCACAACAAACCAGCGACTAATGCAACAAACCCTGCCACTGTCCAGACTAATATCCAGATATGATTTAAACGGATCCCCACAGATTGTGCGGCTAAAGGATCATCAGCAACAGCACGTAGTGAAATGCCAAAGCGAGTTTTACTAAATAAAAGAGATAAAATAATGACCAATGTTCCAGCAATACCTGTTGCGAACAGATCAAACTTGCTCAGCATGATGCCAAAGAAATTAATGGGTGAATCAGAAATTCCCAGATCTAATCCATGGACCTGTGTTCCCCATACAGTTTGAGCTAATCCCTCAATGACATAACTCAAACCCAGAGTTGCCATAAACAATGTAATGACAGAGCGATTAATTAAATGTTTTAAAATCAATGCATCGATCAGTAGTACCAGCACAAAAATGACAAATAGCGTGACAATAAAGGCCACCACAAATGGAATGCCACGTTCAGTTAAATTGACAAAAGTTAAGGCTGAAAATAAAACCAAGGAACCTTGTGCAAAATTAAAAACACCCGATGCCCGATAAATCAAAACAAACCCAATGGCAACCAAGGAATACATGACACCTGCCAACGTACCCCCTAGCAAGACTTCTAGAAAAAATGACATATAAAAACTAACCTCTTATTTTTAATTTATTTGTATATGCTCAATGCGCTTCAAGCGCTTGAATCCCTAAATATGCACTCAGCACTTCGGGATGTTCTTGAATTTGTTGTGGAGTGCCTTCTGCAATCTTTTTGCCATAGTCCAGCACCACAATATGGTCGGAAATATCCATCACAACAGCCAAATCATGCTCAATCATGAAAATGGTTATATCCAACTGTTGATTTATCTTTTGAATAAACTTGGCAATATTTCTTTTTTCAGCATGGTTCATTCCAGCCATTGGCTCATCTAAAAGCAGAAACTGAGGTTCTGCTGCCAATGCTCTTGCCAACTCCACACGTTTTTGCAAACCATAAGACAACGAGCTAACCAATTGGTCCCGGTATTCTTGTAGATTCAACAGTTTTAAAATTTCTTCAGCTTTAAAACGCTGTAAGTCATCATTTTTCTGAGTGCTTGGTAAAGACAATAATGCACCTAACAATGAATGACGACTTTTTAATACCCGTCCAGTTAAGACATTGTCCAATACTGACATTTGCTTGAAGAGTGCTAAATTTTGAAAGGTGCGCGCAATTCCTAAATACGGTGCATGCTTTGCCTTATAGTTATGCAAAACCTGACCAGCAAAAATAATCTGACCAGATTGCGGCTGATAAATGCCATTAATAATATTAATTACTGAACTTTTGCCTGCACCATTGGGACCAATTAAAGAATAAATCTCCCCCTCTCTCACCTCTAAGCTAAGCTGCTTGAGCACTTGTGAAGAGCCAAAAGATAAATCAATTGCCTTAAGTTCTAGCAATACCACAGATGATACTGACATATATTCCTCGTCTTAAGTTATTGTTGTTATTGGCAAAGAATGAAGCTGCGAATTGTCCAATTGGGTACTTTGCCATTCGGCATATTCTCCCCATTCGTGTAACTTCACACCTAAACTTTGATAAAAATTTCGTGTTGCAAGCGTTACAGGCTGCCCCACTGTTAAAGCCACTTTAAGGTGTGAAAAACCCAACTCTTCTAAAATGACTTGCTTAAATAAGGCAAAGCTCAACTTATCAATCAAAGATAATTTTTCTTCATTTTTCTGTTTTTGAAGTGCGTGCCAGTAATGTTTGGCAAGCCATTTATCACTTGGTAAGCGGTTATAAATTAACTGCTCAACACGGGCATAGGTTTCATTGGTCCCTAAAATCAATGTTGGCGAAATAATCTGTCTATCCTGATCGCGAGTATTTAAGGTCTCAGGAATATTTAAGTTAAAACCTGCAAGTAGCCATGATGACCATAGATAACGAATGTGACCAACACTTGAAAAAGCACGTGTGACAAATGCTTCCTCTTGATGATCTAGGTGGTGGTTTTGAACTAAATGTTTGGCCTCTGCAATCAAATCTTGATGAGAATATTGCACTCTCAGTCGTTGATTAGATTCAATCCGTTCAAAGCTAAAAGCAATTTGTGCAGGTTCGAGCTGAGTCTTTTTAAAATCAATACGATATTTCCCATTGGAACTTTTTAATAACTTATCGACAGCTACAACATAGTCATATTCAAATGTACTTAACTTGCTTTGTTCAATATAAAAAATATAAATTGGGTGATAGCGTAATGTCTCAATTGAAACAAGCTGCTCTAGCTCTTCTACGAGAATATAATCTGGTTTTAAAATCGCAAGGTGTCTTAAAAAGTCTTCTGTTTTTAATGTATCAACACTTTGGTCAATTAATTGAACTTCGCCACCTAAAGCCTGTATAGCCAGACTAATAGCAACTACATCAATATTCGGAGCACTGACAATAAGAAAAGTTTGCTTGTTTTGAAAACCATACTCATAAAGCGCAGACGCGTATCTTTCGCTAAGTTCTAGTAAATTTTTCCATGACCACTGCTGCCACAGACCTAGCTTTTTATGTCTTAATGCAATTGCATCTGGACGTGCTGTTGCGTGGTATGCCAACAGTGAAATAAGACTTTGCGAATAATCTGACATTTTTGCAATACCCCCCTCATAACGTCGATTGCTAAACGATGAGATAAAAAAATATTGCTGTTATATTTCAATTTACATGCCAAATATTTTTACAATTATTTTCAATAACTTATAAAAATATCTTTCTCTATCTGTGCATAAAAGTGATAGTTTATTGTTGAATAACTGTTTTTCAGGCAACAGTTATTACTTTAGTTTCAAAAAGATTTTTTTAGAGAAATCTCAAGAAAAAGTTTTGATTAATATTTTTGATTTTCATAATAGCTCTTCTTCGTTTTAAAAGAGCTATTATGATTTTTATCAATATTTTAGCTAAATATTTAACTAAACCACAAAGAAACCATGCGTCCCATCTGTATTCAATTGGGCAACTAATCCATATTCCCACTCTAAATAGTCTTGCATAGCTTGGATAGAATTATCCGTTCCTTCATAAGGGCGTTTATACCGATCTATACGGGGAGATAAGTAAACATGTTTATCAGTTTCCAAAACAAAAGTTTTTGCCCATGCCTGATTACCGCCTTCCAAGACATATACATTTTCTGAAATTTTGGATTGAAGAGCAGATACTGCATATTGTGCCAACAGACTAGTACCACAAGTCACAACAATTTTATGGTTTGTTGGAATTTTTTTCTCATTAAACAGTCGTTCAATATCTGCTTTTAATACCCATTGAGCAGTAGGAATATGCCCTTTTTGATAATTTGCACTAGTTGTAAAATCCAGAATAGTGACTTCTTCACGGACATCTAACCATGCTTGCAATTGTTCAGGTGTGATCCGATGTTTTATATGCAACAACGGAACAACTGGTTTCCATCCTCCTTGCTCGGTAAATATTGTCTGAAAATCCGCATCGAGTACGTAGACATCCCAATTCATTTGCGCCAACCAAGAGGCAGTCATATAAGCACGGACAAGTTGATCATCAATGAGTACAATTCTGGCACCGCGTACACTCGCATAATGGTCAGTTTCCTGAACTAGTTGCCCACCACCAATCCAACGGCTATTGGGTAGATGCGCTTGTATATACTCTTCTTCTGACCGTACATCAAAAACATAGGTGGTGCGTTCATTCTGTTGTTGGAATAGTTGTAGTTGTTCCAAACTAATCGTTTTTACACCAGCCTGCTGTGTTAATTGTTTGGCATTCTCTAATACGCCTAATGAATTATTTTTATTAGCAAAATTAGTATATTGTTGGTGTTGTCCTAAAGCTAATTGTTGCTGTGCCAATGTCCAACCAATCGTACCGTTACGTAAAGCATAGACTTCATGTCCAATCTTGGCATTAATCAATGACTGTGTACCAATTAAACTACGTGTACGCCCCGCACAATTCACAATAATTTTAGTATTTTCATCTTTAACAATATTTTTAGCATGGAGTACTAATTCAGCACCAGGTACACTGATACCGCCCGGAATACTCATTGTTTGATATTCATCAAAACGACGAGCGTCCAGAATGACAATGTTTTCCTGATCATCAATTAATTTTTTGACTTCTTGAGCTGAAAGTGACGGCGTTCCTTTATGATGTTCAACAAATTCACCAAAGGCTTTACTTGCCGAATTGACATCAATAAAAATTTCACCGCCTGCATCTTTCCAGCCTTGTAAACCACCATCCAATAATGAAATCTGCTGATAGCCTAATGCTTGTAACTGTTGATAGGCACGTTCTGCCAAACCTTCACCATTATCATAAATAACAATATCTGTAGACAGACGAGGTATTCGATTGAGAATTTCTACTTCAAATTTGGAAAGAGAAATATTGGCAGCAAACAAAGGATGACCTTGAGCATATGGATCTTCTTCACGTACATCAATTAGTGCGATTTCTTGACTAGCCAATAGTTTTTTGCGGATATCTTGATAAGTTTGAATATTGGTTGTCATATTAATGTTCCTGATTTGAATAACCTGAAATAAAACGCTTTGCTGTGCCATCTAAAGCAAAGGTATAGCGTTCTACTTTGCCAATATCTGCACCATAAATGTGGATGCTAATCGAAACCTGATCGGACAGCGCATTACTTACTTGATGCACATCACCCAAGGCTGGAGTAAAAAAATCAATTTCGCCAACTTTTAAATGATCTGGTTCTCCTGTGATCTCAAAATGTCCTAATGCATTTCTTTGGTAGCGCTGTGAGATTTCTTCACCTTGCAGGACACCAACGACTCCCCAAACTTCATGATTATGGATTGGTGTAGTTTGTCCCTTATCCCATACAAAACTGACAATTGAAAAATGATCTTCCGGATCGCGATATAATAAAAACTGTTGATAGCGTTCAGGGTTCGGCTGCCGATAAGAGCTTGGCAACCAATCATTTAAATGCAGCAATCTACGAAACTCTGGAATAAAAGATTGTATGAGATCAACATCTTCTAATTGCTGTGAAATTCCATATTCAATTTTTTCAATCAACGGCTGGAGTACTTGTTGCAACTGACTCATCTTTATTTTTGCTCCACTTTAAAACCAGTATCAAATGAAGATGTCACATCAAACTTTTTATCAATAAGCTTATATTTGGTATAAAAATCGGCAGTTCCTTGAGAAACTTTGATCACTTCATTATCGATCGGCTCCCACGAGGCATTACGACGTTTAAAAGCTTTGATTCCCACATCCTCTGGTAGTCCAGTTATTTTGGCATAAGCTTTACCAAACTCATCCCCATGTTGTCCTGCCCAAGCTTGTGACTCTTTTAAACGATAGATGAAATCTTGAATTGCCACACGTTTGTTCTGATCCTTTAAAGATTTATCCGTGGCTGCTAAAAAGGTATAACCTGAATACAAACCACGGCCATTAACCACCACACGAAAATGATCCTTGAGCTCAGCATATGCCGTATATGGATCCCATACCACCCAAGCATCTACTGAACCATTGGCAACAGCTAATTTTCCATCGGCAGGAGGTAAAAATTTAAACGTCACATCTTCAGGCTTCAGACCTTGTTGTTCTAGGGCCTTTAAAGTTAAAAGATGACTAATTGAGCCTTTATTAAATGCTAAACTTTTACCCTTTAAATCTTTAGCAGACTTAATTGGACTATTCTGCGGCACTAAAATAGCAACTGGATATGGATCTGCTTTATACACGGCAATAGCTTTGGCTGTTCCGCCATTAGAATTGGCAAAAATAAAAGGTGCATCCCCCAAGTAACCAATATCAATCGCATCTACTTTTAATGCTTCTGCAACTGGTGCAGCAGCTGGAAATTCATACCAATTGATTTTATATGAGACATTTTTTAAAGCACCAGATGCTTCAAGCTGTGCACGCATATTGCCTTTTTGATCACCAATATTGAGCACAACCTGCCCCTTATTTGCTTTGACTTCAGATGCCTGAGCATGTTCAGGTGAAGCCTCTTTTTTTGTACAACCGACTAAAATTGCTGTTGTAAAAACACCCAATAAAATTTTGCCATAGTGATTCATTATTATTTCCTTTCCGATTAGGCCGAAATCAGCTGTTGCTGTTGATCATATTTTTCTGTTTTTTCACGGATTTGGGGCAATAGCTCTCGACCATAATCAATTGCGTCCTGAACAGGATCAAACCCACGTATCAATACGCTATGAATGCCGAGTTTGTAATATTGCAAAATAGACTCTGCAACTTGTTCTGGGGTTCCCACTAATGCCGTAGAGTTATAACTGCCTTGAACTAAAGAAGTAATACCAGTCCATAAATTGGTATCTAAACGTTCACCTTGACCCGCTGCTGCAAGTAAACGTTGCCCACCCGTACTTTGTGGTTTTTTTCTGGCAGCTTGTAGGCCAAAGTTTTCTAATTGTTTTTTAGATAATTGATAAATTTCTTGTGCTTTTTCCCAAGCTATGGACTCACTATCAGCAATAATTGGACGAAATGAAATGTTGTAATCAAGTTGGCGCTCATGTTGTGCTGCCAACTGATTTAGTGTTTCAACCTGCTCTTGGGCCCCCGCTAGAGGCTCTCCCCAAAGCGCAAAAATATCAACCTGCTTTGCGGCAACTTGTAAAGCTTCTATTGAAGAACCGCCAAAATAAATTGGTAAGTGTGTTTGGAGTGGTTTAATTTCAGAATAAGCATCTACTACATGGTAATAATCACCTTCATAGCTAAAAGGTTCTTGGCTATACCATGTTTTTTGTACAACTTCGATGAACTCGGCACTACGTGCGTAGCGTTCTTGTTTATTTAAAAAATCTCCATCTTTTTTCTGATCAATATCACTCCCACCAGAAATAACATGTAGCGCTAAACGTCCATCTGTCAGCTGATCCAAGGTTGCCAATTTACGGGCTGCCAATGTTGGAGAAACAAAGCCCGGACGATGTGCCAGTAAAAATTTTATTTTAGACGTATGTGCAGCAGCATAGGCTGTCACTAAAAAACCATCAGCCTGATCGGACCAATAGCCACATAGAATACGGTCAAAACCAGCCTGTTCATGTGCCTGAGCAATTTTGACAATATAATTTTTATCAAAAGTTTTCGTCGCTGGAATAATTTCAGATGCCTCACGGTGCCAGATCATTCCTAAAATTTGAATTGCCATATTTAAACCCGATGTATTTTTTATAAGAATACGGCAGGTCTTAATATGTTAAAAACAAATATTAAATATATAATAATATTAAAATATGGAATACTAGCAGAATGAGTAGTGCTCAAAACATTGCGGACGTCAACGAAAGCGTTATCTTCAATTAATACTTTTTATATTGATTATGCTCAATAAAATTTCTTGATATTTTATTTCATCCCCATCCGAGTATGCTCTGTACTTTACGACTCATCTCTTGACAAATTGATTGATAGACTTCATTCAAATCGGGTTGAATCATATAAAAAAGTTGCACTGATAAATTGAAATCAGTAAGTTCAATTGAGGTAAGTTGAGCAGCATAAATACTCTTTTCAAAAACTTCTTTCGGTAATAACCCTACTCCAAGACCTTGAGCCAATAAATTCATCTGCAAATTGGTTCCTGTAACCTCAATTTTTATATTAGGTAACTGATTCAATTTATGGTATTCCGATACAAGATATTGGCGAAAACCACACCCTTCAGTATTAAGAATCCATCCTAAAGACTGACAATCGGCAAGATGCTGTACAGACATCTTTTTTAATTTTTTAGAAACAGTCGGCACAATTTGTAACTGACCTAAAATTTCCATGTTTATCTGGTCATTCTGCCCATAAGTTTGGGCTGTTGTTGAAAAAATGCAATCTAGCTTTTTTTCCTTAAATTTATCTAATAAATCGATACCCCAACCTGTGCTAATTTCTAAGTTTAATGTTGGATAACTTTGCTTTAAGTCTTCTAAAATACCTGACAAGATCGTGTCTGATAGACTTGTCGCAATGCCAATCCGTAAGTTTTGGGTCGATAATTTATAGCTGTTAACTAATTGTCCTAATGCATCTATTTCAGCAGTAACCTGTGCACACTGCTCAAAAATTTGAAATCCTAGCTGAGTCAATTTTAGAGGGCGTGTATTACGGTCAAAAAGTTGTAATCCCAAATCTGATTCTAGATTTTGGATCCTTCTAGTAATAGCAGGTTGTGAAATACCTAATTGCTGGGCAGCCAGACTGGTAGATTGAACATTGACAAAACAAACAAAAGCTTCAATATCTTCAATTTTCATAATAGCTTAGGACAAGATTTATAAATAAAGGTTATATCCAATTATGATGTTTTTTTATGGAATAAACAGTAGCCTACTATTCATTTTATTTCATATCATCAATATTGAATTTAATAAAAGTCCATATAAGTTTTAGGATAAAAATTACGAGAAGCTTTCAAACTTATGCTGAGTTCAATCGCAGTTATTCTCAGTTCAGCCGTAATTAACTTAAAAATAAATAGAAATTCAGTTTTAACTACGTTTGGAAGTTTAAATTTAAAGATGCCCAAGCGCAGTTAAAAGCCATTATTGTTAAATCTAATTTAAAATACTTTTTTTACAGACACTGTAAAAGTCGAGTCAATCGGATTTGAAATAGGTGCGTCTGTCTCACCATTACTATACTTTTTATAGTAGCTATTTTTATCCCATGCTTTTGTATACGCTAGTCCTGTAGTCCAGCCATCACCAAAATCTTTAACGAGTTCAGCTTTAACATCTTGAAAATTAGATTCTGAAAAGTTTTTGATCCTTTCATAGCCATAGTGAGCGCCAAAAGTCCAAGTATCACTGATAGGCTGGGTAAAGTTAAGATCTAAATAACTTGATCCTCTCGATCGTTTACCAGCAGGTCCCCCCATGGTTTTGAAGTTATAACCGGCATAGTCTGGTGTGTAAGTCACAAAGTATTTGAGGCTTAAAGGACCATAGCCAATTTGAGGTACGATTTCACCATAGTTATAACTGCTACTCCCCGTTTCTGGTGTACTTTTCGCGCCTGGGTAGTAGTAGTAAAAAACTGACATCCCAATTGAAAATTTATCGATTGTTTTTAAATAACCTGTATAAAAATCCCATTCAACCGAGGCATCTCGCAAATAATTAGAGCTCACGCTTGATGCCCAAGTCCCGACAAAAAAACCATTCGGATTGGCATAATCCAGTCCACTTTGCAAAGCAGGTTTACCCCAAGTTTGTTGAAACCCACGTGAAATATATTGGCTAGCAAAAGTAACATTCGCGCTATATGGAGAAGTTTTTTCTTGTTCATTTAATTGTTCAGCATGTACAACACAGGTAGACATAATGAGAGAAGCTGCGCCTAAAATTTTTCTCATCTATTAATTCCTTTTAAATATTACCTATAATCTTAAAGTTTTAAAATAACATGATAATTCAATTTAAAAAGTATTAAAAAGTTATAAATTTAGATTTCTCGACACTTCTTCTTGGCTATAGATCTCTTCAATACAATCTAAAATTTTAGGGATATAAGAACTTTGGTCCATGTTACGCATGGATAGAGAAATGGGACTATAAGCTTCTAAATCTAAGATATTTAAATAAGTTAGATTCTTCATTCCAATATCACATGCACTTTCTGGAATAATACAAATACCTTCGCCCGATGCCACCAAACCAAGCGCCATGTGAATTTCTCGTACTTCTGTCAGCTTGGCTGGGATTAAACCTAATTTGGTAAATAAAGCTTGAATAGTGGTTGAAAAATTAGGCTTAGGTGTCGTTGGGTAAGAAAAAATCGTCTCATTGATAATTTGAGATAAGTAAATTCCTGAATCTTGAAACTCACTTAATGGATGCTTTTTATGAATCGCGAGTTTTAATTTTTCTTTTCTAAGCAATAGCCTTTTAATCGCTGGATCACTAATGGGTAATCGGCCAAAACCTAAATCGATTTTACCAAGTTTTAATGCTTCCACCTGATCTCGTGTACCACACTCAATAAGCTCGACATGAATGTCAGGGTTCTTTTGTCTAAATAGATAAATGACCTGTGGTAAACGCCCATACAGAAGTGAACTGACATAGCCAACTTTCACAATGTTCTCTACCAACTTCATTTTTTTAGCCATCGAAGCAGCTTGAGCGGTATGCGTTAAAATTTGAACGGCATGTTGGTAAAAAAACAGCCCTGCTTCTGTAACTTTTAATGGACGCGATCCTTTCACAAACAAATCAATGCCTAATTCTTCTTCTAGTTTTTTGATTTGACGCGTGAGTGGTGGCTGGGCAATAAAAAGCTTCTCAGCCGCTTTAGTCAGACTTTGTTCTTCCACAACGGTAACAAAATAACGTAGATGTCTTAATTCCATTAATATACCTTTTTAGTATCTTAAAATACCGTTCTATATCTATTTTAGGCTATTACATTCTTCTATGGTATGTAAACAAGTTCGTAATAGTTGAAACTTCATGTATAGAACCATAGAAACCATACTTGTGGATATTCCAACTATCCGTCCTCACCAGTTGTCTGTGACTACCATGCGTACTCAGACTTTGGTGCTCGTTAAAATTACGACCACGGATGGTATTGTCGGTTGGGGTGAAGCGACCACCATTGGTGGACTGAACTATGGTGAAGAAAGTCCTGAAAGTGTCAAAGCCAATATTGATACTTACTTTGCACCATTACTCGCATCAGTTAAAGATTTAAATGTGGCTCAAACACTAAAACTGATTCGTAAGAATATTAATGGTAACCGTTTCGCGAAATGTGCCATTCAGACCGCTCTACTTGATATTCAGGCAAAACGTTTAGGCGTGCCGTTAAGTGAAGTTTTAGGTGGCCGTCTGCGTAATAGTTTACCTGTACTTTGGACGCTCGCGTCTGGTGACACAGAAAAAGATATTGCTGAAGCTCGAAAAATGATTGAGTTGAAACGTCATAACACGTTCAAACTCAAAATCGGTGCACGCCATTTGCAACACGATGTTGATCATGTGATTGCAATTAAAAAAGCACTAGGTGCAGATATTAGTGTACGTGTTGACGTAAATCGTGCATGGTCAGAGCTGGAATGTATTCAAGGTATTCAACAACTGCAAGATGGCGGGATTGATTTAATTGAACAGCCTTGTGCTATTCAAAATACTGAAGCACTTGCTCGTTTAACACGTCGTTTTGATGTCGCAATCATGGCAGATGAAGCTTTAACTGGTCCTGACAGCGCCTATCGTATTGCAAAAAGTCATGGTGCAGATGTATTTGCCGTGAAAATTGAACAATCAGGCGGTCTGATCGAGGCATGTGAAGTTGCCAAAATTGCAGGTTTGGCTGGAATCGATCTTTATGGCGGCACTATGCTTGAAGGCCCTGTAGGTAGCATTGCTTCTGCTCATGCGTTTGCAACCTTTGAAACATTAGCATTTGGTACTGAATTATTTGGTCCGTTGTTACTTACCGAAGAAATTTTGAAAGAACCGCTACGTTACGAAAACTTTGAATTGCACTTGCCAACGGCTCCAGGCTTAGGCATTGAAATTGATGAAGAGAAAGTCGAGAAGTTACGTCGTTAAGGCAACAGGATAAGGAGTTTCCCATGTTATTTCATGTACGTATGGATGTGCATATCCCACTTGATATGCCAGCCGACAAAGCAAATGAAATTAAGGCCGTTGAAAAAGCCTATTCGCAAGACTTACAACGTCAAGGTAAATGGCGTCATATCTGGCGCATTACAGGCCAGTATTCAAACATCAGTATTTTTGATGTTGAGAGCAATGAAGAGTTGCACAACATTTTACAAGGATTACCTCTCTATCCTTACATGAACATCGAAGTGATGGCAATGAATCGCCACCCTTCTTCTGTTCGTGATGATGATTCGTAATCTAAGAAAATAGTTTGAATGTGTGGTCGGAAGCACATTCAAAAAGTGAATATATTTATTCAGAAGGTAACAAGGAACGTGGCGGCACTTATTCGCTAGCAAAACAACATGCCCGCAGCGCTGCCACCCAAAACCGTATTGCATACTTAAGGAGTTTTAGTATGAACCGTCAACAAATTGATGCGCTTGTAAAACAAATGAATGTCGACACTGCAAAAGGCGAAGTAGATGCACGTGTTCAACAAATTGTAGTGCGCCTTCTCGGGGATTTATTTCAAGCCATCGAAGACTTAGACATCCAACCTTCAGAAGTATGGAAAGGTTTGGAATATTTCACAGACGCAGGTCAAGCAAACGAACTTGGTCTTTTAGCAGCTGGCTTAGGTTTAGAGCACTATCTTGACTTACGTGCAGATGAAGCCGATGCAAAAGCTGGCGTTACGGGTGGCACACCGCGTACCATTGAAGGCCCACTTTATGTAGCTGGCGCGCCTGAATCTGTTGGCTTTGCGCGTATGGATGATGGCACTGAATCTGGCAAAATCGATACCTTAATTATTGAAGGTACCGTAACTGATACTGATGGCAATATCATTGAAAATGCTAAAGTTGAAGTATGGCATGCTAACAGTTTGGGTAACTACTCATTCTTTGATAAGTCTCAATCGGACTTTAACTTACGCCGTAGTATTTTAACTGATGCTGATGGTAAATATGTTGCATTAACCACAATGCCAGTGGGTTATGGTTGCCCGCCAGAAGGTACAACTCAAGCCCTTCTTAACAAATTAGGCCGTCATGGTAACCGTCCATCTCACGTTCACTACTTCGTTTCTGCACCAGGTTTCCGCAAGCTTACAACTCAATTCAACATTGAGGGTGATGAGTACTTATGGGACGACTTTGCTTTCGCAACTCGTGATGGCTTAGTGGCAACAGCAGTTGATGTAACTGACCCAGCTGAAATCCAACGCCGTGGTTTAGATCACGCTTTCAAACACATCACATTTAACATCGAACTTGTTAAAGATGCCGCTGCAGCTCCTTCAACTGAAGTTGAACGTCGTCGCGCTAGCGCTTAATTGAAAGTGTATGTGAGTTAAAAGTTCGCTTTTGACTCACAAAATTTATTCCATTTATTACTACCATTAAGAATTTAAATAAATTTTTAGCGGTAGTAATAACATCACGTTACCTCATGCTCTAAGGTTTCTCACATGATTGACAAAAGTAAGTCCTCTCTTAGCGAGGTACTATCGCAGATTAAAGATG